>JBBDRQ010000043.1:3125-6276 GCA_040905365.1 Actinomycetota bacterium
GGGCTTGTGGGCCCTTCCCTTCTTTATGCTTCTAGCGTTGCCGCTTCTTAGCGCTCGGCTCCCTCTTCCGGCTCTTCGCGGCTTTTGCGAATCTTCGCTGCGTAGGAGCCCATTGGGTCTTGGGCCTCCTCCGCCTGTCGCGCTGCGCCAACGATCCCAAGCTGGGCGTCTAGTTCCCGTCGGCGCGCCATCAGCGTCTGGTAGGCCTTGTGGGAGCTGAGGCGGCCGGTCACCTTGGCCCCGACCATGTTCTCGCTCTTCCACGGCGACGGCCAGTCGCGGATCAACTCCTCGGTGACGGCTTCTTTGATCTCGGCCATCTTGGCGTTGATCGCTTCCCGCTCCTCTTCTGGGCCGCTGAATCCCAGCTGCTCGGACATCGACTGCTCTGGGACCTCGGTGTCGGACATCGCCTTTGCCTCCAAACTCTCGTCAACAAAACCTGCGCTGCGCTTGGGATGCCTGGTGGCCCCAGCGCGTTGCGCTGTCTACCGAGTTTAAGCGCTGCGCGCTACTAACGGGGGCTAAGTGCCGTGACCACTAAGGTTTGCAAACGCCCCGAAGGCACTTAGGCGTCGCATGGCGGTTAGAAAAGCTCTGGGCGTAGACTGGAGAGCCAAGTTAAAAGGGTAGCTGTGACGCCCGTGCGGAGATGGAGCGAGAGTTGAACCTTGCGCCATGAGGAGGGAGTGACTGAATTGAGCGATACCTACACCGCGGTCTTTGAGAGAGAGGGTCAGGTTTGGTCGGCTGAGATTGCCGAGGAACCTGCGATCCGGGTAACCGCCGATTCCCTTCCCAAGGCTCGGAACCTGGTCAGGCAGGAGTTGGGCACGAAGTTGGATGCCGACCCAGCCGAGCTCAAGGTTATCGACAAGATCGGTCTGCCCAAGCGCTTCAAGGCGACCCAGGAGGCGGTGCGAGCCGAGCGCAGCGGTGACGACGTCGCCGACCTATGGGAGAAGATGTCCGGGCCCATCAAGGCCAAGGACTGGGCTAAGGACATGCTGGAGGCCGGCCGGCCCATTGCTGCGGTGGAGTGGCTCGACGGAATGGACGAGGACGTCACTTTCACACCGGACCTTCTGTGCCACCGCATCACCGTCGCGGAGGAAGTGGGGCGCTGGGGTGAGTTCAACAGGTACGGAGACGACACCGAAGCCCCAGCGGCGGAGGATCCAACCGAGGCCAAGTAGGAGCCGAGCTTTGGGTTTGGTCCAACTCGGCCGATCTGTTAATCTTTTGTTCGTATCAGCAGAGCCCAAACAAACGCCTAACCGGTGGAATTGTCGCTTTTGTAAGCGGTAACGAAGTCGGGGGCGGGGCCGGAGCAGTAGCAACGCCAAAGCGGAGTAAGTGTGTATGTCCCGCTGGCCCTCCGGCAGGCCTCGCTTTTTCTTGGCGAGGTGGCCATATCTTTTCTTAAGCTTTCTTCTGCGCTAGCCGTATGCGCTAGTCGGTCGGGGCGTAGTGACTCCGTCTGAGTGGCTGCAGTGGCCCGAGGTGGAAGGAAGTCTGCATTTACGCAGGGGCCCGTAAGAGGGCCGGAAAGGATGGACAGCACATGGCAGTAGACGAGATTGAGATAGGTGGCCTAGGGGCCAGTCGCAAGCGCGTCGAGGACAGCCGGTTCATCGTAGGTCGCGGCAACTACGTCGACGACTTCAAGCTGACCGGAATGCTCCACGGCGAGCTGCTGCGCAGCCCGCTGGCTCACGCAATTATCAACTCGATCGATTACACCCGGGCCTGGCAGGTACCCGGAGTGCACTTGGTGATCACCGGAGAGTTCGCAGCCCAGCACAACCTGGCTTGGATGCCTACCCTCTCCTACGACACCCAGGCGGTTCTGGCTACCGACAAGGTTCGGTTCCAGGGCCAGGAAGTTGCCTTTGTGGTTGCGGACGACCCGTACATCGCCAAGGACGCTTGCGAGTTGATCGACGTTGACTATGAGCCGCTTCCGGCGATCGTCAACCCGATGCAGGCGGTGGCGCCCGGCGCTCCGCTGATTCGGGACGACAAGGACGGCCAGAAGGACAACATCTGCTACACCTGGAACGTCGGCGACAAGGAAGGCACGGATGCTGCCTTTGCCCAGGCCGACAAGATTTCCAAGCTGGACCTGTTTTACCCCCGCTCCAACCCGTGTCCGATCGAGTGCTGCGGGTGCATTGCGGACTACAAGCCGGAAACCGAGAAGCTGACGATTTACCTCACCACGCAGGCTCCTCACATCATCCGCACCGCGGTGGCGATCGTGGCCGAGCTGCCCGAGCACAAGATCCGGATCATCGCTCCGGATCTGGGCGGCGGTTTCGGCAACAAGGTGCCGGTTTACCCCGGCTATGTATGCGCCACCTTGGCTTCGGTGGTCATCGGACGCCCGGTCAAGTGGATCGAGGACAAGACCGGTAACTTGATCTCCACCGGTTTTGCCCGTGACATGTACCTGCACGGAGAGCTGGCGCTGAAGAGCGACGGCACGATTCTTGCCGCCCGCTACCACGCCGACACCGACAACGGAGGCTTCTTCTCCGACGCGCAGCCGACCAAGTTCAAGATCGGCCTGTACCACTCGGTTACCGGTGCGTACAAGATCCCGGTGGCGTATCTGACCGCGCAGGGGCACTACACCAACAAGGCTCCCGGAGGGGTTGCTTACCGGTGCTCGTTTAGGATCACCGAGGCTTTGTTCTTCCAGGAGCGGTTCATCCAAAACGCCGCCTACGACATGGGCATGGACCAGACCGAGTTCAGAAGGATGAACTTCGTCAAGCCCGACGAGTTCCCGTACCGCACGGCGTTCGGCTTTTTGATGGACTCGGGTGACTACGAGGCGGCGCTGGACATTGCCATGGAGCAGATCGGCTACCACGCCTTCCAGCAGGAGAAGCAGTCCGCCCGGTCGCAAGGACGGCTGCTGGGTCTGGGCACCTCATGCTTCACCGAGCCGGTGGGCGCCGGTAACTCCCGTGAGTACGACATCATCGGCATCAAGATGTTCGACTCCGCGGAGCTGCGGGTGCACCCGACCGGCAAGGCGGTGCTCAAGATCGGCTCCAAGACCCAGGGTCAAGGACACGAGACCACGTTCGCCCAGATCGTGGCGCACGAGACCGGCATCCCGGCCCAGGACATCCTGGTGCAG
>JBBDRQ010000044.1:0-6025 GCA_040905365.1 Actinomycetota bacterium
GCCAACAGCGAGTGGCCGCCCAGCTCGAAGAAGTTGTCGTCCATCCCCACCCGGGCCAGCCCCAGCACCTCGGCAAAGATGGAGCACAGGATCTGCTCCCGCTCCCCGGTGGGTGCCCGGTAAGCAGAAAGACTCCCCAGATCCGGCTCGGGCAGGGCGGCCCGGTCGATCTTGCCGCTGGGCAAAAGCGGCAACGAGTCCAGCACCACCACCGCCGAGGGCACCATGTAGTCGGGCAGCCATTGCTTAAGCTGCTCTAGCAGGGCGGGAACCAGGAAGTTGGCCCGGGAGATCGAGGCAGGGTTGTTCCCGTAATCGGACAGGGATCCCCCTCGGACCCGATCACAGTACTGACCGTCCAAAGACAACTCATCGCCCGGGGAGGCGAGATACGCGATCGCGTCGTAGCTGGACGCGCTGCGTTCCGACCAGGTGAGATCCACCCGGTACCCGAGCTGCCGTATGCACGACTCGATCTGCTCGGGGTCCATGCCGGCGTGCAGTTCCAGCAACTGTTTGGCCTCGGTGATGTTGGCGCCCGAGTCAATGGCGGCGAGCGCCAGCTCCTCGGGAAGTATGCGGGCATTGGGTATCCCGGTGACGCGCACGGCGTCCGGCCGGACGGTGAAAAGGTAGGCCTGCAGAGCCCCGAGTCCGCCGAAACGGTCGTCCCAGCAGATCGAAGGGTAGGAAGCCGGCGAGGCGGCCTCCACTGGAGCCTTGCGCAGGACCGCGTCGTATCTGTAGCGGGTTAGCTCGTTGTGAAAACGGCCGGACTTCAAAAGGATCCGGACCGCGGCGATCTGCGGCGCCTGGTCCCGCAGCGCGTGGAAGTAGTCCGGATGGATCAACAGCTCCTTTTCCAGGTGCAAGCTGCGATCTGCGGCGCGCCGCAGATGCTCTGAATCGTCGTTTCGTCCCGACCGGCACAGGTGAATGGCGTTGTGGAAGCAGCGAGCCAGGCGTAGGTTACGGAGGTCTCCTACGAACAGCGACCCACCCGGCCTCAATAGGGCAAGGGCGCCGGTAAGCACTCGGGTCAGGTATTCGATGTTCGGAAAGTATTGCGCCACCGAGTTGATGACGACCGTGTCGAAGAACTGCTCGGGCAGGCCTTCGACCTCGTGCGCCGCGCGGCAGAGTAGCGAAACCTTCGGTGCCAGCTTAGGATGACGCTCGACGTCGGTGGCGAGCTTGGCAATGACCTCGGCGGAGAAGTCGGTCCCCCAGTACTGGTCGCATTGCTCGGCGACTCGCCCGAGCAGCAGACCGCTGCCCACTCCCATCTCCAGTACGCGCCGTGGGGCCAGGTCGAGGATGCGCGCCACGGTGGCGTCCCGCCACTCTCGCATATGCTCCAGTGTCAGCGGCCGGCCGTCGTAGCTGCTGATCCAGCCGGAGAAATCCTCCTGGAATAGGGCGGTTGGGACCTTGCTGTACTCGAGGTCGTAGATCTGCCGCCACTGATCAACCTGTTCGGCGCCCATATCTGCGTGCCCGGGATCATCGTCGGGGTTGGGCACTACATAGGCGACCATGCTTTCGCCTCTTGCCTTATCTTTCCGGATTACGGCAACCGCCTGGTGGACGGCCGGGTTGGCCAGCAGGCACGTATCGACCTCGCCGAGCTCGATACGAAACCCTCGGAGCTTGACCTGATCGTCCGCGCGGCCCAGGAACTCCAGGTTCCCGTCGGATCTCAGTCTCACCCGGTCTGAGGTCCTGTACATGCGGCCGCCCGGGGGACCGAAGGGGTCGGCCACGAACCGCTGCGCGGTCAGCGCGGGCTGGTTCAGGTATCCGCGGGCCAGCCCGCGTCCGGCTATGTACAGCTCGCCCTCGACACCGGCCTCCACCGGCTTCAGGCCGGCATCCAGCACGTAGATAACGGTGTCGGGATCGGGCTGTCCGATCGGGGCTGGGCCTTGCCAGTTGGGCTCGGCCAGCCACAATGTCGAGTTGACGGTCGCCTCGGTGACTCCGTAGGCGACGGCTACCCTGACGTGCGTGACCCATCGTTTGACCAGATCGGTCGGCACGGCCTGGCCTCCCATGGCCAGCAGCGATCCCTCCGGCAGGCGGCATTCGGCAGGAAGGGCTGTTACCAAGGTGGGGGGTAGGGCCACGTGAGTCACCCGCTGCTCGACCAGGTACTCGGTCAGCGCGGCTCCTGCCGCCCTGCGCTCGGCGGGAACCATTACAGCCGTGCCTCCTGCGCACAGCGACATGCACAGCTCGAATACGGCGACGTCGAAGCTCACGGATGCGAACTGGGCCACCCGGCTGGTGCAGTCCACTCCGAACCTGTAGACGGCAGTGGCCACCAGGCTGCCTATCCCGTCGTGAGTGACAACCACCCCCTTGGGCGTGCCGGTGGAGCCGGACGTGTAGATTACGTAGGCTGCATGATTTAGCCCATCGGGTATCGGGCATTCACCGGCGTCGAGATTTTCCACCGGCAGCTCCCGAAGCAGGGCGGCCGGCTCCGGTGAATCCAGCACGATCATGGGGATCTGAGCTACCTGCCTCATCCGGTTTGCAAGCTCGCGGGTCGTCAGCAGTACCGTCGCCCCTGAGTCGCTGACCATGTGCGACAGCCGCTGGTCCGGCAGGTTCGGATCCAGCGGCAGGTATGCCGCGCCGGCCTTCATGACGGCGATCAGCGATATAACCAGCTGGATTGAGCAGGGCACGGCAATAGCTACCACTTGCTCCACGGCTACGCCCCGGGCTATTAGGAGGCGAGCCAGCTGGTTGCTGGAACCGTTGAGCTCGGCGTAGGTCACCCGGTCCGACGCGCAGACCGCCGCAACCGAGTTCGGCCGGCGCGCGACCTGATCCTCAAACATGGCCGGCCAGGTCAGATCGGCGGCCACCCTACCCACGTCTCCGAGCGCCTGTAAGGCGCTGGGGCCGGTTTCCGGCCGGCGCATTTTAGTCACTTGTGGCGTTGGAGGCGACCGCGCCGACCGGATGGGCCTGGGAATCGTCCTCGGGGCTGCGGCTCAAGATCGACTCCAGAATCTCGCCGGCGCGTACCGCCGCGTTCGACAGCAGGGTGGATGCGATGCCGTGCGTGTGATCGGTGGCGCCCTGTAGGTACACGCCTCCCTCGATTTCAGGTGAGGTCGCGATCCTGTAGTCACGCTTGGTCTGGACCAGACCCTGAGGATCAACCAGGCATAACTCTCCGGCCCTGCCCAACAGCTTGATCGGATCGACGGGTTTGTAACCGGTTGCGTATACGACGGCATCGCATTCCAGCTGCACCTTCTGGCCGGTGGCCATGTTATGTACCGTGGCCCAAACAGCCTGCGGGGTGCTGGTGGTTTCGATCACCCGGGAGGCGTTCATGATCTGCAGCCGCGGATGGCCCTGCACCTTTTCCCGGTAGAAGCGGCGGTACAGCTCCTCGATGAGCTCGGGATCCACTACCGAGTAGTTCGTGTTGCGGTGGTACCCGAACAGCGCCTGCTTGATATTTGGCGGGGCGTGGAAATAGGTATCGACGGCCTCGGGATCGAAGATCCGGTTGGCGAAAGGGGAGTCGTCGGAGGGGCTGTAACCGTACCGACCGAAAACTGCGCACACCTGCGCCTCAGCGAAGCAGCGGTGCAGGTATTCGACCGTCTCCGCCGCGCTCTGCCCCGCTCCAACCACCATGAGACGCTGCGCAGAAGGGCTGCGGCTGTTTAGCTGTTCCACCCGGCTCAGGAGTTGGCTGTTGTGCCAGACGCGATCGTTCAGCTCAACCCCCGCCGGTACGTGAGGCTCAATCCCGGCTGCCAGTACTACGTTTCGGGTCCGGTAGAGGGCCCGCCGGCCGTTGGAAAGTCCCCGTGCGACGGTTACGTCGAAGCCGGTCACGCGGTTGTCATCGGTAAGCGGCCGAACATCGACGACCTTGCTGGAGTACTGCACGAAGTGAGCCATCCTCCGGGCCGCCCACTCCAGGTAGTCGTGAAACTCGACCCGCAACGGAAAGAGGGTCTTGTGGTTAATGAAGTCGATGAGGCGGTTTTGGCTGTGCAGATAGTTAACAAAGCTTAGATCGCTGACCGGATTGCGAACGGTTACCAGATCCTTCATGAACGACACCTGCATGGTCGAGTCGTCTATCAGCATGCCGGTGTGCCAGCCGAAACAATCCTGCTTCTCGAAGAACGCCGCCCTGACTCGCTTGGGTTGGGCGCACTGCCGGTTGTGCTCATGGATTGCTATGGCCAGCGCCAGGTTGGAGGGTCCAAACCCGACGCCCACTACGTCCAGGACGGATTCCGCAGACTCGGTGCGTACCGGCAAGCTCATGCGCCTTCACCGCCGCCTGGAGTTGTTTTGACCTGCGGGCGCATCGCCTCTACCAAACTGCGCGGCCTCAGGTCTTGCCAGTGCGTCTCGATATAGTCCAGGCAATCTTGGCGGCCGGTCGCGCCGTGCACTACCCGCCAGCCGGCCGGTGTCTGCATAAAAGACGGCCACAGGCTCTGCTGGCCTTCATCGTTGATCAGGACAAAAAAGCTGCCCTGCGGGTCCTCAAACGGGTTCGTCACGATTAAAACCTCTGAGTCGTTGTGTCTAGTGCCGTGACCACCAACCTTCGGGGCGTTTGGCGGCGTGAGCTGCCCCCCTGGCTGCGTTCTCCCTCGCACCGTTAGGGCGAAGCTAGCGGCGCTCAGTGCGGCCTTGCCAGGAAACACCTCACGCGCTCCAAACCTCGCAAACGTTAGTGGTCACGGCACTAGCTGTAATCGGACGGCCAAGCTCGACCGAACTGGCGTATGCTGCCAGAGAGGTAAGGATCTACAAAGAGAGTTTCAATGTCAAGCCATAGAAAAAAAGACTATTGTGATGTGTGAAGAAGATATAGGTATTAAAGATTTAATCCATGGTGCCCTTAACATTGGTTAAGCCTTCCAGTATCCTGGCACCGTGCACCGGCAACTCGGGGTGTGAAAGTCAGCAGATCGAAAGGAGCTCATGGACGGACCAACGATGCTCTATCGCCGCCTGGGCCGCACCGGCCTAAGGGTCAGCCTTCTTTCCTTGGGTTCTTGGGTCACCTTTGGAAACCAGCTCGACCCGGGTAGGGCGAGGGAGCTTCTTGGGTTGGCGCGGGAGCGGGGCGTGAACTTCTTGGACAACGCCGAATCGTACGCGGACGGCCAGGCGGAGAGAATCATGGGCCGCGCTATCAAGGACCTCGGCTGGGACAGGGCTTCCTTGGTGGTGTCGACCAAGCTGTTCTGGGGGCTGGGTGGAGGAGTTAACTTGGAGCAGACGCTTAACCGCAAGTATCTGCTGCAGGGAATCGACGGCTCCCTTCGGCGGCTTGATATGGACTTTGTGGACCTTTTGTTCTGTCATCGTCCGGATCCTCACACCACGGTCGAAGAGGTGGTTTGGGCCATGAGCGACATTGTCGACATGGGAAAGGCCCTGTACTGGGGCACTTCGGAGTGGGAGCCGAGCGACATCGAGCTTGCATTCGAGGTCGCCGAAAAGTACCGCCTGCGCAAGCCGGTGGTGGAGCAGCCCGAGTACAGCCTGGTGAGAAGAGAGCGGGTCGAGCGCGAGTATTCGGGGCTTTGTGAGGTCCTCGGCATCGGACTGCTTACCTGGAGCCCCCTGGCATCGGGCTTGCTGACCGGCAAGTACAAAAGGCGGGTACCGCAGTCCAGCAGGGCTACGCTGCCGGGTATGCAGTGGCTGCGAGAGTACGTAGAGGATCCGTCGCACCACCCCGTGCTGGAGCGTCTGCAGCGAACCGCCGAAAAACTGCAGTGCACTATGGGTCAGCTGAGCATCGCCTTCTGCGCTCAAAATCCGCAGGTTTCTTCGGTCATCCTCGGAGCCAGTTCGGTGGAGCAGCTCAATGAGAACCTGGACTCGGTGTCGCTTGTTCCCCGCCTTACCCCGGAGGTCAGCGCCGCATTAACCGGGCCGGATTGAGCTACGAGCTTCTCGCTGCAGCTAGTACCCTGGCCACCAACCTTCGGGGCGTTTGGCGGCGTGAGCCACTCCCTGG
>JBBDRQ010000045.1:0-33176 GCA_040905365.1 Actinomycetota bacterium
GTGCCGGAGGGCTTGTACTGATCCGCCGTACCCGGTCCGGGGGTGCCGGAGGGCTGGTACTGAGCGGAGACTTCTTCCTCGCCCTCTTCGGGAAGGCCCTCGGGGCGGTTCGACTGTCCTGCAGCCCTGCGCTCCTCGGCCATCGCACGAGCACGCTCACTGATCTCCTGGCCGTCGACGCCGCCGTCCTGCGCATCAGCAGCAACACTCTGGCCGAAATCGGCGTTCTCGTTGGGCTCGCCTGCGTCTTCACCTTCATCAACATCGGCGTCAACATCGGCGTCAACATCGGCGTCAACATCGGCGTCAACATCGGCGTCAACATCGGCGTCAAGGTCGGCGTCAAGGTCGCCTTCGGCAGCCGCACCGGCGCCGAGGTCCGCCTCCAGCTGGGCCGTCTCGCCAAGCGGAATGTTTAGACCGATCTTCTCCACAGCCTCGGATATTCCCGTCTGCATCTGGTCCGGCAGGTTGCCGGTCGTAGCCGCTGCACCGGTGCTTGCCATGGCTATGGCGAGGCCGCCGGCGGCAACCTTTGCTGCAATCGAGGCAAATAGCGTCTCGAGCATGACTCTCCTCCTTCTCGTCGGTAGCCCGGACACCTGACAGTCAGGCCCGTTGACTTTGCTTGCTGGCCTCACGGCCAGGTCGCCCTTATCGTGAGATGGACAATCCCCATCAGCCCCATCAGTGGATGGCTTCTTGGTAATCAGCCCTTCCAGTTCTGCCCCGCTATAAATGCGGAGAATCTGCATCTCATCCTCGTAAACGCCCCGCCTGCGGCTTTTCATACGGGTAGACGAAAAAAAGTTGCAGTTAATCCGCGAGCGACGATTGACGAGCGCTACACGCAAAGCGACCCCCACCTTCAGGCAGGAGTCGCTTTGTTGTGTTCTAACCCGCTGCGGGCGCTACGGCCTACCGCCGCCTACGCCTTCGGGCTTGTACTGGTCCGCCGCATCGGAGCCGGCGGGTACCTCGCTGGGAACATACTCGGCGCCGGGAGTGTCGCCGACCTGCTCGCCGGCTGTTGACTGCTGAGTACCTGCCTCCTCGGCACCACCTTCGGGAGTGCCCTCGGGGCGGTTCGACTGTCCGGCCGCCTTGCGCTCCTCGGCCATCTCACGGGCGTCGTCGCTGACCTGCTTGCCGTCAACGCCGCCGTCCTTGGCGTCCTCGGAAACGCTCCGACCGAAGTCGGCGTTCTCGTTGGACTCTTCTGCTTCCTCTTCCAACGCGGCCTGCTCCAGCGCTGCGGTCTCTCCAAGCGGAACCTCTATGCCGATCTTCTCCACGGCCTGAGAAATCCCGGTCTGCATCTGGTCCGGCAGGTTGCCGGTTGCAGCCACCGCACCGGTGCTCGCCATAGCGACGGCAATACCTCCGGCTGCGATCTTTGCTGCGAGCGAAGCGAATAGTGTCTCGAACATGAATCTCCTCCTTCTCGTCGGTAGCCCGGACACCTGACAGTCAGGCCCGTTGACTTTGCTTGCCGGCCTCACGGCCAGGTCGCCCTTCTCGCTGAGATGGACCATCCGCATGAGCCCCATCAACTGGGCCGCCTCGAGGTCGGGGTCGGGGTTGTTCAAGTACGTTGCCTTGACACCATCGATCACCCTCACCACGACATCCAGGCCGCTGCCCGCCGCCGGCGCCTTGCCGGCAACCAGCTTTTCCACTTCTGTCCCGTACCTGCTGCCAATAGTTTTCATCTCACTTTGGTAAACGTCCGTACCAAGGCTTTCCATATGGGTGCCGGGAAGAATCACAGCGCCGGCCCACCGCTGGGCTTGCCGCTTAGGCCTGCTGTAAGGTCCGGCCCTCTACGCAATGCCCGCAAGATGCGTCGACTCCACCCCGATCTTGCGGCCTGGATGCAGCACCCGACCCCGGCGCGCCCGCTCGACCTTCACCGATGCTAGTGCCGTGACCACTAACGTTTGCGAGGTTTGGAGCGCGTGAGGTGTTTCCTGGCAAGGCCGCACTGAGCGCCGCTAGCTTCGCCCTAACGGTGCGAGGGAGAACGCAGCCAGGGGGCAGCTCACGCCGCCAAACGCCCCGGAGGTTGGTGGTCACGGCACTAGGCCTGGCCCTTTTTGACCTGGGCAGTGGTGTACCGCGGGGTGCAAGTGGACGTAGAACTGCTGCTCAGGCTGCGATGCGCGGAAGTAGTCCTCTACACCCGGACTACGGGGCGGTGCTGATCACCGACAACCTCGGCGACTTCCCGATGCCCGACCTTGCCGTAGAGGGATTGCCGAGCGAGTAGTGGGAAACAGGCCCTAAGAACGGCCGGCCAGAACAACTTGCGCCAGCCCGGCGCGGGAAGTAGCAGATCGCCGAACATGGCAATCCCCAGACCGAGGAAACCTCCCATGAGCATGTCGCTAACGTAGTGTTTCCCGGCACGTACCAGCGACCAGTGCGCCAGCATGGCGGCTCCGCCCAGCGGAAGGAACAGCGCCGGCGCCTCTTGGCTGGCTCCGAAGACGTAGGCCACCTCAGCCGCCCCGTGGCCGGAGGGAAAAGAGCCTCGCATCACCTCGGGCTTCTTGGGACGCAAAAAGCGTGGCTGCGGGCGATGAAACAACGGCTTGGCCAGATTGCTGCCCGCCGCCACCAGGTAGCAAGTCGTCCCTCGAGCTGCCGCCCGCCGTAGCGCTCGGACAGCTGCTCCGGCTGACAGATGAACGGACAGTGGCCCGTCGGCATCGCTACGATCCGGCCGGCCCTTTCAGCCATCTGTCTTTGGCCGGCGGCCGCTATCGCCCGATCCTGCCGGCACACGATGTACACGGAGCGCAGGCTTCGCTCCGGTGTTGCTCCCACTTCCTGCTGAAAGGAGGCAGCCGATTGAGGTCGCAGCCTGTTTTCTGCTTTGACTACCGACTCGGCGTCGCAGTCGTTGTAGAAGATCTCCGGCGCCCGACCGGCGGCGATGGTCGGCAGTCCGTCCGATGTGGGCTGAAGCCAGGAAAGGCCCGCACCTGCGGCGACCCAGGGACTCACGATGCTGGTGACCGACTCGCCGGCTTCCGGGAGGAAGGCGGCCAGATAAAGGTGCGCCTACCGGCAGGCCTGGGGATGTCCAAGTATCGTCAGGAGTCGATCAGCGTGGCCCGGCCGAGGGCCGCCGCCCCCACCACGCCGGAGTCGTCACCCAGCTGAGCCACATCGAAGACGAGATCCGGGTTCGGGTGCAGCATCCAGGGCCGGGCGGCGGCTGCGATGCGGTCCACGAGATCCTGGCCCAGCTTCTCCGCCATTCCGCCCCCAATCACAATCTGCTCCACGTCCAGCAGGTTAACCACCGACGCTATACCGACGCCGATCGCCTCGATGGCCGAGCTGAACAGCTCCTCGGCTAGCGAGTCCTGCTTGTCCAGCGCTTTGGCCCACACCTTGGACGTCGGGCGCGTTTTGCCGGCTTTTCGCTGGATGTCGAACAACTGGGTCGAGCGACCCGCCTCTACGATGGCGGTGGCCGAGGCGGCCATGCTCCTGCGCCCCGCGTAGGCCTCCACGCAGCCGCGCCGTCCGCAAGTGCACATCGCACCGCCGGCGTGGACGATCAGATGCCCGAACTCCCCGGCGCCGCCCAGCGAGCCGTTGTAGGGGCGACCGTCCAGGATCAGCCCGCCGCCGATCCCGGTGCCCATCCATACCCCCAGCACGTCGAAGTGGCCCTTGGCTGCCCCCGCCAGCCACTCGCCCAGGATCCCAACGTTAGCGTCATTGCCCAGACCCACGGCAACACCGCTTTGGCTGGAGATCTGACCGGCGAGGTCCACCTCCTCGGTCCAGCCCCGCAGGTTGGGAACATACACGACCCGTCCGTTGTGCACTCCTCCGGGAATGCCGACGCCGATGGCGCTTATTTCCTGCTTTAAGTCCCCGACCAGGCCGATGATCGCCTCGGAGATCGCGTCGGGACCCTCGGTTGGTGTTGCGGCCTTCTTCCTGTCCAGTACCTGATGCTGGTCGTCCACCAGCCCTACTTGGATGTTAGTGCCGCCTACGTCGACGCCTGCGACCAACATGGCTTCTCCCTTCGTTCAAACTGGATGCGGCGCCCAGCAACCCAAACGCGAAGCGTGCTCGACGACGCTACCGCCCGAGGTTGGCTACGACCGGGCCATCGGCGGGAACTTGGCGCACCTCTACACCATGAAATCAGCAAATTGCCTGGGAGATTCCCGGGCGCGCCGATCCGGCCCGACCGAGCATGGCGGGCGGTATTCCTACCGGAGGGCTTCGATCAGCTGGTCGGTGAGCTCCCAGATCGCTGAAAAGCCGGCTGTTATTCCCGCGCCATGGGTATCAGGTTCTAACTACCAATGCTTCCCATATGTTCCGGATCGAAATTGCACCACTCGCGGGGACATGTACGGGAACTCTGGTTATTCGGTCACCCTGCACGATCTCCCGCCGCCGGCATAGCAAGCTCGTAGTAAATGGTTTCGTAACGGTCGAAGACATTTTCCCAGTCGAAAGCGGCGGCCTCCCTCGCCAGCCTCCGGCGCCGGTCCGGTTCCGGTCGCTGCAACATGGCAACCAGGGCTTCGGCCAGGTCGCCTACAAAACGCTCCTCGCCTGCTGGTCCCACGCCCGCTCAACGCCTCAATAGGCTTACGAAACTGCAACGTGGTCAGCAGACGGCGCCGGTCCCAACCGGCGACCCCAGAACCCCGACCTGCCGAATCGCCGTTCCTGCGCGTAGTAGCGAATGCGTTCTGCACGATACCGGAGGAAAGTCTCGTGAAAACGCCGGGCGGCCTCGTCGGGCGCGTCGAGGTCTCCGTCCAGGTGGCGGGCAACCGCCCCGCCCGCGTACAAGCCTTGGCTCATGGCACTCAGAACTCCCATACCCGACAACGGATCGAAGCTGGCTGCAGCCTCTCCGACCGCCAGCCAGCCGGGGCCGCACAACCGGGCGCGCACCGAAGATTGGACACTGAGCACCCGTCGTTCCACACGTACAAGTCCCTGCAGACGTGCCGCAGTCACGGGCGCCAAAGCAAGATGCCCGTCTATGCCGCTCGGGGAGTCGAGGCCTTGCGGATCGGTGAAGAACATCGCCACTGTTTCGTTGCGGGGGATCGGTGCCGTGTACCACCAGCCCCCGGCTATCGCTTCGATCGTCGTCCGAAGATCCCTATCGGCCTCGCCTGCTCCGGCCACGCGCAAGACGATCGCGAGCAGCGTGTCGTCGACAATGCGGCGGGGACGATGGAGTATCCGCAGCCCCGGCCGGCCCGAGGCGTCGAGGAGGAAGCGAGCCTCCCATTGCCGTCCGGAGCTCTCGCGTAGGTACCAGCGTCCAGCGAGCGCCCACACTTGGCGGATATCGACTCCACCGATCAGGCAGACGCCAGCCCGCACGGCCGCAGCCCGCAACATGGAGTCAAAAGCACCGCGGTCGACGTGCCACCCCTCACCCTGGGGCTTGAAGACAAAATCCTGCTCGCTTGGACGATCCGACCCCCACACCACCACGGAGCCGGGCGACGGTACCGGTCCCAGCGATCGCAGATCGTCGCCGAGCCCGAGATCGGTCAGCAGCGGGCCGATCTCCGGAGGCAGGGTCTCGCCGTAACGGTGCCCCGGAGCCGGGCGCCGCTCGAACAAAGCCACGGAAGCCCCGGCTTCACGCAGGGCCAATGCCGCGGTGGCCCCGGCCCGGCCGCCGCCGACGACGGCGCAGTCGAAGCTGCCCGCTACCTGCGTCTGCCCGGCCAGCCGAAACGCGCCTTCATGAACTCATGGTCTACCTGTTCCCGGCCGTGTTGTGCCCGGGTGAGCAGCCGGGCCGCCGGCGGCTCCGGCAAGGCGACTCCGGTTTCCACGTACATGACCGGAGGTAAGTCCGGATCGGACTGAGGCCCAGGCTTGCGCACTACGACTCCCAAGTCGCCGAAGTGGTCGACCATCGTGGCGATCTGCTCGAGGTAGGGCGCCTCCAGGTCCAGGCCGCGCAGCCACGACCTGCGGGTATTGAACGCGGCAACACGCTCCGCGGCATCCGTGCTTTCCATGACGGTCCGGTAGTCCTCCTCCGCCAGGACCTGGTTGGGCACCCGAGAAGGCCAGAAAGTGGGGAGGTAAGGATCGGCGGGCAGGTACGGGACCGGGTACCCGGACCGGCAGCTGGCCGTATCGGCCTGCCAGGGCAGGGCCATCCATTTGCTTATGTCGCCGGGGCCGCTCTGAGAAAGAGGCCCATCGTCGGACAGCGCTATGTCCTGCGTCATGAACTGACCGTAGTCCGACTCGCGGATGTTCTCGGGACGCTGCTTCAGCCGGAACGGCGCGCGGTACAGGTAGCGCTGACGCATGGGCCAGGTCATCTCGCAACCGGGGTGAAAAGGCCCACCCATACAAAAATGCAGCGCGGCCTTGTCCAGCACGCCCGGCTGCTCTTGCAGTGAAACGGCGTCCAAGGAGGCGGGAGTCTCGGTCTCGGTGTAGTCCGAGACAAAGTCTCCCTTCGCCCACTGGCGCAGGTATCGGTACAAGGTGGGTGTGACGGTGAACAGGACGTGAGGGCTGTTGGAGTAATTGCCGAAGGCGTCCCCGTACATATAGGGCCATTGCACATCCACTGCCGTAACCGCACTGGGGTCCCGGAACATATTCGTCACCTGCAACCGCAACTCCTGGTACTCCTCGCCGGGCGCCGACAGCTTGGCCAGCAGCTCGGGGCGCAAGAAGTCGTTGGGCGCCTGCCAGCCGAACTGCGATAAGAATCCGGCGTTCACCCACTGCGCATCGACGCATTGACTGAGCAGAGGCAAGATGTGGGAGGTGAAGGACGGACGCTCGGGAGCCGTCACCCAAAAGCCCGCAACGGCGTCGTACATGACGTCGTACATGGTCTGGGGAGTGACTACGTCGGGAGCGTAGTTGGGTGGAGCCACAACCACCCACGCCGGGTCGGCGTCGATGCTCGTTCCATCGATGACGATCCGGGCGTTGACGGGGCCGTCCGAGATATCGTCGTGCCATCCGGAATTGTTGGAGAAGGTGGACATAGGGTTGCCCGCAAACGCGCTGCGAGACACTCCGCGCCCGCCCAGGAACAGCAACCGTCCCTGCTCGTCGGTGAAGATCTCACCGAGGTACACGGGCAGATCGAAAAACCGGCCGCTGTCGAAAGCTTGCGCGGCGTCCCCGGGGCCCACGGTTCGGGAACCGGGATCGATGATCAAGTCATCCCGGTCGCCGGCGGCCACGTAGGCGTTGCGCCGGGGACAGCGCACTCCGGTTGCCTCCGCCAGATCAAGTGCCACGACGAAGTCGTACCAGGCCGCCTTCTTGTTGGCGACGTGGACGGTCCAGGTGATATCAGCATCGTCGGAGGTTACTTCCCTTACTACCCGTCCCGAGGCGTCGTAGCCGAACAGGCGGAACCGGGCCGCCTGGCGTTTTAACCGCCCAGAGGCATCCCTGTACCCCCCTTCCGGCTCGGGAGTTCGGTACGGCACCTCAGGCCCGACGAAATAGTCTTCTTCGCTGTTGCCGATCCGGGCGATGCCAATCGCCGGATGAATTCGCACGCTTACGATTTCCGACATGTCCCGCTCCCCTTCCAAATCGGCCTGGTCGTTAGTCCGCTGATGTCCACTCGGTCACCGGGTCGCCGGACCGTCCGCTTGAGCCGTCGGCGCGATCCTGTATGCGACGGACGGCAAAGTAACCGCCCAGTGTCACGGCCGCGGCGAGGACCAGGGCGGCCTGGTATCCCAATCCGTCCGACCACCGGTTCCCGGTATCGACCAGAGGACCGGCCAGACCGGCCACAGCTGCGGCCCCCATAGTTCCCACGTTGGCCACACCGAAGTAGCGGGCAGCCTCGGGCCCCGGAATGACGTCGGCGGTATAAGCCCAGTTGCCTGCCGAAAAGATCCCCGAGCCCACTGCCATCAGTCCCCCGAAGAGCAGGATGTGCCATGCGCTGCCGGCAATGGTCAGCAGGACAATGCCCACAGCCGACAAGGCAGCACCGGCCCGCATAACCCGCAGCCTGCCCCTTCGGTCGGCCATCCAACCGCCGGCGGGACCGGCGATAATGGAGACGAGGGTGAGCAGACCCAGCAAGACTCCGGCTTGCGTAGCCGCATCATCCCGACCGAGCCCAAGCCGATCCTCGACGAAGAACAGGAAGAACCGGCCGACGATGAACGCGCCCAGCAGGAACAGAAACCGAGCGGCCACCAACCAACCGAAGACGGGATGAGCCCTCAGATTCACCCGGAAGGGATTGTCCATGCGCCGCAGAGTCCGCAGCGCGGAGGAAATGGAAGCACCACCGGGCGTCCTGGGCTCTTTGACAACCAAGGCGGTGACCACAAAGCCGCCGGCGAGCAGAGCCGCGCTCCAGCCGACCGCCGCACCGCTTCCTTGCGATCCCAACAACGAACCCAAGAACACGTAGGCAAGTATTGCGCCGCTCAAATCCATAAAGCCCTTGAACCCGGAGGCCAGGCCCCGCCGGGAAAGCGGCACCAGGTCGGGGATCAGTCCCTGCAGTCCCCCCTGCGACACGCTGGCCGCCGTCATGATCAGCACATAGCCTGCACATACCGGCACAAGGCCGCCTTTGGCGTAAAGAGCGAACCCCGGAAGGGCCAGCGCTACGCCCAACCCCATCGTCGCCCGCCGGCCCCAGGCATGCCTGGTCAGATCACTGAAAACCCCCGCCCAGGGCTGCACCAATATCGCGACCGCCAGCCCGGCGAACGACACCAGACCGAGAACCGTCGCCCTCCAATCGGGGCCAAGCTCGGCCAGATCGAAGGGCAGCACCAAGGCGGTGAATCCGTCGGACAAAAAGCTAAGAGGAAGCCAAAAGATGTTAATGCCCAGCAGGAAACGCCAGGACGACCTGCGCGGTCCTGAGGTCACAGAACCGGGGTGTACTCGAAGGTAGGTGCGCAGAACATCTCGGTTCCCGGCACGGCGGTGGCGACGAGCTCCTGCGCGATCAAACGCATCTCTATCATGATGCCAAGCGCCACCTTGAGGTTCTCAGGACTACCGTTAAAGGTTTCCTCCAGGCAGCGCAGCAAGTTCGTGTAGCTGGAGTTGAATTGGTCGGACAGGTACCGGGCGCGGCTGCCGCCCGGGTAATCCACCGACTTGGCGTCGGGATACAAGTTCCAAACGCCGGCCGGATTCAGCCCCACCGGTGCACCGGAGAAGGACCACGGCTGCCCCCCGGGGGCGGAGGGATCCCTGACCAGCCGTCGACCGTACACAATCTCGGCGAAGCGATAGTAATGCGCAGGAACCATCTCCGGGTCCTCGGGCGACGTGGTCGTACCCTCCCCCTGTTCGACGATGATGCCGATGCCCTTCTGAGCCGTCTTTACGTCCTGGATTGCAAACAGCTCGTCGGAAGCAAACCACCGGTCGTCGACTACTTGCCGGTTGGGGTCCCCCGTGAAGGCGCCGTCGCCGAAGCCGGCAATCTTGTTGCTGATTGCCTCGTAAAACTCGCCTATGGTCCCGAACTCTCGCTGCGCCGCAGGAGGGAGGGCCTGGGCCTGGGCGCGAAACATCTCGGTGCTGGGCTGCTTGACCACCAGGTCCAGGGGCTCCTCCGGTTCCTCGATCACCATGAATACGTTGACCACCTGTCCTCTGGTCAACTTGCGCAGACTCACGGTGAGGTCGCCGGCGATACCCATGGGCAGCGGTCCGGGGAAGGTGGGGATGAAGCCCGGCCGATCCATCCGGGGGGACCCGCCGAGCGCGTTGAGTAAGTTCGCTGCGATCGTCATATGCAGCATCTCTTCGATGACTACCGAACGCAGGACCTGGCGAGCTGCCTCGTTATAGGCAGGCTTGATGGAGTACAGCGCGGTCAGGTAGGTGGGGATCGTGGCATGCTCCAGCTCGATCGCGCTCTGCAGCCACTGGTGGAGCTCGGCGGGGTCGGATGCGGCCCCAACCGCCTTCATTACCTCCCGGCGAATCTTCAGCATCGGCATCGCCCTGCGGCGCTCATCGACGATTCACCCCCCACGCCTGCCCTTGGTTGCCTTGCGGAATCCTTCGGCAAAGTCCAGCTTGCTTTTGGCCGGACCGGCCCAGCTAACGTCTTGCTTCGGCACCGTCGGCGCAGCGCGGGGCGCCGACTTGTCCTCCGGCTGCCCGGCCTTCTCCGGAGCCGGGCCGGCAAGAAATCTCTGCAGCATCGCAAGATTGCCCTCGGAAAGGTCCCTGGTAACCGGCATGTAGTTGGGGTCCTCGATGTCCAGGGAGAAGGCCAGAGCCACCAGGCGCCGGTTCCTGAGCACGTCCTGCTCGTTGCCCAAATCGATCAGGCGCCGGCTCATGATCGGGTACAGGTTGGCGTACTGCTGCAGAATCGGCTGAACATCCGCCCAGGTGGGGCGGTCAACGTACGGCACGGCGTCCCGGGCGTGCACCACGACGAAGTCGAAGGGCTGCCGCGCGGCGTTGCTCTGGTCCGGGAGCCGGTAGTCGACCAGGTAGATCTGTCCGTCGATGTAGCCCCGGGGGTTACCCGGCCCGTCCGCCGCTGCGGTCATGCGGACCTCCAGATTCCCCTCGTCCGAGGTGGTGGCCGACGCGGGCTGCAGCTGCAGAGCTTCTTCGGGGACACCTATGTCGGGTATCGGGGCCTGGGGAGGATTGGAGTCGTTGGGGTCGCCGCCTCCCTGCCCTGAGACCTTTCCGACCTGCCGCAGATGGATCGCTGCACCCGCGGCCGGAGCTCCGTACCTACGGGCATACACGGTGAAAGAGCTGGAGCCTCCGGCGTCGATGCGGTGTACCGCCGGCTCGGCGCACAGGTACCAGCCATCGTCCGACTCCCGAATTGCGACTATTCCCTCGCTGCTCAGCTCCACACCGGTGGCACCGGGGTCGAACCGGCCACTCACCACCAGCGCCAGGGGATTGGATTGAGCCAACTCGAGTTGATCGTCGGTCAGGCTCGCCGCGAAGACTCCCCCGTTGGACTGTAGCCACCTCGCGTCCCGGTAAGGAATGTGGGCGACAAGCTCGAAGTTGTCCGGAGTGACCGGTGTGTTCTCGGAGAGCTTCGGATCTTTGAGTATCCCAACTCCCATAGGGCCTATGTCGTTTGGCGTACCGGGCCGATCGACGATCTGCAGGGCGTTGGACAGATCCAGCAACATCTGCTTGGACCCCGCGTCCACCGAGCCTGTGAAATAGGTGATGCCGCACCAGGAGGAGAATCCGCTGGCCGGACTGAACCGGCGGCCCGCAACGAACGACTCCGGCTCTTTGTCCAGCTGAGGGCCGATGCAGCCCACCACGGTGCCCAATGTGAAGCGGGGATCCTTCATGTTGCCCTGGTAGGAAAACGTCGCGAGCCGGATGGAGAGAAGATCCGACCCCTGTTGGAAACCGCGCAGCTTCTCCAGGAACTGGCTCCCGGACACCAAATCGTCGTCCCAGCGCATGTCGCGCAGAACCGATTGGAAGGTGGAGCTTGCCGCGCCGTCCTGCGTCTGGCCGGTGGTCCTGGAGAACCACAGATCACGAAAAGCATGAGGCTTGTACCGACCGGCCACGGCATCGACTCCATCGGCCGTGGTAAGGCGCACATCCAGCCCCCACAATGCGGAGGCCAGCTGCCATTGCGGGTCGATGTCGACCATCTTGCCGCTGGTACGCTGGACCGATCCGCCAATCCACATGCCTACTACCGGGTCCTTTGCCGGGTCGGATGTCGACTCCCCCTCCCCGTAGGACACGGCCGTGACCCGGCAGTCAATCAATCTGAAGGCGCCCGAACCTTCGGGGTTCCACCAGCCGTTTAGCGTATTGGGCTCCTGCGGTTGCTGAAAGACCGGCTGGAAGGCTTCGTTGTCGAAGTGGCGAACGTCGTTGTTGACCGTGGAGACGTCGGCCTGGAAGGTACCCGCAAACGCCAGTCGCACCGGATGAAGAAAACTCATGGGCCTCGCTGATAAGAGAGCGGCAACTCGATAAGGGAGGGATTATAATACTCCGCCCGGCAATTGCCAGTCCGCTGTGGATTCCGGAGTCGGCCACTTGATCCACGACCCACAGCGCGGCGTCGATCTTGCTCGCGGATTGCTCACCCACTTTCGAACCGGGTCGATCAACAGGCATCAGGGGGCGGAGAGCCAGTTCGTCATGGAGTAGCTCGGCGAACGCCGCGTCTTCCTAGGAGTAGCTGATCATTGCCTTAGGTGGCGTAGTCATCGCCAATCAGCTCTGGGCCCAAGACGCGACCTAATAGCTGCGGCCAGATGTCGAGCTCAACGTGGGTGCTTCCTCACCACGCCCTTGGCAGGTGTAAACCCGTGATCCAGTGGGCTTAGCTTAATGGGAACTGTGGTCAGCGGTGTGCCTCACTTCTGGACCGGCAGTCCTGGTCACCGGAAGGGCAAACCAACATTTACATGTTTTAAGCCAGGTCCACGCATAATTCGAAAGCTCGGGGGGCGGGACTCGAACCCGCAACCTATTGATTAACAGTCAACCGCGCTGCCGATTGCGCCACCCCCGAAAGAGGTGCTTACACACGCAACTTTAGCACCGTCGAGCGCTGCGATCCTTCGACTACCCGACGTTGCCGTTTACCCGGTATGGCCGGGGGGAATAAACGAACTCACCACGGCAGTCCAGGAACCTGAAGATTTCTCGTCGAGAGCTCTCGTTAGCCGAAATGACACGGGACCTCGTTTGAAAAGAATTGAAATGAGCAATTCGCCCGAATGGGTCGCGTGGAAGCTGTACGACCTATTTTGGCCATGACTTCTGCCAACTACACCAGGAGGCTTACATGAAAGGATTCATCACGGGCGCCGCCGTCGGCGCCCTCATCGGCTACACGCAGGGCGCCAAGGATGGTCGCCAGCGCTACGCGCAGATCAAGCAGAGCACCCAAAGGCTGGCCTCGACACCGGTCGGTCAGAAGCTGGCCGAGTCGGCTTCCACGGCCAAAACCCGCACCACCGGTCAGGCCGAAGAGGTTCTGACCGTCGTGATGAACCGGGCCGCCGGCATCAACGCCGAGGGGGAAAAGGTCTAGCCGCTACTCCAGATAATCCCTCAGCTTCTGGGACCTGGAGGGGTGTCTGAGCTTGGACAGCGTCTTGGACTCTATCTGCCTTATACGCTCGCGGGTCACCCCGAACTCCCTGCCGACCTCCTCCAGAGTCCTGGGCGTCCCGTCGTGAAGGCCGAACCGTAGCTGGATCACCTTCTTCTCCCGCTCCGACAGCGTGTGCAAGACGCTTTCGAGCTGCTCCTGCAGCAAAATAAACGACGCCGCGTCCAGCGGGACGACGGCGTCGGAGTCCTCGATGAAGTCACCCAGGTGGGTGTCCTCTTCTTCGCCGATGGGGGTCTCGAGCGAGACGGGCTCCTGCGAGACCTTCATGATCTCCCGGACCTTCTCAGCGCTCATCTCCATCTGCTCGGCGATCTCCTCCGCCAAGGGCTCCCGGTTGAGATCCTGCATGAGCTGACGCTGAATCCGCAGCAGCTTGTTGATGGTCTCCACCATGTGCACCGGGATGCGGATCGTGCGGGCTTGGTCGGCGATCGCCCGGGTTATCGCTTGGCGGATCCACCACGTCGCGTAGGTGGAGAACTTGAAACCCTTGTTGTAGTCGAACTTCTCCACTGCGCGAATGAGGCCGAGATTACCCTCTTGGATCAGGTCCAAAAACAGCATGCCCCGGCCTACGTAACGTTTGGCGATCGAAACCACTAGGCGTAGGTTCGCCTCCACCAGTTTTCGCTTGGCCAGTATGCCGTCGCGCTCGATCCTGCGACAGATCTCCCGGGCCCGGTCGTTGGTCATCTGCCCGGTGCCCACGGCCAGGGACGACCGCTCGGCCAGCTCGGCTATGCGCTTCAAATCGAACTTGGATTGCTCGGCCAGCATCTCGCCTGCCCACAGACCCGCTTCGATACGGGTGGCCAGATCGACCTCCTGGTCGGCGGTCAACAAGGCGACCTTGCCGATCTCCTTGAGATACATCCGGACCGGATCGTTAGTCGGGGCCTTTAGCAACTCCGAATCCCGGCGGAACTCGTCGACCTGCTCGTCGGCGCTGCCGGGCTCATGCTCCATAACCTCCACGCCCTCTTCGACCAGCAGCGCGTACACCCCATCCACCTGCTCTGCGGTAAGCGTCATCGTGCCAAGAGCATCCGCGATCTCGTCCGCGGTCAGCCAGCCCTTTTCCTTACCTCTAGAGACAAGCTCTTTAACGTCATCGATCTCAGTGTCCTTGGCCATAGGGTCCTTTCAGTTGTCGTCGAACTTGCGTTGTTCGACATCCAGACGCATCAACTCCCTGAGCAACTCGTTGTAGGAATCTGCGTCACCCTCAGGATCAAGCTGACCGAGTTTAGCCTTTAAGGTCTCGATCTGCCGCCGAATCTTGAACTGTTCAAGTCGAATAAAAACTTCTTCCGGATCTTTGGTAACCATGGGAGCCATTGAAAGCTCTGCAGCCAGGGTACGAGAGTTCTCGTCCGGCAGCAGTTGCATGACCGACTCACCGCTCGATCCGTGCGCGCAAGCCACAATCGCCTCGAACACAACCCGGTGGGCGGGCTGGGTGAAGTGCTCTGTACTCAGCAGCTCCACGGCGCGCTTGAGTTCCGCCGGCGAGTCCAACAAAATCGCCAGAGCCTCCCTCTCCACCTTTACGTGTCCGGGACGGCGCAGGATTTCCTTAGTGGGCTGGCGGATCGAGGCGGGGCCGGCCGCCGTCGACTCGGCGATCTCCAGCTGCACCTGCTCCGGAGCGACCCCCACCTTCGACGCCAGCCAAAAGCCGTGTTCGGAGCGGGCCACTCGGCTGGGCTCCCAGGACAGTTTGTCCACCGCGGCTTTGACGGCCTTGGACTTGCCCTCGGCGGTGTCGAGTTGATGCCTGGAGATCTCCTTCTCCAAGACGAACCTCATCAGCGGCTCCGCTCCGTCTATCACGGCTTGGACGGCGTCCCGGCCCTCCTGAAGGGCCACATCGGCCGGATCCTTGCCTGCGGGCACCGTCGCCACCAGCACTTCCAGACCGATCTTGGAGTGGATGCCAAAGCCGCGCTCGGAGGCGACCGAACCGGCCGCATCGGCGTCGAAAGCCAGTACCACCCGCTCGCAAAACCGCTTGAGCAACGCAAAATGCTCCTCCCCCAGCGCCGTCCCGCAGGTGGCCACGACGTTGGAAAACCCCACCTTGTGCAGCGCGATCACATCCGTATAGCCCTCGGTAACGATGGCGTAGCCGCTGCGCACGATCTCAGCCTTGGCCTTGTCCAGACCGAAAAGGATCTTGGACTTTTGGTACAGGGACGTCTCCGGCGAGTTGAGGTACTTGGGCTTGTCGTCGCCCAAGGCCCTGGCTCCGAAGCCGACGGTATCCCCGGTCAGGGTCTGAACGGGAAAGATCACCCTGCCCCGGAACCGGTCCCGGTGCTGGCCGTCCTCGACCACCAGGGCCAGCCCGGCATCGACGATCTGGTTGGACTTGAGCCCCTTTTGCAGCAAGTACCGGTACAGAGCGTCCCGGCTCCGGGGAGCGAACCCCAGCTTCCATGTTGCGCAATCCTCCCGGTCGAACCCGCGGGATTCGAGGTACGCGCGGGCCGCCTTGGCTTCGGGTCCCTGGGCCAGCAGGCCGGCAAAGTAGTCACGGGCGTGCCGGTTGGCCGACAGCAACGCCGCCCGCTGGCCGGCCGGCTCCGCCGGTCCTTCGAACCGCAGGCTCTTGCCGAGCCGGTCGGCTATGCGCTGAGCCGACTCGCTGAAGGTAAGACCCTCAACCTCCTGAATGAAGCTGAAGACGTCGCCGCCCTTGCCGCAGCCGTGGCAGTAGTAAAGGCCCTTGGCCGGATCCACGGTGAACGAGGGCGTCTTCTCCTGGTGAAAGCAGCACAGGCCCTTGAACACCCGGCCCGCCTTCTTGAGTTTTAGGTAGCCGGAGACCAACTCGACGATATCGGCCCGATCACGCAGGTCCTCGATGTCCTCGGAAGCGATATGACCCTTCACCGGCCCGCCACCTCCCTCACAACGAGCTCACGCTCCGACCACCAGCCGGGCGTGTTCACGTTGCGCAAAACGGTCGGTCATGCCTGAGACGTAATCGACCAGGCGGGTCTCGAAGTCCTCCACGCCCAACTCGTCGGCGGGCAGCTCCTGCGGGTGAGAGCGAAAGTGCGCCAGCAGCTCTTCCAGAAGCCGGGTGACCTGCTCATGCTCGGCGCGCGACTCGGGTCGGTTGTACACCCGCTCGAACATGAAGCGGCGGGTGGAGGCCATGACCTCGAAGACCTCCGGAGTCATCGAGATGACCTGAAGATCCTTGCTGGCTTCGACCAACGACCCAACCATCGTGTCTATGCGGGACGAGGACGTTACCCCCAGCACCCGGTTGGTCGCCGCCGGCAGATCGCCCGTAGCCAGTACCCCGGCCCGAATTGCGTCGTCGATGTCGTGGCTCAGGTACGCGATCCGGTCGGCAAAGCGGGTCACCTGAGCCTCGAGCGTTTGCGGAGGAGGCATCGACCAGGTGTGGTTGAGTATTCCGTCGCGCACCTCCCACGTGAGGTTCAGCCCTCCGGGTTTGCTACCGAACGACTCTCCTCGCCACTGCAGGTGGTCGACCAGGCGCACCGACTGCTCGTTGTGCTTGAACGGCCTGCCGATGAACTCTGACAACACTTTCTCGCCCAGGTGGCCAAACGGGGTGTGGCCCAGATCGTGACCGAGGCAAATCGCCTCGACCAGGTCTTCGTTCAACCTCAGCGCCCGCGCGATGGTACGGGCCACCTGCGAGACCTCCAGGGTGTGAGTGAGGCGAACCCGGTAGTGATCGCCCTGAGGCGCGGGGAACACCTGGGTCTTGTAGGCGAGGCGGCGAAAAGCCTTGCAGTGTAGGATGCGGTCCCGATCTCTTTGGAACGCGGTGCGGTACGGATGCGGATCCTCCGGAAACCGGCGGCCGCGGCTCTGCGCGGCTCGGCTGGCCTGAGGGGCCAGATACCCCAGTTCGTTTTGTTCGAGGCTCTCGCGGATGGCGCTCACGACTTCGATCTTAGTCGCCGGCACCGACAAGCGCGGCGCACCAACGCAGGACGGATCCACCGAGGACTGCCGGCTACTGCCACCGTAGGTGGTAAAATGGTTGTCCAAACCGACGCCGGCCCACTACCTCCGGCCGGGTCGTACTAGGGCTCGGCGCTCCCCGGCAAGCACCCATTCCGCCCCTTGTCGGGGGCCCGCCCTAGTAGGGTCTCAACCCGGCTACCACTAGGGCCACCACGATTTGTAGCGAAGCCCCAAGGGCTCGTCCTCGGCCTGCTTCGACTCGGCAGGTGGGGCGGTACGACCGACGAAGACGCCGGGAGCGTGGCGAGCCACCGCATCCCCTACCGATCCGAACAAAGCACTGCCCAATCGACCAAGCCCACGGGAGCCGACCACGACGAGATCGTGACTCCCGTTTTGACACTCATACAAGATCACCTGCGCCGGCGACCCGCCCAAAGCCAGTTCCTTCTCGACCCGGAATCCGGCGGACCGGAACCGCTCCGCCTCGGCACGCGCCGCGGCTTCTGCAGCCTTCATCGCATGCTCAACCTCTTGCTGAAACTGGTTAGCCGCAGCTTCGGGAGGGCGCCAGGCAACGGCGGGAAACGTGACCGCCGGAGGCGGCTCGGCCGTCGCCTCGGCCACCGACAAAACGCTCACGGAACACTCGGCGGAATCCGCTAAGTCCCGGAATTGGGCGGCAGCGTGCCGGGCCCCTTGCGAGCCGTCGGCAGCCACCAGCACTCGAAGATTCTCGCCCTCAGCGGGCGACTGGTGTACGACCAAGACCGAAGACGGCGAACGGCGCAGAACTTGCATACTGGTGCTTCCAAGCAAGAACCGGCCCAGCCACGAGTGCCGGCCGGCCCCAACCACCGTAAGGTCGTAGCTCCCGGAGGAAATCATCTCCAGGATCCGTGCCGCCGGCTCGCCCTCCTCCGCCCTGCCGTCGGCCCGGAATCCGGACCTTTGCAGCCGGTCTTTGGTGGCGGCAACGACATCCTCAACCCCGCTACGGATGTGCGCTACGGCCTCGGGCGAAAACATCCCTTCCAGGGTGCCTTGTCCCCTCACTGCCGAGGCCGACAACACCGTTAGCTCGGTGGTGCGACGATTCCCAAATCCCTCCAGCATGGTCAATGCAGCTTCGGCAGACTCCGAGCCGTCCGTGGCAAAAAGAACGCGCATGGTTCGTAACATACTCGCCTGCGCCGCCCCACCACAACCATCCGCAGGCTTAGTCAGCTCTTCCCGGTCAACTATTCATACACCAGCCGGCGGCCTCCCGACCGACTGAGGTTGATGAACCGCTCACGTTGAAGGAAGATCTACCACCATGACCGAAGTGCACGCCGACCCCGCCCACACCGCCGAGGCGCTCCTTCGGGTCGGGTCCGAGCTGGCCGACATGGTGCGAGCCCCCGCGGACATGTCGACCTCCTGTCCCGGCTCCCAATGGAGTGTCGGAGAGAACGCCACACACTTAGCCGTAGCCAACCAATCCTTTGCGCGGCTGGCCAAAGGGGAGCCGTTCATCCACGGAGACGGCACTCCCGAAAGCCTGGCCGTCGCCAACGAGCAGCTGCTGCAACGGCATCCCGAGCGGGACGGAGATGCAGCGGCCGATGCCATCCTGACGGGAGCCCGGGACCTGGCCGAGACGCTGGCCGCCGAAGATCCGACCCAAGCGGTTGCCACCCCGATGGGCACCATGAGCCTGCGGATCCTGGATTCTTACGTGCTGACCCACATGCTTATGCACGGCGTCCTCATGGCCGAGGCCCTAGGCCGGCCGAACCCGATGCGCAGAGAGTACCTGCCGCTGATGCTCCCCTTCTTTGCCTACGCCATGCCCAAGACCCTAGACAGGACCCAGAGCAATGGTTTGACCGCTTGCTACCAGATGCACTTCATGGGCGGCGGCCGGCTGGCGCTCATGTTCGACAACGGCGAACTGGTAGCCGCCGCGGAGCCTACCCGGCGGGTCGACTGTCACGTGCTTGCCGACCCGGTGGCCTTCCTAAGCGTGGTTATGGGACAAAAAAGCCAGTACGCCGCGATAGCCCAGGGAAAGCTGCTCACCTGGGGCCGGAAGCCCTGGCTGGCCCTGCGCCTGGTCGGCTTCTTTAACGTCCCCTAGTACCCTACTAGCGGCTGTCGGAAGCGGCGGTTTCGCCTTCCTTCAGGACCGCTTGCGCGGCGGCCAACCGGGCCACCGGCACCCTGAACGGTGAACAGGACACGTAATCCAGGCCGCTGGTGTGGCAAAACTCCACCGAGGCGGGGTCGCCCCCGTGCTCGCCGCAGATGCCGACCTTGAGGTTGCTGCGCACCCCCCGGCCCTCCTTGACCGCTATCTCAATCAGCCGCCCTACACCGGGCTCGTCAATCGACTCAAAGGGGTTGACCTTGAGGATGCCGGCCTCCAGATAACGGGTCAGGAATTTGCCTTCGACGTCGTCGCGGGAGAACCCGAAGGCTGTCTGGGTCAGATCGTTGGTTCCGAAGGAGAAGAACTCCGCCAGCTCGGCCAGCTCGCCGGCCACCAGCGCCGCCCGAGGCAGCTCGATCATGGTGCCGATCAACGCGTCGACCTGCTGGCCTTGCTCTTTTGACACCTCTTCGATGATTCGCCGTGCGTCATCGTGCATGAACTCCAATTCCTCACGCACGGCCACCAGCGGGATCATGATCTCGACAATAGGCTCCTTACCGGCCGCCCTGACCTTGCACGCCGCCTCGACGATAGCCCGCACCTGCATGGCGTAAAGGGCCGGCTTGACAATGCCCAGCCGCACCCCGCGCATGCCCAGCATCGGGTTGGATTCCTCCAGCCGAATTACGTTCTCCAGCATGTGCTTCTTTTGAGCGATTTGGTCCGACACCAAAAAGCCGTCGTTGAGCACCTTGGACTCGATCTCGACGTCGCGCTCCTCCCAGTGGAAATGGGTAGCCGCGCTGTGCGCCACGGCGGTCGCCTTGTCGAAGATCTCCAGACCCTGAATCTGCAGCTCCAGCTCCTTGGAAGACGGCAAAAATTCGTGCAGCGGCGGGTCGAGCAAACGGATGGTAACCGGCAGCCCGCTCATGGCGCTGAGAATGCCGACGAAGTCCTCGCGCTGCAGCTCCAGCAGCTCGTCGATGGCCGCCTGCTCCTCCTCGGGGTCCTCGGCGAGGATCATCCTCTGCACGGTCGGCAGCCGGCTGCCCAGGAACATGTGCTCGGTACGCGCCAGACCGATGCCCTCGGCGCCGAACTCCCGAGCCTTGGCCGCGTCCTCCGGGGTGTCGGCGTTGGCGCGCACCTTCATCCGGCGGATCCGGTCGGCCCACTCCAAGATTGTGATCAAATCTCCGGACAACTCCGGCTCGATCAGCGGAACCTCGCCCAGAGCCACCTCGCCGGTGGTTCCGTTTATCGCCACGATGTCCCCTTCGCCGACCACTTTGCCGCCGACCGCGAACTGTCGCCGGTCCAAGTTGATCTTGAGAGCCTCGGCTCCGCAAACGCAGGGTTTGCCGGCCCCGCGCGCCACCACCGCAGCGTGCGAGGTCTTGCCGCCGCGCGAGGTGAGGATCCCCTGAGCGGCGTACATGCCGCCCACGTCCTCCGGTTCGGTCATCGGCCTGATGAGGATGACCTTCTCGCCCTCGGCTGCCATTTTCTCCGCCGTCTTGGCGTCGAAGACCGCCTTGCCGACCGCCGCCCCCGGCGAGGCGTTCAAGCCCTTGGCAACAAAATCGATATCGGCGTTCGGGTCAAATTGCGGGTGCAGGAGCTGATCCAGCGACGCAGGCTCCACCCGGAGCACCGCCTCGTCCTTCGAGATCTTTTCCTCCGAAACCAGATCCACGGCGATCTTGACCGCGGCCGCCGCCGTGCGTTTGCCGATGCGGGTCTGCAACATCCACAGCTTGCCCTTCTCCACCGTGAACTCGATGTCGCACATGTCCCGGTAGTGGTCCTCGAGCCGGGTCATGATGCCGGTCAGCTCGTCATAGGACTTCGGGTCCGACCCCTTGAGCGAGTCGAGCTGCAGCGGGGTTCGCGCGCCGGAGACGACATCCTCACCCTGAGCGTTGGGAAGGTACTCGGCCAGATAGGTACGCTCGCCGCTGGAGGCGTCTCGGGTGAAGGCCACCCCGGTACCGGAGTCGTCGCCCATGTTGCCGAACACGATCGCCTGGACATTGACCGCGGTGCCCAGCGAGTCGGAGATCTTATTCTGCCGGCGGTAGATAACGGCTCGTTCGCCGGTCCAGGACTTGAAGACGGCCTCGATGGCAAACTTGAGCTGCTCGATGGGCGTCTCTGGAAAGTTGTGGTTGGTGTTCTCGCGAACCAGCTGCTTGAAACGGCCGACCAGGAAGTCCAAATCAGCGGTCCCCAGCTCCGGGTCGGAGGTGACGCCGGCCGCTTCCTTGCGCTGCTCCAGGACCTTCTCGAACTCCTCGCCCGGCACCCCCATGACGATCTTGCCGAACATCTGGATGAACCGGCGGTAGGCATCCAGAGCAAACCGCTCGTTGCCGGACTGCTGGGTCAGGCCCTTGAGGCTCTGGTCGTTCATACCCAGGTTGAGCACCGTGTCCATCATCCCGGGCATGGAGAACTTGGCGCCGGAGCGCACCGAGACGAGCAGCGGGTTGGAGGGGTCGCCCAGCTTCTTGCCCATCCTGTCTTCCAGCTTCGACAGGTGCTTGGAAACCTCGTCCATCAGGCCCTCGGGGAAAGTACCGGCCTCCATGTACTCACGGCACGCCTCGGTGGTGACGGTGAACCCGGGAGGCACCGGTAGGCCGAGCTTGGTCATCTCGGCCAGATTGGCGCCTTTGCCGCCCAGCAGGTCCTTCTTGTCCCTGTCGCCCTCTTCAAAATCAAAAACGTAGCGTTTACTTGAACTCACGAGGCCCTCAGATCGATTACCGCTTCAGCTGAGTCTTCACTCAATTCAAAAGTCTGAGTTTGGCGCTCGGCGCCGGGTGCAAAAGCGATCAGCGTCCACTCCCCAGGGGGCAGGTTGAATCCGAACTTGCCGTCGGCTTCGGTGCGCGCCTCCCAGACGAAATTTCCGGAGGGTCCGTTGATCCTTATGTAGCTGCCCTCCACCGGAGAGCCCTCCACCAGCACCTGGCCCGTCAATCGAAGAATCACCAGCACAGCCTTTCGGCAAGGTATCCGACCAACTCGTCAATCCTCACTCTCTTTTGTTCCATGGAGTCTCTATCCCTAACGGTTACGGCGTCGTCGTCCAGCGAGTCGAAGTCGACGGTCACGGCGTACGGGGTTCCGATCTCATCCTGGCGCCGGTACCGTTTGCCGATGGAGCCCGCATCGTCGTAGTCAACCCGAAATTTCTCCCGGAGCGACTGCGCCACCTGTTTGGCCACTGGAACCAACTTTTCATGCTTAGACAGCGGCAGCACCGCTGCCTTGATGGGCGCAAGTTGGTGGTGAAGTTTTAACACGGTCCGGGTTTCAGTGCCGCCCTTGGCGTTGGGCGCCTCCTCCGTTCTGTACGCGTCAATCAAAAACGCCAGCAGGGCCCGGGTAGCGCCGGCCGCCGGCTCGATGACGTAGGGGATGTACCGCTCCGAGGTTTCGGCCTCGAAATAGGACAGGTCCTCGCCTGAGTACTTCTGGTGCTGAGTCAGGTCGTAGTTGCCCCGGTTGGCGATGCCCTCCAGTTCGCCCCAGCCCCACGGGTAGCGAAACTCGATGTCGACGGTCCGCTTGGAATAGTGCGACAACTCGTCGGGGTCGTGCTCGCGCAGCTGTACGCTCTCTTTACGCATCCCCAGATCCAGGTACCACTGCAGCCGCCGGTCGATCCACTGCTGATGGTGCTCCTCGTCGGTGCCGGGCTTGACGAAGTACTCCATCTCCATCTGCTCGAACTCACGAGTACGGAAAATGAAGTTGCCTGGAGTGATCTCGTTGCGGAAAGACTTGCCTACCTGCGCGATGCCGAACGGCAGCTTCTTGCGGCTGGTGCTCTGCACCTGAGTGAAGTTGATGAAGATTCCCTGCGCGGTCTCCGGGCGCAGCCACACGACGTTCTTCTCGTCCTCGACCGGCCCGATGTGGGTCTTGAACATCAGGTTGAAGTTGCGCGGATCGGTCAGCTTGTCGCTTCCGCAGTTGGGGCACTTGTCGCCGATGTGGTCCGCGCGGTGACGCTGGTTGCACTCCGAGCACTCCACCAACGGGTCGCTGAAGACCTCCAGGTGTCCGGAGGCCTCCCAGGTCCTGGGGTTGAGGATCACCGCTGAGTCCAGACCCACGATGTCGTCCCGAATCTGCACCATCGACCGCCACCAGGCGCGCTTGATGTTCTCCTTCAGCTCCACGCCCAACGGACCGTAGTCCCAACCGGAGCGCAAGCCGCCGTAGATCTCGCCGGACTGAAAGACAAATCCCCGCCGCTTGGACAGGTCGACAATAGTTTCAAGAGTAGGTGTAGTCACCCGCCAATGCTATTGCACGACCGCCCAAGCCGCACAAGGGTTGCCGTAAGACTTGGACAACCCCGGGCGCGGTTGCGGTTTTGCCGCCTAAAGCTGCGCCAGAGCCTCGGCCGCTGCCGCCGATTTCAAGCGCCGCTCCAGGTGGTACTCAGCGTAAAAACGAGCCAGGCGGCACGCCATCGCCACCTCACCCGTAGAGGCTTGGCCGCCCGGCATGACACCGGACGGCTGAAGGACCGCAAGGTCCCCCAGCAGCTCCAGTATGCGGGGCCCCACCTCCTCGGCGTCCAGGGACCGGCAGCGGGGACATACCGAGCCGCCTTGGCCCGGCGAGAACCAGGAGGCAGCCGCATCGCACTCGGCACAGTGGCCCAGAGCCGGAGCAAAACCCGCTACCGCAGTCAGTTTGAGCAAAAATTGGGCCAGCACCAGAGGCGAGGCGTCGGCCGACAGCCGGTCCAGCGAGTGCACCAGAACATCGAGCAGAGGGCCGGACCGCTCCCGCTCCTGAATGACCCGGTCGCAGGCCTCGAGCATTACCGCACCCAGCGAGTACCGGTCCAGGTCCTCCCGAACCGGCCGGTAGGTATGCAGGACTTCAGCTTGGGTGACGGTGTCCAGGTCGGACTTGCCTCGCCACAGCACAAGCGACAGGTGGGTAAACGGCTCCAGGCGGGCCCCGAAGCGGCTCTTGGTGCGGCGCACTCCCTTTACTACCGCGCGGATCCGGCCATTTTCCTTGCCGACCAGGGTAACGATCCGGTCGGCCTCGCCCAAGCGCATAGTGCGCAAAACCAGCGCTTCATCCTTGTAGAGCATGTCCGGCAACTATAGGCACGCGCCTGCGACTAACCGGGGATTTCCTGCAGCGGTGAACCCGGCCTAGATCGTGTCGCCCTTGACCCCGATGCGAAGGTTGCGCGGACGCTTGACTCCCCGCTCTACCACCTCGTCGAAGGTCACCCGTTGTCCGACCCGGAAAAAACGGAACATACCGGTCTCCATTGCGATCGGATCTATTTCCCACTCGGTGGAGTCGTCGTCGCTGACGATAGTCCCGACCTTCTCGTTGACGTGGTATTCCTTGATAGAACCCTGCGGCATTAAGCACACTCCCGCTCTGAAGCTGGCTTTGGAACCAACGCACCCGGCTGCATCTACATCCAGTTTATCGACTGAAGCGCCGCCCGCGTGCCCTACTTCTTCTCCTCTTTCGCCAAAGTCTGCGCCGGCAGCGAGGCCCTCACCAGCACGTAAGAGATCCGCCGCCCCTTCATCTGGCCAACTTCGAACTCGATATCGTCGTGGCAGACCACATCACCGGACTCGGGTAGCCGGCCGAGGATGCCGCCCACCAGCCCACCGACCGAATCCCACTCAGTGCGAGGCAGGTCCGAGCCCAGCAGTTCGTTTAACTCGCCGATGCTCATGCGGGCCGACACCTTGATCGTCCGATCGTCGACCACCACCATCGCCGGATCCTCGCGGTCGTACTCGTCGGATATCTCGCCGACGATCTCCTCCAGCAGATCCTCCATCGTCGCCAGCCCGGCCACTCCGCCGTACTCGTCCACAACGATGACCATGTGCGTTTTGGCATGCTGCATCTCCCTCAGCAGCTCCGACACTCGTTTGGGCTCGGGAACAAAAGTCGCCTCCCGCTTGATGTCCCCGGCCTTGGTCTCCCGGGCGGCGTCCGGGTTGCGCAAGCGCTTGATCACATCCTTTTGGTAGACGATCCCGACCACGTCGTCGATGGTCTGGTTGATCACCGGTATGCGCGAGAAGCCGCTGCTCAAGGTCAGATCCAGCACCTCCTGCAGGCCCGCGGTTCTATCCACGCAGACCATGTCGGGACGAGGCACCATAACCTCCCGAACCACCGTGTCGGTGAACTCGAAGATCGAGTGGATCATCTCGCGCTCGTCGGCCTCGATCACCTCCTCGGACTGGGCCACATCGACGATCGACTTGATCTCCTCTTCGCTCAGCAGCGGGCCTTTGGGCAGCCCCCGGCCCGGCAGCAACAACAAGAACAGCTTGTTCATCTTGACCAGCACGGTCGCCACCGGCCCCAGAACCTTGCCGATCAGATAGACGGGACGGGCCGAGGCCACCAGAACCTGATCCAGCCTCTCCAATACCCAGGTTCGAGGCGCCAGCTCTATCAGTTCGAACAGCACCAGGGTCACCAGGGCGATGGCTATGACCTCCGCGGCCGGCCAGCCCTGCCGCAGGATCACCGCGGTGACCAGCACGGTGGCCGAGACCCGAAACACCAGCATCACCAGCAGCAGGCTGGTCAAAAAGACCGGGGCGTCCCCGGTGATCTTCACCAGCAGCTCGCCCTGCCGGGGATGGGTTGAGCTGATCTGCTCCGCACGAGCGGCAGAGGCCCTCGTGATGGCGTTGACCCACACCGAGCAGAAGAAGGCCAGCGGGACGGCCAGGGCCGCCAAAAGCAGCTGAGTCTGGGTTGCGCTCACGCCTGTGCCCCGGATCGGCCGATGAGATCGAACTCCCGTTGCCGCATAATCTCCGCCGCCGCCTCAGTGTCGTGATCGTAGCCGAGCAAGTGAAGCACGCCGTGGGTAACCAGCAGATCCAGCTCGGCGTCCACGTCACCGGGCGCTTGATTTGCCGCCATCTCCGGGCACACCACCAGGTCACCGATCATCGGCGCCGGCGCCGTCGAGGAGAACTCGGCATCCGCCTTGCCGTCTATGGGGAAGGCCAGCACGTCGGTGGGCCCGGACTTGCCCATGTACCGGGCGTTGAGCTCGGCGATGCGGTCTGGCTCGACCAGGCTGACCGAGATCTCGCCCCAGGCCCCCTCCGCCTGCGCGGCCCTTGCAGCTACCGAACGAATCCGCGCGGCGTCCACCGCTACCGACTGAGAGTCGATTACCTGTACCACCACCGGGGTGGCCCTGGTACTTGGAGGTTCCCCTGCGGCGGAGGTGCCGCGCCGGCCCATCAGCTCAGCTCCTCGTCGATACCTTCGGTGTAGAGCCGGTATGCCTCAACGATCTGCTGGACCAGCCGGTGGCGGACCACATCGTTGGCGTCCAGATAGCAAAACGACACCTCTTTGATGCCGGCCAGGATCTCCTGCACCAGAGTAAGGCCGGAGACCTGGCCGCGGGCCAGGTCGATCTGAGTTACGTCGCCCGTCACCACCGCGCGGGATCCGAACCCCAGCCGGGTGAGAAACATCTTCATCTGCTCGGCGGTGGTGTTCTGAGCCTCGTCCAAGATGATGAATGAATCGTTTAGCGTCCGGCCGCGCATAAATGCCAGCGGAGCCACCTCGACCGCTCCCCGCTCGATCGCCTTCTCGTAGGAGTCGGGCTCCATCATCTCGTAGAGGGCGTCGTACAGAGGCTTAAGATACGGATCCACCTTCGCCGCGATGTCCCCGGGCAAAAAGCCCAGTCGCTCGCCGGCCTCCACCGCCGGGCGCGTGAGAATGATCCTTTGTACCTGCTTGGTTTTTAGAGCATGGATGGCCATAGCTACGGCTAGATAGGTCTTTCCGGTGCCGGCGGGTCCTATGCCGAACACGATGGTGTTTAACCTGATCGCGTCGACGTAGCGCTTTTGCCCGACGGTTTTGGGCCTAATCGAGCGCGTAGGGGTGGACAGCACCGCATCGGAGAGAATCTGGGAGGGCCGGTGCCGGCCGGAGCGCACCATCTCGATCGACCGGCTCACCGTATCGGGGGTCAACAGGTTGCCCTGACCGAGCAGCTCGATGAGCTCCTCGAACAGCCGGGCCACCATCTCGGCCTCGTCCGGTTCACCCGAAATACTGATCTCGTTGCCTCGGACCACGATGGTGGAATCGAAGGCCTGCTCGACCACCTTCAGCAACTCATCGGATGTACCAAAAAGGGAAACCATCTCCCGGTCGCCCGGAACGATGATTTTTACCTGAGTTCTTTCCTGCACTACCTAGTCGATATCCCCCTTCACGGGTTCAAAACATCCGCGGAGCCAAAGTGCCCCATGTTCGTCCATCTTGCCTGCAAGAGTAGCGCTAAACCGACCTTGGCATAGCCAGGGTGCGGCATGCACCGCCGACGGCTGCCCCCTGGGGCCTGCCCAGGGGGCCGCTATTCCCTCGCTCTCACTCCCAGCTCGTCCAGTCGACCGGAAAGAGCGTCCAGTCCCAGATCCAGGACGCTGGCCAGGACCCTGAGATCGTCGGTACGGATGGTCAACACCTTGCCGTTGAAGTCGTTGCGTTTGATCTGCACCAGGTTTAGATAGCGCTGCAGGACCGCACTCTGGGGGTCGTCGTTACTCTCCAGGCGCCTGAGGTCGATCCGGACCTTATCCAGGCTCATATCCGCCGACTTTGCCGCGGCGGGCTGGGTATCGACCCGCGGCAGCAGGTGGTCCACCGGGACCTGGTAGAGGCGGGCCAGCCGCTCCAGGCGCGGCACCGAGATGCTTCGCTCGCCCCTCTCGTAGGCGCCCAGCACAGACGCCTTGAACTCCATATTCGAAGCGCTCTGCACGTCGTGCAGCGACAAGCCCTTCTGCAGCCTGATGTTTCTAAGCCGCTCGCCCACCAACTCTGCGTAAGTCATCAGTGCCCCCCGCGTTTCCCCGCATTCCTCTCGGTCACAATCGGTGAAAGTATAACGATCGGTTGCCACCCTATGTGACCCGCAGGCAGTCTGGCTACTCTACCCGCCACGTTCGTCACTTCTGGCTCGCGCCCGGTTAACCCAGGCGCCCCAACTGGAACAGCAGGACCGAGCAAATCGCCAGAGCCGCCGTCTCGGTGCGCAGCACTTGTGGACCCAGCCCGACCGGCAGGGCACCGACTCGACAAAACCGCTCGAGCTCGGAGGTGTCCAGACCCCCCTCCGGACCCACCACGACTCCTACCTGTGCCGGCTGCGGCCCGGCCAGCACTTTCCTGAGATTTCGCGAAGCGTCGGGGTCGCCCACCAGCACCAACGGCAGCTTTGCCGCCTCGTCCACCGCTTGCGTGCTGCTCAGCAGGCCTCGCACCGACGGCAGCCTCGGGCGATGCGATTGCTTGGAAGCGGCCGCCGCCACCCGGCGCCAGCGGTCTAACATGCGCTCACGCTTGGCCTCGTCCCAGACCGGAACGCTGCGGCCGGCCGAGAACACCACTACGTCGTCCACGCCCAACTCGACCAGCTTCTCGACCACCCAGTCGACTTTGCCGGACTTGGCCAGCCCCTGAAAGACCGTCAGCGTCGTGGCCGCGGGCGGCTCGAAACTGCGGCTGATGACCTGTGCCGAAGCACCTTCGGCACTGATCTGCTCGAGCCGGGCCTCGACGACCGTGCCCGACCCGTCGCCCACACGGATTCGATCCCCGGGGACCGCCCGCCGAACACTCAAATGGCGCGCTTCGGCGCTTGGGATCTGCACCCGCTCTTCGGTGATCAGTTCGGGGTCGGTGAAGAAGTACGGAAGGTGCTCGGAGCTCAACCCTTGAAGGCGTGCCGGATCTTGCCCATGAAACCTTGAGACTCGGCCACGTCCTCTCCCCGCAGCGCGGCGAACTTGCGTATCGCCTCGTCCTCCTCCTGCGACAACCCGGTCGGAACCTTGACGTCCACCTTCACCAACAGGTCCCCCCGGCCCGGTTTGCCCAACTTCGCCAAACCGGCGCCTTTGATCTTGATAATCTCGCCGGGCTGCGTCCCGGGGGGCAGATCCACCTCCGCGGCGCCGTCGAACGACTCCACTTTGAGCGTGGATCCAAGCACCGCCTGCGAAACTGGCACCTCGGCCACCACCTTCACGTCGGCGCCCTCGCGCTCGATGCCCCGCATGGATTTGACCCGCAGCTGAACATACAGGTCGCCCGCAGGAGCGTCCCGGGGACCGGCCTCGCCCTGTCCCTCCACCTTTAACTGCATGCCGTCCTCTACGCCCGGAGGCACCTCGACCGTTACCTGTTCCTCGCGCTCAAGCCGGCCCTCACCGCGGCACTTCGAGCACGGGGAGGTGATCTTGTCGCCGTAGCCCCGGCAGTCCGGACACACGGACGCGGTCATCACATTGCCGAAGAAGCTGCGCTGCACCACCTGGACCTGCCCTGCCCCGGCGCACCGCAGGCACGTGGTTGCGTCCGTACCGGGCTCGGCTCCCGAGCCGTCACAGGTCTGGCACTTGCGCAAGGAACGTACCGGGAAGCTCTTCTCGCAACCGTTGAGGACATCCATGAGCGAAATCTCGACCGCGATCGCCAGGTCGCGCCCACGCTGAGGGCCGCCGCGCCGTCCAAAACCAAATGGGTCGCCGCCGAAAAACGATGCGAAGATATCGAATGGATCGAACCCGGCGGCGCTGCCCGCGGACGGGCCCGAGTGGCCAAAACGGTCGTAGTTGCTGCGGCGGTTGGGGTCGGACAGCACCGCGTAGGCCTCGCCCAACTCCTTAAACTTGCTTTCGGCGTCGGGGTCGTCGGGATTGGCGTCGGGATGGTACTGCCGGGCCAGCCGGCGGTACGCCTTCTTCAAATCGTTATCCGAGGCGCCCTTCTCGACTCCCAGGACTTCGTAGTAATCCCTTGGCATTGAGTACGAACTTCCTTTGGTCTATTAGCGGTCTATTCGGCAGACTCGAGCAGACGGCTCAGACGTCTGGCCACCGCCTCGACGGCGGCAATTGTGTGCGGATAGTCCATCCGCGTAGGGCCAATTACGCCCACGCTACCGTGACGGTCATTCCCTGCGCCGTACGGTGCAAAGATAACTGCACACGCTCGCATCTGCTCGATGGGGACTTCCTGTCCGATAAAAACCAACACCGTAGTCGACTCCTTGACGGCTGTCATCAACCCGGACAGCACCAGCGGATGCTCCAAAGCGTTGACGATCTCCTGTACCGTCTCGATATCGGCGAAGTGGTCCCTGGACAAAATGTTGGCGGTGCCGCCCCGAAAGATCCGCTGCCCGGCTCGCACCGCCATGATCGAGTCGATCTCGTCTGCGACTCGCCGGCTGTCGGCATCCGCATCCTCGGCAAGCTTGATCGTCGACGCCAGATCCTCGAACTCGACATCCGAGAGCCGGCGGTTGAGCTGCAACGCGATATCCGACATCTCCTCCTCGGTCCGGTCCCGGCCGAACTCGACTACACCCTGTTCGACCTCGCCGTTGTTGGCGATCAGCAACAAGGTGGCCCGGCGGACGTCCCGGGCGATCAGCTCCAGCCGGCGCAGCAGGTTCCGTCCCAACGGAGGAGCAAACGCGATAGCGGCGGACTCGGTCAGCTCCGACAATACGTGCGAGGTGGAGTCCAGCATTGTGTCCAGGCCCTTGAACTCCCGATCCAAGATGCCGTCAATCGCGCGGCGATCCTCCTCGGGGATCGCCGGCCACGCCGGCCCGGGCCAGTTGTCGACGAACCAGCGGTAGCCCAGGTCGGTGGGAACCCGACCGGCCGAGGTGTGAGGCTGCACGATGTAGCCCAACTCTTCCAGGACGCTCATGTCGTTGCGGATGGTTGCCGCCGAGGCCTGCACCCCATAGCGCTGGGCCAAAGTCTTCGACGCTACCGGCTGGCCGGTCTTTACGTACTCCCGCACCGTAGCGCGCAGCACCGCCGCCTTGCGTCGTTCCAGCGCCCTGCCCCCCGAGGTGGGCATGGACGGATAAGTTAGCGCCATCGGTTCACCTTCGTTGCGTTAGCCGCGTCCTCGCTCGTTGCAGACTCTAGCCGTATCCGCTATTTGCCTTCATTGATCTTCAGCGCCGCCATGAAAGCCTCCTGCGGGACCTCGACCGAACCGACGTTTTTCATCCGGGCCTTGCCCGCCTTTTGCCTTTCGAGGAGCTTGCGCTTGCGCGTAACGTCTCCTCCGTAACACTTGGCAATCACGTCTTTGCGCTGTGCTTTGATTGTCTCACGGGCGATTATCCTAGACCCGATCGAAGCTTGGACGGCTATGTCGAACTGCTGCCTCGGAATCAGCTCCCGGAGCTTTTCGGTCATCTTGCGGCCGTAGTAGTAGGCGTTGTCCCTGTGGACTATGGCACTAAAGGCGTCGACCGGGTGCCCGTGCAGCATGATGTCCACCTTGACGAGGTTATCCGGGGCGTAACCTTGCGGCTCGTAGTCGAAGGAGGCATACCCGCGCGTGCGGCTTTTGAGCTGGTCGAAAAAGTCCACCATCATCTCGGCCAGGGGCAGCTGGTAACGAATCTCTACCGACAGAGCGGACAGGTGCGTGAGGCTCTTCAGCTCGCCCCTGCGCGACTGGCACAGCTCCATGATCGGACCGATGAATTCGGTCGGGGAGATGATCATCGTCGAGGCGACGGGCTCACGGATCTCCTCGTAGTCGCCGGGACTGGGCATCTGCGCCGGCGAGTGCACCCAAATCGTCTCGCCCGAGTTCATCAGGACCTCGTAAGCCACGCTGGGCATGGTCACCAGCAAATCCAGGTCCCACTCCCTTTCGAGGCGCTCCCGGACAATATCCATATGCAACAGACCCAAAAAGCCGCAGCGGAACCCGAAGCCCAGCGCCGGTGAGGTCTCGGGCTCGAACACCAGGGCTGCGTCGTTGAGCTGTAACTTCTCCAAGGCGTCTCGCAGGTGCGGATACTGATCCGAGTTAGTGGTGTAGAGCCCGGCCCACACCATGGGTTTGGGGTCCCGGTAACCGGGCAAGGGCTGCTCGGCGGGGTTGGCGGCGTCGGTAACCGTGTCGCCGACCTTGGCCTCCCGAACGTTCTTGACGCCCGGGATGAGGTAGCCGACATCGCCGGCCTCCAGCCGGTCCACCGGCTGCATTTCCGGGGCAAAAACGCCCACCTCCTCGACCTCAACCGTCGCCGAGGTCGCCATCATCTTGACCTTCTGACGGGCGGTTAAAAAGCCGTCGACGACCCGGACAAAGGTCACCACCCCGCGGTAGTTGTCGTAGGTCGAGTCGAAAATCAAGGCCCGGGTGGGCTTGTCGGGATCGCCCGTGGTGGGCGGCACCCGCCTAATTATCTCCTCGATCAGCGCCTCGACACCCTCGCCGGTTTTGCCCGACACCCGCAGGAGCTCCTCCGCTGGGGTGCCGATCAGCGCCTCCAACTCCTCAGCCACGCGATCGGGGTCCGCGGCAGGCAGGTCCACTTTGTTAAGCACCGGGATGATCTCCAGCTCCGCCTCCATCGACAGGTAGAGATTGGCCAGCGTCTGGGCCTCGATTCCCTGCGCAGCGTCCACCAGCAGAACCACTCCGTCGCAGGCGGCCAGCGCCCGGGACACCTCATAGCTGAAGTCCACGTGACCGGGGGTGTCGATGAGGTTGAGCACGTAGGTTTCCCCGTCGGCAGCCTTGTACTCGAGACGGATGGCCTGCGCTTTGATGGTGATCCCGCGCTCGCGCTCGAGGTCCATGCGGTCCAGGTACTGCTCGCGCATTAGACGCTCGGGTACTGCGTTGCACACCTGCAGGATCCGGTCCGCCAGCGTGGATTTTCCATGGTCCACGTGGGCGATCAGGCTGAAGGCGCGCGTAAGAGAACGTTGCTTCATTGATCGAGTGTACCGTCGGGGGGCGTGAGCCCCCCCGACTGCCCCCCCGCTTGCACCACTAATGAACCCCCGATGGGCGCAGGGGTGCTAAACTGGCGGC
>JBBDRQ010000046.1:0-5831 GCA_040905365.1 Actinomycetota bacterium
GTCATCCGTGACCGCCTCTTGCTCGGGCATCTCGTAAGGGTCGGCCCGGCCCAGTAGCACCCCAACCTGCTGCAACAGCCCGCGCACCCGGATCGGCTTGCGGATGTGGACCCAGCCGCCGGATCGATCGTCCACCTCGGCGCCGCCGGGAATGGTGAGCAAAACCATCGCGCACTGAGCGGTGGCCGGATGTATGGACAAGATCCTCGGCAGGCTAACCCCGCCTATACCGGTAATCGCGGCGTCAATCAGGGCCAGATCGAACCTGGACTCCACGGAGCCCGCGGACCCCAGCATGCCGATCGCAACCATGGCGGATTCGGCCGTTTCGACCTCCGAGCCGCATCCCGTAAGGGTCCGGCGCTGCATAGTGGCGCTGGAGATGCTGTCATCGACAATCAAGGTGCGGACTCCCGTCAGGTCCGGCAACCCGGGCTGCTGGCTTTGCGGCGCCGGCTCCAAAACGACCGTGAACCGGAAAGTGCTGCCGACTCCCCGCCAGCTCTCCACCTCACACGCTCCCCCCATCAGCTCCACGAGCTGGCGGGTGATGGTTAGGCCCAAACCGGTGCCGCCGTAGCGACGGGTGGTGGCGGCGTCACCCTGGGAAAAGGGCTCAAAGATTGAGGACATTTTGTCCTCGGCGATGCCCACTCCCGTATCGCATACCTCGAAGCGCAACCGCACCGAAGCCTCCGGGACCGCCTCGACTCCTACGTTGATTTGGATTTCACCCGAATCGGTAAACTTAACTGCATTGCCGACCAGGTTGGTCAGCACCTGGCGAAGCCGGCCGGAATCGCCCACCACCGCCGCCGGGACCGCCTCGTCGATGTCGACCACGACCTCCAAGCCCTTAGCCGCAGCCGGAACCGCCAGCATCTCCGCCACGTCGGCCACCAGGTCCCAAAGGTCGAACCGGCTGCGTTCGACCTCCAGACGGCCGGCCTCGATCTTGGACAGATCCAAGATGTCGCTGATGATACCCAGAAGGGATTCGGCCGATCCCTGGATCGTTTGAGCAAAGGTTCGCTGGGTTGCGTCCAGGTCCGTGTCCAGCAGCAGCTCGGTCATGCCTAACACGCCGTTCATCGGGGTACGGATCTCGTGGCTCATATTGGCCAGAAAGCTCGACTTGAGCCGGGACGCTTCCAGAGCCTGGTCGCGCATCCGCTTCAGCTCGGCCTCGGCGAGCTTTCGTTCGGTAATGTCGTCGACGATCGCCGACACCCCCACCATGCGGCCAGCGGCGTCGGTGAGATCAAAACCGGTGACCGAAACCTCCACGGTGCTGCCGTCCTTGCGCAACAGTTTGGTCTCGTACTGGCGCAGCGGCTGGCCTTGGATCAACTGTTGAAAGCGGCCCCAGACCTCTTCTTCGACCTGCGCAGGCACCAATATCCCAAACGACCGGCCCAGCATCTCTTCGGATTTGTACCCCAGCAGCCGCTCGGCTGCCGGGTTCCACGTCGTTATCACTCCCTGCAGGTCGCAGCTTGTGATCATGCTGTCGGAAGCGCTGACTATTCCGGCCAGCTGTGCCTGGCGAAGCGCCACCTGTTGGTCTTGGGTGATGTCGTGCACGAAGGCGCTGAACGTGGTGCCCGGGCCGTCGTCCACCTTCCAGATGGTCATCTCGACCGGGAAGCGCCGGCCGGCGGAGTCGGTGGCGGTGAACTCCAGGCGCTCGCCGACGTCCACGGCAGCCTCGGCAGAGCGCAGGGTGGACAACAGCTCCAGATACTGTTCCCGGCCCTCGGCGGGGACGATCAACTCGGCCAGGTCCCGGCCCACGGCCTTTATTCGGCTCCAGCCGAATATGACTTCGGCGCTGCGATTCCAGTCTTTGACCACACCGCTGTGGTCCATGGAGACAAAGGCACCGGACGCCGAATCCAGGATCTCCTGGGTGTGCCGCCGGCTTTCCTCCAGCTCGGCGGCACTGCGCAACATATCGGTCACCAGGACCACGACCTTGGCCATGGCGAGCAGCAGACCTCGCTCTTCGGGATCAAACTCCCGTGCATGGGTGCGGGCCAGTACCATGCTGCCGGACCCGCCTTGAAGCGGAGCGGCCGTCATCCAGCACTCCCCCAGGCCCTCGATCGGCACCTGCCGGCTGCCCGACCCCGAGCGGTCGATCAAAGCGCGGCTCGGATCCTCGCCGCGGGCAAAACCCACCGACGCGGCCACGGCCCCGTCCAGCACGATGAAACCGATTCCGGCCTCCAGCGCTTCGGCGGCACGCTCGATAGCTACCTGAACGGCGGTGTCGACATCCGGGCAGCGCGAGAGGATCGACAGGTACTCGGCCAGCTCGTGGGTCGCCCATTCTCCGAGCTTCGTCGGCTGCGTCAACTCACGGCCAGTACGACCAGGGTCTGGTTGTGAAAACCGCCGATACCGTTGGTGCGGGCAATCTCCCCATAGGTGTAGAAGCCGGCAATCGGGACGCCCTTACACAGGGCTCCTATCCGATCGATCTCATTTTTGATGCCGGCTTCACCCAGCACCCCCCGGCGGGCTATGCAGTCGAAAGCCAGCACTCCCACCGGCTGCCGGTCCCCCAGCGCGGTAAGCGCCTGGGTGCAGGCGGTATCGGTGGCCTCGAGCACGGAGGCGTCATCACCCTCCATGATCCAGGCAAGCGTGCCTTCGGGAACCTCGGCGATGCAGATCAATGCCCGCCGGTCAAAGTCCGCCTCGGCGACGTAGCGAGCGTGAGGCTCGGTGGTACGGCCGCTCAGACCCAAAGGATGGGTCATGGCAAACCGGATGAACTCATCGGGGTCGGTCCGGGCCTGCGGCGGAGCCTTCAGGCGGTCGATATAGGCGTCGAGGGCCGGCGTGTCGTCGAGAGTAAGCGCCTCCCGTCCGTTGCTGCTGGTCACTACCATGGGATCACCGACGGTTCGCCAGCCGTGCCGCACCCCGATACCGAACGGCGAGTCCGAGCCGACCGCGGCCGCGACCACCGCGTTGGTAAGCACCTGATCGCCGAAAAACTGATAAGTGGCCCGCATCTTGAGATCGTCGCCCGCGCACCCCCCCACTAACGGAACCGTTGCACCGACTACGCTGTAGGCCCCGCGTACGATCTCCTGCTGGTCGCCGGCCAGACCGTCGGAGAGGATGAGCAGGATCTTGTGGTTCATGTCGCCGGCGTCATCGATAGCGCCGGCTGCTAACGCCCCGGCACTACGTAGATTCTCGGATGCGTTGACGGCGCAGGACACACCGACGTTGAACCCGCTGCCTCCGAACGCGGTCAGCACCACGCTCGACTCAGAAGGACCGTTGGTTGCGATCTCACCCGAAGTGGAGCAGCCGATCAGCGCAGCCCCGCCCGCTGCCTGGTTGACCGCAGCCAGCAGCTGTTCGAGATCGTAGGACTCGGAACAAAACAGCAACAGGAGTTTCACGTCAGGCCCGGCCACCTGGCCGGCCGCCTCGGTTCCCGCAATCCACGCATCCGGGTTGCCGGACTGCCCGACCAGCATCCACCGGTCGGCCCCGGAGTCGTCGGCGGCTTGGTTCATCGCCCCGACCTACCAACGCAACCCATCATCGGCCACCCCCAACAGTCGGAAATTCGTGCACCTATATAACGGCACGCATTCCCAACCATTAAGTAAATAATTGTGCAGTCGCAATAAAAGCTTAAGCGAAAGGGCGACGAACCGCGTCGGCTCCTGCCTTAATTTTTGGCAAATATACTTAGTCCGCCCCCGGCAGCTTGAACCACTTGGCGATCGACTCGGTATCCCGATCACCCTCCAGGTACTGCTGCACCCCGGCGAAGAAGTCCTGCGCCGACTGAGTCGCCGGCGCCGGGTCCGCGCGCTCCTCGAGCTGCCGGTCGGTGAAGAAATTGCCGCCCAAGCTAAACGGCACGTGATGCGGAAGACCGGCCCGGCCGAGCTCGCCCATGGTGCGGGCATCGAGGACCAGCAAAAACGACCGATCGGCGTCGGAGTCCAGCACCACCGACAGCAGCACGCCGTCATCCTCGGTCTGCGAATCCGGCCCGGGCACAAAGACCGGCTCTCCAGGGAAACAGGCCAACTGCTGCCAAATCGCGGTGGGGCCGCCCGAGGTGTCGACCTTGACCAGTGAGTTGGCGTAGTCAAAGGTCAGCTCCTCGCCGCCCAGCAGCGACCCGTACCCGCCGAAACCGTAGAAGTACCGGTAAGGACGGCCGTTGCACCGCTCGTAGTTGATACGCGGCAGCTCCAAAAAGGCGTCGCGCAAGGGCTCGGAGGTCACCTCACCGTCCGCCCAGTTCAACCGGAAACGCCGGGGCTGCGGCACGGGGATCGACCCCCCCGACAGCAGATTGTCCAGATACAGGGCCTGGATGATCTTCGGGTCCCGGTAGGTGACGATGTCCAGCACCAGACCGTCGTCGTCCTGATACGCGTTGATATGGTGCAGGAAAAAGAAGGCGTCGGTCTCGAACTTGCGCAGTACCTCACCGTCGGACTTGGCGATAACCCAGAACGTGCACGGCTGCTCCGGGTGCCAGTCGAAGCAGTTGGCAAACGCCTTGCCGCCGGCGATCAGGGCCATGTAGTCAAGCCGGTAGGGCTGCTCCACCAAGATCACGTAGCTGTCCGTGATGGCAAAGCTGTTCACAAACGCCGGTGCTTCGCTCGGGATCGTGGTCAACAGCTCGCGCTTGGTACCGTCAAACCGGTAGAGGTTGTGACTCACCGGCGGGTCCAGGCTGATGGTGAAGTTGTACAGGTAGTCACCGTCGACGTGCGGATGGGGGGTGGTGAACCCGTCGGGCAGGTCGTCGTGAAAGTCGAAGGTGCCCTTGGTGCGCAGAGTCTCGGCGTCGATCTCGATCGGCAGCGGCATCTGGGTAGTGGCCAGGATCTTATCCTTGATTCTCACCACGTTGACTATGGCGTTGTCGGTACCGTGCGGCTCGTACCCCTGCGACACGTGGTGAAACAGCTTGGGGTCGGGGTCGGTGGCGAACTCCCGGAAGGAGATCTGGTCGTTTTCCATGGCGTGCAGGTACGCGCGACTTTGGATGAACTTGTTGCCGTAGGAGACCTGCCCCCCGCTGAGTGAAAAGCGGTGCAGCATGCCCAGACCGTCGAACCAGTGGTTGTACTTTTGCTGGCCGACCTCGAACTTGGCGGGTCCGGTTCGCACCAGTGTGCCGGAGAGCCAGGTGGGGATGCTGCCCGAGACCGGCGCCTGGTCCAACTCGACCTCGTCCTCCAGGGATTGAAAGCCCCGGGCGTAGGCAGGGCCGGAGCGGGAGGGGCGCTCGGTGGAAGCGCTCGGTGGGCGCCCGGATTCGGAACTCACGAAACGGCCTGCCTTTCCCGGAACGGGAACATCCGGGGAATCGAGTAGGCGAAGGTCGGGTCGCCCTTGACCCACAGCTTGCCCTGCATGAAGGCTTTGACGCCCCCGAGCTCCTCGTTGATCAGCCTGACGAAGTTGGGCAGGGATACGGCGATGACGGCATCGGCGCCCGCGGGGTTGCCCCTCTGCACATACACCTGGTCGCCGGCCACCTCAACTCGAAAACTGTGGATGCGCTCGCCGGCGGCGATCTCAAAGCCGATCACGCAGTCCTTGGCTTCGTCGGGGTCCAGCTCCTGCGGCAGGATGGCCATGATGATCTCGAGGAAGCCTTCCGGCCGGCCCAGGATATTGACCAGCTCCATGATCTCCTCGTCGGAGCGGCCCCCGGTCTGCTCCCACAGGTACACCCGCTCTGCAGTCATCCGCCCTCCTTGTATGGGTGAGCAAAGCCTAAACGAAGCGGTTCCTCAAAACCGGGCCAGGCCGGACCTCCCCCGGAGGAA
>JBBDRQ010000047.1:0-42815 GCA_040905365.1 Actinomycetota bacterium
TGGCCACTAACTTTTGCGAGGTTTGGGGCGCGCGAGGCGCTTCCTGGCAAGGCCGCAGCGAGCGCCCATAGCCCTGACCTACGGGTGCGAGAGAGAACGCAGCCAGGGAGTGGCTCACGCCGCCAAACGCCCCGAAGGTTGGTGGCCAGGGTACTAGTGCTCCATCGCGCCAGTAGGGCGACGCGCCGGCCACGGTGCACTCGGCGCGCTTCAGGTGGGACTCTCCACATCGCGCAGATCGGCCGCCTCGCCCCAGGCAAGTATGCGGTCACCTCCTTGAACCAGCACGTCGGGTGACGGGTTGGTGACCGTCGTACCATCGGCGCGGTGCACCAGCAGCGGCGTGGCTTCGTGGCACGCCTCCTCGATCGTAAGCCCGATTAAGGGGGAACCCTCCTCGATCTCCAGCTCCTCCAATCGCCGGCCGAGCACCTCGATGGAGTCGACCACCCGGGGCCTCATCACCAAAAACGCCATCTGGCGGCCGCTGGCCATGTACGGGGATATGACCCGGTTGGCTCCCGCCCTATACAGTCGCTCGGGGCTGTCCCCCCCGCTGGCCCGGGCCACGATGTAGATGTCCGGGTTAAGCGACCGGGCGGTCAGCGTTACGTATACGTTGGTGGCATCGGAGTCCACAGCGCAAACTATCCCCCGGGCCCGGTCCAGTCGGGCCCGGCGCAGCACCTCCTCCGAAGTCGGATCGCCGATGATGTACAGGATGCCGTCCTTGCGCATAAGCGCCTCGAGGTTCTCTTTCGTGTCGATGACCACGAACGGGACGCCCTCCACCTCGAGTTCCCGGGCAGTCGCCTGCCCTACCCGTCCGTAGGCGCAGATGACACAGTGGTCTTCGAGCCGCTCGATCTTTTCCTCCATTCGCCGCCTCCTAGACCAAAAGGCAAAGCCGCCTTCATTGGCAATGCTCAACGCGGTCAAGATGATCGCCAGCAAAGCCAGTAAACCCAAGGTGGACACGCTCAACCGAAAGAACCGGGGAACCAGGACGTCGGGCACCGGCCCGGCATCCACCGGCGTCAGGTCCGACCAGGTCAGCGCTAGGGCGTCGGTAAAGCTGAGACCGATCAACGTGTAACCAAGCAGTCCGTAGACTACAACTCCAAGTAGGAGCCCGACCGGAGTGAACAGCCGGCCGGGCGACGACTCCCGTAAGCGCCGATACGCCTGCGCCAGCAAATGAGTCCTTTCACGCATAAAGTGCGAAACGGTGCTGGTACTGGAGTCTTGGTCGGATTCAACAGGCTTCCTGAGGCTTTGCCGCAGCGAACTGTCCGGCTGCGTAAAGGTCCGGCCTTTGATGGCAGACTTGAACAACCGTTTCGGCAGCCATGCGGCCAACCACGAGGACCGCGAAGCGAGCAGCGGTCCTATAACCGCAAGCGCCAGTACGTACATGCCGACAAACGGCCCTATACGGGCGTCCAGCCCCGCGCTCAACGCCAGGGTCGCCAAAATGAGCGAGAACTCACCGCGGCCCAACACCGTGGAACCGATGTTGGCTGCGGGACGCCTTCCCAACCCGTTCATCATGGCGGCTGCCGTTCCGGCGAGCAGGTTCAGCACGATCGACAACGTCACGGCCGCGACGACGGGCAGCGCGACGGCTCGTATCTGGGCAGGGTCGATCGTAAGGCCGAATACAAAGAAGAACACCGCGGCAAATGCGTCGCGAAGAGGCAGCACCAAGCGCTCGATCCTGGGCTTGAGAACAGTTTCCCCCAGGATCATGCCCACCATGAAAGCCCCTATGGCATCCGAGACCCCGATCTCCTCCGCCATTCCGGCTACAAACACGGCCAAACCGACGAATAGGACCGTCAACAGCTCGTCGTCATTGGAGTTGACGAAACGGGCCACCCAGGTTGCCCCGTAGCGCGCCACAGCAAAAAGCGCCAGCAAGAACGCGAACGCCCGGCCCACGTGCAGGGCAGCGTCGACCAGTCCCTCACTCCCGCCCAAAATAGGCTGTAACAACGCCAGGTAGAGGGCTAGGAACATGTCCTCGACCACAATGATGCCCAGAATTAAACCGGTCTCCGGGTTGGCGAGCCGCTTGAGCTCAACCAGCAACTTGGTTGCTATGGCAGAGGACGAGATCCCTACGGCTCCTGCGATGATCAGGGCCTCGCTAAAGCCCCAACCCAAGCTCATCCCTAAAGCAAAACCGCCGCCGACATTCAAGAAGATGTACAAACCGCCGGCAAACGCCAGGCGGCGACCTCCCGAGGTGAGGTCTCTCAAGGAGAACTCCAACCCCAGGTGGAACAGCAACAGGACCAGCCCTACCGCGGCAAACAGGCTCAGGTCGGCAGGCTGCTCGATCAACACGAGCCCGGGCGTAAAAGGACCTGTGATGATTCCCGCCGCGATAAAGAACGGGATGGTCGGCAGCCCCACTCGCCGGCCGACGCGGGCGAGCAGCCCGGCCGCCAGGAAGGCGCCCCCCAGAGCTATTAGCTCATCGCCCACTAACTGAGTGCTCCCCTACTACCACCTTGCGGAACAGCGCCATGTTTTCCCGGCGGCCTGCGACCACCAAGCGGTCTCCCGCCTTTAGAGGCTCGGTCTCGCTCGGATCGTGCAGCGCGTTGCTGCCTCTGACCAAGCACAACAGAGTCATGCCGCCGATCGTTCCCTGTACCCGAAGATCTTGCAGCGATTGTCCGGTCGCCGGCGAGCCTGGGGTCAGCTCCGCCCAATCCAAGACCATGTCATCGACGATCCGTTTCACCTCGGTCAAGGCGGGCGGAGCCGAGCGCTCTCCGCTCAACAGCGCGCCGATCGTCCGCGCCTGCCGGTCGGTCAAGGTCAAAGTGGTCGGCTCCTCCTCGCCTTCCGGCAAGATGTACAAATCACGTCGGCCGGAGTTGTGAACCACCACCGTTAACTCTTCACCCGAGTCGCTGAGCACCCTGAAGCTGCGACCTATGCCGGGCAGGTCATGCTCCTCCACCTCTGAGTCCATCGCCCCAACCTCCGTTTCTGGCCTCGCAGCCGCTGCCTATGTCTATCGCAGCCGATCTTTCATAACTAGCATTTTGAAGGGTTTAACTTCCAAGCCCGGCATCCATCGCCATGGGCCCATAACCCAACCGCAACCTTCTGGTAACAAAACTTAGACAGTTATGTAACTGCGAAGCAATCTGGCGCTGGCAACATCCCTCTTAGCAATAGACCGCTTGCGACTGACCACGTACTCGAGCCCCCGAGGTCGCAATCACCCCGAGGAGGGAGGACCGCCAGTGAATACACCGCTTCTCAAGGCCTTGTTCCGGCAAAGACGCTTCTGGGTGGCCCTGTCGCTAATGGGCGCCATTCTCGTTTTCTGGGCCGGTTCGGCACTGGCCGCCGACCCGACCGGGGCCGCGACCATCGATGTCGAGTCCGACCCGGGCACCGCTGCGGCCGTGGCGGCAGACTACATCTGGGTGCTAATGGCAGCATTTTTGGTCTTTTTCATGCAGGTGGGCTTCTCCCTGCTGGAAGCCGGATCGACCCGAGCTCGCAACTCCGGCTCTGTGTTCATGAAGAACCTCATGGACTTTTGCATGTGCGGGCTGGCCTACTGGGCCTTTGGGTTTGCGCTGATGTTCGGCGGGTCGGGCGGCTCAGGGCTCGAAGACGGCAACGCCCTCATCGGATGGTCCGGGTTCTTCTTGACCGGTGAAGCCAACGATGTCGGCACCATGCAGACGTTCATGTTCCAGGTGGTCTTTGCCGCCACCGCCGCTACCATCGTCTCCGGTGCCATGGCCGAGCGCACCAAGCTCAACTCCTACATGGCGTACAGCTTCTTGATCAGCGCGATCGTCTACCCCGTCTACGGCCACTGGCAGTGGGGCGGCGGCTGGCTCGGTGAGCTGGGCGCGGCGGACTTTGCCGGTTCCGGCGTGGTTCACGCGGTAGGAGGCATTGCGGCACTGGTAGGAGCGCTCATGGTGGGCCCCCGAAAGGGCAAGTTCGTGGGCGGCAAAGCGCAGTCGCTGCCCGGCTCCAACATGGGTTTCGTCGTGCTCGGCACCATAGTGCTGCTGTTCGGATGGTTCGGCTTCAACGCCGGCAGCACGGTAGCCGCCACGGACCTGCGCATCTCGGTGATCGCGGTTAACACCTTCCTGGCTGCGATCGCGGGTGGAGTCGTCGCCTACTACATACAACTGGTCCGCACCGGCGGCAAGGCCGACGTCTCAGTTACGTGCAGCGGCGTCATCGGGGCTCTGGTGGGCATCACCGCCCCCTGCGCCTATGTCGACCCGTGGGCCGCGGTAACCATCGGGGCCATGAGTGGCGGCCTGGTCATCGCAATCGCCACGGGACTCGAGCGCTACCTCAAGCTCGACGACCCGGTCTGGGCTGTGGCCTGCCACGGAGGTTGCGGACTGTTCGGTCTGCTGGCCGTCGGCATCTTCGCCAACGGCACCTACGGCGGCGTGGGCGGACTCGTCTCCGGCGACGTGCAACAAATCGGCTATCAGCTGGCGGCAATTTTCGCAGTGACCATCTGGACGGTCGTGGCCTCGGGAATCATCTTTGGAATCCTCAACGCAACTATCGGCCTACGGGTATCCGAAGCCGACGAGGACGCCGGGCTGGACGCCAGCGAGTTCACCCAGCCGGGGCTGGTTTTCGACGGAGTCACCCTCGAGGTGGCCCAGAAGTCCGTTACTCCCCTGAATTAGGGGATCGCAGCAACCTCCAAGGCAAGAAAACGATCTGAGAAAGAGAGGCAGTAAATGGAACCATTGTTCGCTCTCGGAGCATTCGGCGTCATGTTCGTGATGTTCGTTCTACTTCCCACCAGGATCATGAAGAGGGGCGAGGAAGCGGAGTAAACTGCCCGCCCACCTAGCTTCAAACAAGCGGCGAGCCTTTTGGGCTCGCCGCTTGTTTTGGTTAGAGGGTATTTAATTGGCGCTACCAACACCGACTCGGACTCCGGAGCACCTTTGTCGCAAAGAGAAAAGAACCTCCAGCAAAAGGTCATGGACATTACGGAATCCCAGTCGGAAATCTCGACGATTACCGCCGGGCAGTTGGAGATCGACCTGATCGGCTATCAGGCCCGTTTCAAACGCACGAACCTTGAGCTGTCGACCTCGCAACTGGAAGTTCTGGCGATTCTGATCGCCAGCCGTAGAATCTGCTCGAGAACGGAACTCTCGGAGTCGCTGGGTCTCTACGGAGCTCGCACGATCGATATGATCCTCTCTAAACTCAGGCAGCAGGTGGACCGGGATTTCATTCGCAACGTGCACAGCCTGGGCTGGATAGTGGATACATCGATGTTGAAGGACTAAAAAAACTGGTCGATACGAACACTGAGCCAACCGATGAAGACGAATCGCTCCTGAGGCCGTGGTCGGCTTCGGACCGGGCCGTCCCGAGGCTGTTGGTACGGCCGCTGCAGTCCTTCTTTCATACCCAAGCCGCCGGCGGCATCGCGATCTTGGCCGGCGCCATAGTCGCGCTGCTGTGGGCAAATTTCTTCGGGGCCGAGGCCTACAACGATTTTTGGCACACACAGTTTCTTATCCAGTTCGGCGCCTGGTCGCTGGAGCTGGACTTCAAGCACTTGATCAACGAAGGCCTGATGACCATTTTCTTCCTGGTCGTCGGGCTGGAGATCAAACGGGAGCTTGCCACCGGCGAGCTCCGGGATCCCCGCAACGCCGCTCTCCCCGTCTTGGGCGCCATCGGGGGAATGGTTGTCCCCGCTCTCATCTACCTGGCGATCAACGGCGGAACCGGAGTGGGCGCCCGGGGCTGGGGCATCCCCATGGCTACCGACATCGCCTTCGCCGTCGGGGTTATATCGCTGGCGGGAAAGGGGCTGCCTTCGGGACTCAAGCTCTTCCTGCTCTCGCTGGCGATCGTCGACGACCTCGGGGCAATACTGGTGATTGCCGTCTTCTATTCCACGGACCTGGCCCTTAGCCCCCTGGGCCTGGCTGCAACCCTGGTGATTGCCATAGTGGTCATGCAAAGACTGCAGGTCAGGTCGATGATTCCCTACATAATCATAGGTACCGCGCTGTGGCTGGCCGTGCAGTCTTCGGGTGTGCACGCGTCCATCGTCGGCGCGCTGATCGGCCTTTTGACGCCCTCGACCCCCTTTCAGCGGTCGAGCGCGGTCGCCAACGAAGCCCGCCGCGTGGCGGACCTGACTGCCGGCGATCCGGAGCGGCTGGATTCCAGCGTGGGCCATTGGGCGCGCCTGTGGACGCTGTCCAAAGAATCGGTTTCGCCTCTGTCCCGGCTGGAGTTCCACCTGCATCCGTGGTCGAGTTTCGTTATCGTCCCGTTGTTCGCCCTGGCGAACGCCGGCGTGGAAATCAGCCCGGCAAGCCTGGCGGAGGCGGCGTCGAGCCCCATAGCCCTGGGCGTGGCGGCCGGTTTGGTCGTGGGCAAGACGACGGGGATCTGGCTGGCGGCGTGGATCGGTTTGAAACTCAAGGTGGCGCGCCTTCCCACCGGGGTCAACCTCAGCAACATGTTTGCAGTGGCGGCCACCGCGGGAGTTGGATTCACTGTTTCGCTGTTTGTCGGCGAGCTGGCCTTCACCGACCGCACCCATATCGAGATCGCGCGGATCGGCACTCTCGGCGGCTCCCTCATCGCCGGCGTGATCGGCGCTTTTCTGCTGAAAAGGGCCCGCCGCTCCCCCACTGCGCCACCTCCTACCCGCTGAGGTGGCGAGAAAGGCAGAGTTGAAATCCGCAAACCGATATAGCTCTCGCCTCAAGCACCAAGTAGCTCAGCGTAAAGTGCAGATACGCATTCTTGGGGAGCGAACCCGGCAGGTACTGCTGTTTGCAGCTTTGGTCGGAACGCTCACCGGGGTGGGTGTCGCCGGTTTCGAGCGAATAGCCAAAGTGATCCTTTTCGAGCGCCTGGTCGAAGCTCCTTTGCACTGGCAGATTTTAGCTCCTGGGGCAGGTCTGCTCGTGGCCGCGTTCAGCCTCAAGTACCTCGCCAACGGTGCCGGCCCGGGCACCGCCGACGAGTACGTCCGCAACTTCCACGACGCCAGAGGGAGCATGGACATGCGTCCTCTGCCGGGCCGGTTGCTGGCCAGCATAGCGACGCTCGGCGGCGGCGGCGCTTTGGGCTACGAGGGTCCGTCTTTGTACCTGGGATCTTCCCTGGGTTCGGCTATCCAGCGACGCTTCGGACGTTTTTTCTCCGCGCAGGACGTGAAACTGTTGCTGGTCTGCGGAGCGGCTGCCGGGGTTTCCGCCATTTTCAAAGCTCCAGCCACCGGGCTGATCTTTGCCCTCGAGGTACCGTACCGGGAGGACCTGGCCCGCAGCATGCTGCTGCCGGCCGGAATAGCCTCGGCGGCCAGCTATCTGACCTTCGTCGCGCTGGAGGGTACCGATCCCATCTTTCAGGTAAGCGGTTCGCCGCCGTTCGACCTGCGGGACCTCGGCGGTTCGCTGCTGCTGGGCATCTTGTGCGGCATCGGGGCCCGCTTGTACACGATGCTCATAAGTCGCGTCAAGAATGCTGCCGCTCGCCGCCACTTCCTAAAGCGCGCCCTGGCCGGGGGCGTGGCCCTGGGCGGTCTTGCACTCACAGCCGACTTTTTCCTGGGATCGCCGCTGACCCTCGGGCCCGGATACGACAACCTGACCTGGGCGCTGGACCCCAGCCGGACCGTACTGTTGGTGCTCGGCCTATTCCTGCTGCGCGCCGCAGCGACGATAGCCACCGTCGCCGGATCGGGCGTCGGGGGACTGTTCATCCCACTGGTCATCCAGGGCGCCCTGCTCGGCAGGATCGTGGGAGGTCTGGTCAATCCGGCTGCAGGACCCTTCTTTTTGCCTTTGGTCGGTGCTGCCGCGTTTCTAAGCGCCGGATACCGGGTGCCGTTGGCCGGGGTAATGTTCATTGCCGAAACGACAGGGCGGCCCGGATTCATCATCCCGGGGCTGATCGCGTCCGTCGTCGCACAGTTGTTCATGGGTCCGTACTCCGCCTCCGCCTACCAGCGAGCCACCAAGGGAGGGCACTTGGAGCGGCGGTTCGACCTCCCGGTGTCGGCGGCACTGGACAATAAGGTGCCTAGGATCTCCCCGGCTCAAAGCGTGGCAGAGTTTCTGGATAGCGCTGAGTCAAAACACGACGGCCTCCTGCCGGTCGTGCAGCAGGACGGCCGCTACGTAGGGGCCGTTGAAGTCGACGACCTGCGAAGTCTTTCACCGGACCAGCGGTCGGAGAAGACCGTCGGCGAAGTAGTCCCCGATGGCGTGCCGGTCGCTCGTGTGCGCTGGCTGCTGCGCGACGCCATGCTGGCCATGGCCGAGGCCGGCCTCGACAGCATTCCGGTCCTGGACGGCGACGCCTTCGTCGGCATGGTCACGGTGCGGGAAACGCTGAACCTGGAGGAGTTGCTGCGCAAGACAAAGGGTTAGCGAATGGTCGCCCCCTCAAGCTCCAGAACCTCCTGGGCACCCCCTTCGAGCAGTCCCGCCCCGGCCAGCGCTTCGGGCGTGTCCTCCAGCAACTCCTCAGCAAAACCGTTCCTCGGCTCGGGCAGCCAGCGACACGCTACGTTGGCCAGTATTGAAGTGACTCCGATGGCCAGAAAAAACATCTCCGCAGGTGCGAACAGCAGGATGGTGAGGAAGGTGATGGCACCCACGTTGCCGCTGGCCCCCACTATCCCCGAGATCTGGCCGGTAACGCGCTTTTTGACGAGAGGCACGATCGCGTACACCGCCCCCTCTCCCGACTGCACAAAGGCCGAGCACATCATGGTAGCCGCCACAGCCAGCACCACCGGCCAGCCGGGACCCATTAGGAACATCGTGCCGTATCCGACCGAAAGCCCGAGCAGCAGCGTCCGCAGGGTGCGCCTGCGGCTGCCCAACAGATCGGACATCAACCCGCCCGCCGGCCGAGCCACCAGGTTCATGAAGGCAAACCCTGATGCCGTAGCGCCGGCCAACGCCGGTCCGAGGCCCCAGGTATCGGCGAAAAAGGTCGGCAGCATCGAGACGATCGCCAACTCCGACCCGAAAGTACAGAAATAACAAAAAGACAGAATCCCAACCGACCTAAACGGGTACCTGTCCTGCGCCGGGTACTGGTTCTTGAGCGCAGACCTGTTTACCGAAAACACCAGACGAAGCTGCCAGGCCATCAGTACCGTGCTGGCCCCGATCAGCAGCCACATGACCGAGGCGGGAATCGCGCCGACCAGCCAAATCCGCCAGGCGATGAATCCCGGAATTGCGGTTAGGGGCACCGTTAGAGCCGCCAGGCCCCAAACCCCGGCGGGGCTCGTCACCTCGAGAGCTCCCGCCCGCCGCGACTTGGTGTACGGGCGGCCGTCCGGCGTGTCGGTAACGGCCCTGAGGTAGAACACTCCGTAAAGGGTCGCAATTACGCCCGTGGACGCGACAGCCCAGCGCCAACCCTGCGGCCCCCCGACCACGGCGGCCACGGTCGGCAGCGTCAGCGCGGCCGCCGCAGATCCAAAGTTGCCCCATCCGCCGTAAACGCCCTCGGCGGTACCGACCTCTCTCGGAGGAAACCACTCGGCCACCATGCGGATCCCGACCACAAATCCGGCCCCGACGATACTCAAAGCCAACCTGCTGACGACCAACATCGGGTACGACGTCGCCAGCGCAAAGGAGATGCACGGAATCGAGCTGAAGATGAGTATGCCCGCATACACGCGCCTGGGGCCCAGCCGGTCTAACAGCTGACCGATAAAGACGCGGGCAGGCACCGTAAGTGCCACGTTGCACAAAGCCAGGGTGGTCAGCTGTGCGCCGCTGAGGTTGAACTCCTCCCCGACCACGCCGGCGAACGGAGCGAAGTTGAACCAAACCACAAAGCTCAGGAAGAACGCGAACCACGTTAGATGTAGCGTGCGGTACCGCCCCTTGAACGACCAAATACTTCTCACGCGGGCTGCGCCGCCACCCAACTTGCGCGGCTTGCCGCGACCGGGCCTGTTGTTCATTCGTCCTCCTGGGTTCACTAGTAATCAAACAATTTGTCTTGAAACCCAGGATTTCGGTTGTATGTTGCAGCCAGGTTGCGGGCGGTTTCGCAGGTCGATAAATCTATGAGTCGATCGCGTTATCGGCCGGTTAACCGTTGCGAGGTTTGGAGCGCGTGAGGTGATTCGCCAAGGCGGATCATCAAAACATCAAGACCTCCGCGCACTCGCCGGCGCTTACGGATGTGCCGGGCGGCAACCTGACCAAACCGTTTGCCGAGCTCAGCGAGCCGAGCCGGTTCGGCTGGTCCATCCCGGCGCAGGAGGCCACCCACCCGCCGGACTCCCGATGGAGGTGCACCGGCACGTAACAGATCCGGTCCGCCACGCCGTGCACGGAGTCGGCAAGCACGGTTCGGTGGTACTCGTCTTGGTTAACCAGGCCCATCATCTTGTGCAACACCGGACGGACAAAGACTTCGAAAGAAACCAGCGCCGAGACGGGGTTGCCGGGCAACGCAATCAACGGCGTCCTGCCAACGTGCCCGAACGCCTGCGGACGGCCCGGCTTCATCGCCACGTTTACGCACTCGGCCTGCAGGCCCTCGGCGATCGCCCGCCTTACCGGATCGTTCGAACCTACGGAAACCCCGCCGGAGCAAATCAAAACGTCTACCTGCTCAGACGCTTCCCGCAAAGCCGTTAGCAGAACCCCCGGATCGTCGGACGTACGGCCCAAGTCGACCGGACGCGCTCCAAGTTGGGCGACCAGAGCGCCCAGCAAATACGAATTGGAATCATAGATCTGCCCCGCCCGCAGATCCCTGCCCGGCGGGACCAACTCGTCGCCGGTGGAGATCACCCCGACCCCAGGAGCAGCCGCGACCTCAACCTCACCCGCCCCGGCGGCAGCCAGCGCTCCGATGTCGGTCGGCCGCAAACGCCGGCCGGAAGGAACGACCAACTCGCCCCGGCATGAATCCTCGCCCGCCAGGCGCACGTTCTTCCCCTTGAGGCACGGTTCGTGCACGCTGAGCATGGAGCCGTCAACCGTACACAGCTCCATGGGCACCACCGCGTCCGCGCCGGGCGAAACCTGCCCTCCGGTGGGAACCGCTACCGCCTGACCACCTTCCACCGCAACGTTTGAGACCCGCCCCATCCGCACCTGTCCGACCACTTCCAGCCGCGCCGGACTCTGCGCAGACGCGCCGGCAACATCGTCGGCGCGCACGGCAAAACCATCCATGGCGGCGGTATCAAACGGCGGAAGGTCCGCCCGGCAACGGACGTCGGATGCGGCGACCCGGCCCAGGGCGTGGTGCAACGCCACCCGGTTTGCCGGTAGCTCACGGACCGAGTCAACAATCCTGCGGTAGTACTCGTCGACCGAAAGCGTGGGAGTCAACTTGCCGGACCTCCCGCAAGCTGCCTGGCCCGCCGCAAGTCCGCCGGCGTGTTCACGTCCAACAAAGCCTGGTCCGCTGCGACCAACTGCCATACCTCCGGAGGTACAAACCGCACCGAGATGAGGCCGAGCAGATCTTTCATGGATCGCAAATCCGCGGTGTTGAGACCCGGCCGAGCGTGCGGGTCTTTCAGCATGGCGCCTACGTACGGCGCGTAGCAGGCGGCTACCGGCTGCGGCTGCCCTTCGACCACCGGGACCGCAGCATCATAGCCGTCCAGCTGCTCGGCCAGCAAAGCAAGCAAGCCGGTATTGACCAAGGGCAGGTCGCACCCCAAAAGCAAAACCCGCCCCGCGCAGCTCATCTCCTCCAGACGCTCATAACCTGCCCGCAGGGCCCACAGCGGCCCCTTCTGGGGATCCTCGACGCACTCCAGGCCGAGCCTTGCGTCTATTCCGACCGCAACTACCGGGTCCGCGACCGAGCCGAGCGCATCGGCCGCTCTTTGAGCAAGAGTCCGGCCGGCGATTTGCAGCAGGGCTTTGGGCGAGCTCATGCGCGCGGAGGACCCCCCGGTAAGAAGAATCCCGTGCACGCCCGTCATCGGATCCGACGCGTTGAACCCATTCGACGAGGTTACAGGCTGCCTTCGCCGCGCAGGGACTGCCGGCGTAGAGGGGCCCAAGTATTTCCGAACACTTAACCTGACCGGAACCGTCCAGAAACTTCGTCGTAATTTGCCGCTGCGACGCTGACCTCATGAACGACCAGCCGCGCGGCCATTCCATCCCTGCGCCCGAGCCAACCGGTATTGGACGGAGTTGGGATCCGCCTGCCGCCGTGGCAGGCATGGCCACCGCGGCCGGTCTGCTGCTGGCCATATATATGGGCAGCGCCAACCTGCAGCATTTCGATGTTGCCCTGATCGGCTACACGCTGGCAACTGTATTCTTGGCGTTCGGGGCGACCTACCGGATGGTGAGCTGGACTCGCAGTCCGGCAGCTCGGCGCTACTTGTCCAAGGGCCTCAAAGCCCTGCTGCCGCGTCCGTTGGGCAACGGATCGGTCTCCTCCAGCGCCAAGGAGATAACCTCTACAGTCTTACTGCAGCAGTTCATCGCAAAAAGGTCCCGCCCCCGCTGGCTCGCCCACCAGGGACTGTTCTGGGGAGTCATCCTGGCTACCCTGATCACATTCCCCCTTACTTTTGGATGGATCCACTTCCGGGCCGTTCCCGGGACCGCCAGCGGTTACGACATCTTCATGATGGGAGTCCGCACCGCCCGCGTGGACGCGCTGAGCCTGCTCGGATGGCTCACTTTCCACGCCCTGGACGTGGCTTCGCTGCTGATCATCGGCGGAGGCGCTTACTTCCTTTGGCACCGGTGGTCCACCCGGGGCAACAACCTCACCCAACTCGGCAAAGACCTCATGCCGCTTATCGCACTGATGGCCATCTCTGTGACGGGGCTGGCGCTCACGGTCTCCAGCGTCTTCATGCAGGGCGCCGGATACCAACCGCTGGCCTTTATCCATATGTGCACGGTGGTGCTGACCTTGGTGTGGATACCGTTCGGGAAGTTCTTTCACACGCTGCAAAGGCCGGCCATGGCCGGTGCCCGCCTGCACAAGCAGATGAGCCTGCAGACGGGCGGGATCGCCCGGTGTGTTAAGTGTGATGAGCCCGTGGAAGGGGCCGTCTTTCTCGATGACCTCCAAAACACCATGAGCGAACTCGGTCTGCGCTTCGGTAAGTGGGTACAAACCTGCCCGAGCTGCAAGAGGCTCGAGCGCGGGGCAGCCTACCGGACCTCCGTAAAGGAAGGTTTTCGATGAAGAAGCTTCTACCCGTGATGGCCCCCGGCATCGGATCGTTCAGGAAGGAGCGCAGCGGGATCCGCCCGAAGCCGCAGCCACGGGAGGAACGGCTCGTGGCAACGCACTGCTGCTACTGCGGGGTCCAGTGCGGCATGTACCTCCGGGTCTCCGCCGACGGCAAGGTGTTCGGGGTGGAGCCCCGCGACCACGACATCAACAAGATGAAACTGTGCCCCAAGGGAGTAACCGCCTACCAGCAGGTCAATCACACCGACCGGCTGATTACTCCGCTGATGCGCGACCGGCGGGACCAGCCGCTACGGGAGGTTAGCTGGGACGCCGCCCTGGATCGCGTGGTCTCCGAAATCCGGACCATCCAAGCTAAGTACGGCGCCGACGCGTTTGCCGTTTACTCGGGCTCCAGCCTGACCACCGAGAAGTGTTATCTGATGGGCAAGTTTGCCCGGGTGGCGCTGGGCACCAAGCATGTCGACTACAACGGCCGGCTGTGCATGGTCTCCGCGGCCGGGGCCAACAAAAAAGCCTTCGGAGTCGACCGGGCGGCCAACCCCTGGTCGGACATGCTCGAGACCGACGTCATCATGTTGCTCGGAGCCAACGTCGGGGAGTGCTTCCCGGTGGCCACCCAGTACTTCTGGGACGCCAGGGACCGGGGCGCCAAGCTCATTACCGTGGACCCCCGTCAGACACCCATCGCCCGTACGGCCGACATCCACGTTGCACTGCGACCGGGCACCGACGCCGCCTTCTGCAACGGCGTGCTGCACGTCATCGAGCGGGAAGGGTTGATCGACGAGGAGTTCATAGCCGCCCGTACCACCGGGTGGGAACAGCTGCGGGACAAGGTGCGCGAGTACCCGCCCAAGCGCGCCGCAGAGATATGCGGGTTGGATCCGGCCCTCATCGAGCAGGTGGCCCTTACGTGGGGCCCCGCAGACAAGGCGATGGCGTTTCACGCCCGAGGCATCGAACACCACACGCAGGGCGTTAACAACTGCCTGACGGTGATCAACCTCGTGCTGGCCACCGGCCAGATCGGGCGACCCGGCCGGGGTTACGGCACGATCACCGGCCAGGGCAACGGCCAGGGAGGACGCGAACATGGCCAAAAGTCCGACCAGCTTCCCGGTCAGCGCATGATCGAGGACCCGGAAGCCCGTGCCCACATTTGCCGGGTTTGGGGCATCACCGACGAGCAGCTGCCGCGCAAGGGCACCTCGGCCGTGGAGATGGTGCACCAGGCGGAGCGGGGCGAGATCAAAGGGTGGCTGGGCATCTGCAACAACCCCTTGGTGTCGATGCCGCACACCGACCGGATCGTCCGCGGGTACGACTCGCTACAGTTCCACTGCCAGATCGATTTCTTCCTATCGGAAACCTGCGCCCGAGCCGACGTGGTCCTGCCCAGCACATGCTGGGCGGAAGACGAGGGCGTGTCCACCAACGCCGAGGGCCGGGTCATCAAGTACAACAAGGCGGCGGAGCCACCCGGCGAGGCCAAGCCGGACTGGTGGATCGTGTGCGAGATTGCCCGGCGGCTGGACCGCCACGCCGACAAGTTTCAGTTCGGTTCGGCCCGCGCCCTGTTCGAGGAGCTGCGGGTGGCCTCGGCGGGAGGGCTGGCCGACTACTCGGGAATGACCTACGAGCGCATCGAGCAGACCGGAGGAATCTACTGGCCTTGCCCCAGCGAAGATCACCCGGGGACTCCCCGCCTGTTCGAGGAAAGCTTCGCTCACCCCGACGGCCTGGCCCGCTTTCACGCCATCGACTGGCAGCACCCGGCCGAGGAGGTTGACGACGAGTTCCCGCTGCGGCTGACCACCGGGCGCACCGTCGCTCACTACCTGTCCGGCAACCAAACCCGGCGAATCGACGCCTTGGTCCAGCAAACGCCGCGCCCGTGGATCGAGGTGCACCCGGACCTGGGGTACGCCAACGGAGATCCGGTCCGGGTAGTCAGCCGGCGGGGGTCGGCTACCTACCCCGCCTTGGTCGTGACCTCGATTCGCAAAGACACGGTCTTCATCCCGTACCACTGGGCGGCGCCGGTTGCCGCCAACCTCATGACGGTCGACGCCCTGGACCCGACATCGCTGATCCCGGAGTTCAAGGTTTGCGCTTGCCGCATCGAGCCGGGCGGCGCCATTGACGAAACCATGCCGCCTCCCGTCGCCCCGGGCGGGCAGTCCTACGAGTTCAGTCGGGTAGCCGACGGCCAGCCTTCGGCGCCGCAGGGGCGGGGAACGGGGAAAGGATGACCAAAAAGGCCCTGTTTATAGACCCGGGCCGGTGCATCGGCTGCCAGGCCTGTGTCGCGGCGTGCCGCGAGTGCGACTCGCACCCGGGTAAGTCCATGATCCACCTGGACTACCCGGATCCGGGCAATTCGGCCGCCGCATCACCCACCGTATGCATGCACTGTTCGGATCCGGTAGCTCCTTGTGCCCAGGTGTGCCCGACCGACGCGATCCCCATCGACGATCACGGCGTGGTCGGATCCGCCTCCGAGGAACTGTGTATCGCGTGCGGCAACTGCGTACACGCCTGCCCGTTCGGCGTACCCAAGCTCGATCTGGTCGAGATGCTCCAGTCCAAGTGCGACATGTGCTGTGACCGCACCTCCCAGGGCAAGATGCCGATGTGCGCGTCCGTGTGCCCCACCGACGCGCTGTTCTTCGGGACCGAGGCCGAGTTGATGCAAAAACGCCCGAGCGTGCAGGCGGTTGATGTCTTCGGCTTCGGCGACGAGACGGTACAGACCCGCAACGCGATGGTCGCGCCCGCCGGCAAGGACCTCGACCGGATTCCCGGCGGTTACTCGGCGCGCTCGGCCCAAGATCCGGATCCCGAAAAGTGAACCGGCAGCCGGCGCCGGATCGGGCGCGCCAGCTCACCGAGACGAAACTGGTCTCCCGGCGCGACTACCTGCGGATGCTGGTGGTCGCTTCGGGCGGGTTGCTGCTGGGCACCACCGGGCTGGCCGGAGGTTTATTCCGCCGCCACGGCAGCGGCGAAGCCGCGGCTGCCAAGATCGCCGGGCAAATCCCTCCGGGTGATGTGGTCAACTTCTCCTATCCCGGTCAAGACGATCCGGCCATCGCCTACCGCTTGGAGGACGGCGAACTGGCCGGCTTCTCGACGGTCTGCCCCCACCTGGCGTGCGCGGTGCTGTGGCGCAAAGACCACGGCCTGCTGGAGTGTCCGTGCCACGACGGGTTCTTCGACCAGCGCACGGGTGAGGTGCTTGCCGGTCCCCCGGCGCGCCCGTTGCCGAAGATCACGCTCGAAGAAAGGTCCGACGGCATCTACGCGACGGGAACAGACCACTAAGCCGACCGTTACCTAGCTGCAACATCGATGAAACTGCGACGCAACCTGCAGGGGCCACCATTGCTGGCATGAGTACACCGATAAGGCACTCGACCTCCAAAGGGCCCGCTCTGCCGAGCCTCGAGTTACAGCAAGCCACGACCCGGCTGAACCGCCGGATCGTCTTGGTAGCCGCAGTCGTGATGGCCGAGCTGTGGACGCTGACCGCAGCTTTTGAATCCTGGGCTGTAGGAGAAACCTCAAAAATGGGGTGGATCTTGGGTTTCCAGCTGGTGTGTTTCCTGCTGGCCCTCAGCATCTGTTGGGGAGCCGGTGCACCTGCCCGGGTCAAGACGTACCCGGCCACCCACCGCTTTGGTTCCCCGCAGCCCGCCGCCGGCGACTAACGCCGCCCGACCTCTTTCTGTCCACAAGCCCATCCGGTAAATAGTTAGTAGCACCAATCATTTGCTAATGCTATAATTGACCTTGTGATGAGCAGTGAGGGTCGCTCCATATCGGTTCCCTACTCCTCCGAAGAGGATCTGGTCTTCTTGCTGTCGCGGCTGGGGGCTGTAACCCGCAGCCGGCTGGCCGACACGCTGTCGTCATTAGATCTGACCCCCCGGCAGTTCGTCGTCCTCAAGATTCTTTCGCGTCACGATGGACTGTCGCAGGCGGAGCTGTCGCAACGGCTGGGCATCGACACCAGCTCCATCGTCCACGTAATCGACGACTGCGAGCGGAGCGGACTCGCCGAACGGCAACGGCGATCCGAAGACCGGCGGCGGTACGCGGTGAGCCTCACCCAAAAGGGTGAAGAGCAACTAAGGTCCGCCCAATCCAGCGTTGACGAGTTTTCGGATGAACTGCTTGCGCCGCTGGATACCGCCGAGCGCAATGAGCTTCGATCCCTCCTGCTGACCGTCGCTTCGGCTCACGGGCCGGCGGCCAGAACCTCGAGAGTCTCCGAGGAGGCCTCCATTGTCGGTTGACCAGGCTTACGCCCTGCGGCACCCGCAGCGGGTGACGACCGCCTCCGAGGCGCAGCGCGGTTCTCGCACCGGGTGGCTGTTGCCACTGGCCGCCGGGATATTCCTCGGAGCCATGGTTTTCGATCTGCTGCCCGCGGCCTCCGTGTCATTGGGCTGGTACGCCTTCGCGTGGGCCGCGGCCGGCTTGGCCGCCATGGCTCTGGCGGGAGGGCGGCTGCAGTTTGCTCAGGGCCGGCGGCTGGCCTGGGTGGGTGCCATCGGTATTTGGATGCACTCGTTGCTCGAAGGCATGGTAGCCGGCGCCGGCTACGAAGCCGGGGCTACCGTGGGCATCCTGGTGACGGTGGTGTTGCTTATGCACCTCATTCCCGAAGCAAGCGCGCTGCGTGCCTTTGCCGCCCAGGCCGAGGAGAAAGGCCGCCTGACCGCGGTGCGGGTTGCCGTAGCGCTGACTTTGGTGGCCGCCGGCTTTCTCGCCGCCCGCCTAGCTCTGCCGGGACTGGAGCTCAGCCAGCTCGGCCGGCCGATGGCCTTTGCCGCCGGAGCATTCGGCTACCTTGCCGTAGTCACTCTGAGGCGCAGCACCTCCGGTGCGGCCACCAACACAGCGTCGGTCCTGCTGGGCATGGCCTGGATGGCGGCCCTTCACATTTAGCTGTCGGAGCCGCGGCCGCGCGCCGGCGCCTCGTACCCTGGCCACTAACTTTTACGAGGTTTGGGGCGCGTGAGGCGCTTACTGGCAAGGCCGCAGCGAGCGCCCATAGCCCTGACCTACGGGTGCGAGGGAGAACGCAGCCAGGGAGTGGCTCACGCCGCCAAACGCCCCGAAGGTTGGTGGCCAGGGTACTGGGCCGTCAGCCGTCGACTCCCGGCGGCAGGTCGGCGGCTAGCGCCCTTACGACCATCTCCTCCAGCCAGCCCAGATACACGTAGATCGCCATGGCCGGTGAGCTGCTGCCGTACTCCTCCAGGGGCTCGTCGTAGCTCTCTTCGGTGATATCGAGGTTGGTGCCCAGAAAAAGCCGAAGATCGTTGAGACTGCCCAGCCAAGCGGATAGCTGCTCGCCGTTCAAGCGCGTGGCGTCGACGGTCTGCTCCATCACCTGCAGAGAATGCTTACGTCCGGCAATCAAATCTTCACGGGTCATCCGGTCGAACTCGGCCGACATCTTAGGGTCGTCGGGGTAGGCGTCGGGAAACAGCCGCCACGTCGCCGAGTGGCCGGAATCCATGACTTCGCGCAGTTGACCCGGCAGCCCCCGCAGAATCTCGCGGTGGTCGTCCGGGATGTGCAACTCGTAGTCGTCGGCGCCTCTACGCACCACCCTGGGCCCCGCGGAGGGCACTACCCGTCCCGCTGCATCGTGGCCCACAAGCCGTAAGCGTGCAGACGCGCCGTGTCGAACTCGGCCTTTTCCCGCGGTCCGCTGGAGACGATGGCCTTGCCTTGGTTGTGCACCTGCAGCATCAAACGGTTCGCCTTCTCTTGGCTGAAACCGAAAAGTTTCTGGAACACAAACGCGACGTAGGACATGAGGTTGATCGGGTCGTTCCACACTATGACCAGCCAGGGCAGAGCCGGGTCGGTGATCTCCGACCCGGTCGGCTGCTCTATCTCGGTCGGCATCGTAGGCATTGCCATCGCTAAAATCGTACCCGCCCTGCGCAGTTGCAGTCGACAGGGCGCAGTTGCCCCGCCGTCTACAGGTTCACCTCGATCCACCCGCCGCGGACGCGGTGTAGATAGAGACTAGTGTCGTGACCACTAACGTTTGCGAGGTTTGGAGCGCGTGAGGTGTTCCCTGACAAGGCCGCACTGAGCGCCGCTAGCTTCGCCCTAACGGTGCGAGGGAGAACGCAGCCAGGGGGCAGCTCACGCCGCCAAACGCCCCGAAGGTTGGTGGTCACGGCACTCGCGTCGGCGCCAATCGCTGGACCTGTGCAGGTTTGACACGTGGGCCGGCTGGGTGAGTCTTGTCAAGATCAGGTAACCATCTTAGAGTCCGAACTTATCGGTGCCCGGGAAGCTCTTGACCCAGTGACGCTATCGGTTGCCCGGCGACTGGAATTTACTTGGGAGGATCGATATGTCAACCGAAACACCGGCAAAGGTAAGAACGGACGCGCTGGTCGGCTATCTCGGGGACCATCAGGCTGGAGCATTGGGAGGCGAAGACCTCGCCAAGTCCCTAGCCGAGCGCAACACCCAGTACCCAGCTCTATCCGAAATCGCCAAAGATATCGCCGACGACCGCGAGACGCTGGAACGGCTGATGCAAAGGTTCGACAGCGAGGGAAGCATCATGAAGCAAGCCGGGGCCATGACGATTGGGAAGCTCGCGGAATCCGTGTTCGGCGCCGCTTCCGATTCGGAAAAGAGTCTCAAGTTCTTGAGGCAGATCGAGGTTCTCAAGATGGGAGTCGAAGGCAAGCTGTGCCTTTGGGAGACCCTGCAGGAGATCGAGAATACCGACGAGAGGCTGGGCGGCTACGACTTCGAGCGGCTGGCCGGCAGGGCCAAGTCGCAGATTCAAGCGCTGGGCGACGTCCAGCTCAAGTTAGCCCGTAAGGCTCTCTTGGATTGAGTCCAGCCGGGACCCTGCCGCCCCCTCTCTACTACTGGGGGGTGGACTGTGGCGGCGCCTCGAACAGTTCTACGAGGTTGTCTGCAGGATCCCGCACGAAGCAGCGCCGTGCCCCCCAGGATCGACGGGCATCACGGCGCTGCACGCCTGCCTCGGCCAGCCGATGTAACACGGCGTCGTACTCTTCACCTAGGTCCAGGGCAAAGTGGGCCGGGCCCGGCTGCGACTCGCCGACGATCAAGTGGACCTGCGTGGAGTCGAAACCCAGCCAGCATCCGGGCGTGTCGGCCGCCAGCATCTCGGGGCGGATCAACGGCACCCCGCCCAACCGCACGTAGAACGCGGCTGTCGCGCCGATCGTCTCCTCCGACGGCACGGTGACGGTTACGTGTTGAATACGCGGCACCAAACTCCTCCGTGGCGTGCAGGGTGGGTATACGGCTAAGAGCCTAACCGCCATTGCCGTTGGCGCTAAATGCGAAGCCCCTCGATCAACAACATGAGCGATGCCCGGACCCGTCGGCGCGCCTCTACCGGGTCGTCGGAATTGGCGACGAGCAGAGCGGCCTTTATGAACGCCCCGTCCAGCAGGTGAGCCAGGCTGCCCGGATCGCTCCGGCGCAGCACGCCTGCATCCATAGCCTCGCGCAACGAGGTCTCAATCAACCCCAGCCAGTACTCAGCATGTAGTTCCGACCAGTCATCCCACCCCAGGACCGCCGGTCCGTCCACCAGTCCGATCTGGACCCCGCTTTTGTCCATGCACTCGTCGAAAAAGACATCGATGCCTTGCACGATTCTCTCCCAAGGGTCGGTACTGCGATCCATACCGGCCACGATGGTTTGTAGCATCCGGGACTGGTTGGCCTCCAGCACCGCACGAAACAGGTCGCGCTTTTCCCGGAAGTGGTGGTACATGGCTCCTCGGGTGACGCCGGCCTTACGGACCACCTCCTTGGTGCCCACCTCCGAGTAGCCGCGAGTCGAGAACAACTCCCCGGCCGCGTCGACGATCTGGGCCCGGGTTGCATCACCACGTTCGGCTCTGCCGTCAACAGTCCCCAAATCTTCACTCTCACTAAACAAACAGGCAGCTTGTCTGTTATCTTAACCTATAAAAAAGGAAACCAAAACTACATTGAATTGAGGAGTGCGGGATGCTTCAGCGCCTGGGAGGGTTCACCGTCCGGCACAAGCTGTGGGTGGTCGCCGGAACGGTCGTGTTCATCGTCGTAGCAGGTGCCCTCGGCGGTGGGGTGTTGAACAAGCTTTCCTCGGGAGGTTTCGCCGATCCCGACGCCGAAGCCACCCGGGCTGCGACGATCATCCAGGAACAATTCCACGCCGGCACACCCAATCTCATTTTGCTGGTAACCGCCAACGAGGGCACCGTTGACGATCCCGCGGCGGCCCGAGCCGGGCTGGCGCTGACTCAGGAGCTGGCGGCCGAACCCAAAGTGGAGCAGGTGTATTCTTACTGGTCGCTGGGCAACGCACCGCCGCTGCGGAGCCAGGACGGTTCCCAAGCCCTGGTCATGGCGCGCATCCCTGGATCCGAAGAAGACGTCATGCACGGAGCTGAAGAGTTGTCCGAGCCCTACACTCGCTCGGACGCCGCGATCGACGTGGTCCCCACGGGCCAAGCCGAGATCTACCGGCAGATCAGTACGCAGGTGGAGCAGGACCTTCGCAAGGCGGAACTGGTGACCTTCCCAATCGTGCTGCTGCTGCTGTTCCTGGTCTTTGCCGGGCTGGTGGCTGCCGGACTACCGTTGGCCGTGGCGGTCGTGGCGGTACTGGGAACCTTGATGGTTCTGTCTGGAATCACCGAACTGACCGAGGTATCGATTTTCTCCCTCAACCTCACCACGGCGATGGGTATAGGCCTGGGCATCGACTACAGCCTTTTTATCGTCTCGCGCTTTCGTGAGGAGCTACGCGGCGGGCTCGACACACAGGATGCGGTGGTTCGCACCGTGACCACCGCGGGCAGAACCGTCTTGTTCAGCGGCCTGACAGTTGCAATCTCCCTGGCTGCGCTGCTGGTGTTCCCGATGTACTTCCTGCGCTCCTTCGCCTACGCCGGCATCACCGTGGTGGTCATGGCGGTTTTGGGAGCCATCGTTTTCTTGCCTGCCCTGCTGGCCGTGCTCGGCCCCAAAGTGAACAGCCTGTCGATCCGGCGCAAAGATGCTGAAGACGTACCCGGCTTCTGGCACAGCCTGGCCATGTTCGTGATGCGCTGGCCGCTGCCGATCGCCACGGTCGTCGTCATCTTCCTCGCGGTGCTTGGAGCGCCGTTTTTCAACGTACAGTTCGGCCTGCCCGACGACCGCGTGCTGCCGGCCGACGTTTCCTCGCGGGCGGCTCAGGACCAGATTCGTCAGAACTTCACATCCTTCGAAGCCGGTGCTCTGTCCCTGGTAGCGCCCGACGCTTCGCTCGGCGATTCCGGCGACCAGGCCCTGGCCGACTACGCCACGCGCCTATCTGCAATAAGCGGGGTCGCCCGCGTGGACGCGGCGACCGGTTCCTACTCGGACGGAACCCTGGTCATGCCACCGAGCCCCGAGTCGCAACGCTTCGTCACCGACGAAGCGACCTGGCTGGCCGTGGTGCCCTCCGGAGAACCGCTTTCGGCCGAGGGCGAACGCCTGGTCGACGACGTACGGTCGCTCGACTCTCCCTTTAACGTCCTCGTCGCGGGGCCGAGCGCGGAGCTGGTCGACGCCAAGGCCTCGATTTTTGCCCGGGTCCCCTGGGCCGCCGCGCTGATCCTGACCGCTACCTTCGTGGTGCTGTTCATGATGACCGGAAGCCTGTTGGTACCCGTCAAGGCGGTAGTTCTGAACCTGCTCAGCCTCAGCGCAACCTTCGGCGCCATGGTGTGGATCTTCCAGGAAGGACACCTGTCGGAGCTGTTGGGCTTCACGCCGACCGGAACTCTCGACACCTCGACACCCATTTTGATGTTTTGTGTAGCGTTCGGTCTTTCAATGGATTACGAGGTATTCGTGCTGTCGCGCATCAAGGAGGAGTACGACCGTACCGGAGACAACGCGGCATCGGTCGCTTGGGGCCTGGAGAAGACGGGCAAGATCGTTACTGCGGCCGCGGCGCTGCTGGCGGCCGTGTTCATCGCCTTCGCCACGTCGGGAATCTCCATCCTCAAGTTGCTGGGGGTCGGTCTGGCGCTGGCGGTCATCATGGACGCCAGCCTGGTCAGAGCCACCCTGGTCCCGGCGTTCATGCGCCTGGCCGGCAAAGCCAACTGGTGGGCGCCGGGACCCCTGCGGCGCTTCCATGAGCGGTTCGGCTTCAGCGAAGCCGGTGGCGAAATGTCCGCGCCTGCGTCCCGCCCGGTCCCGGCCGCCGAAGGGTCGCCTGCCGCGCCGGGTCAACCGGGTGCGCCTGCCGAGCCGCCCAAGCCCGCTCCCGGAGGCCTGGAAGCCAGCACGACGTGGTCGCCGTTTAGGCGCTAGTACTATGACATCCCGACGGCGGTTACGGTTGGCGGGCCCCCCGGAGCTGACCACCGAGTGCGTGCTGCCGGCGCTGGCCGGACTCGTGGCCAACGGCCTGCAACTGCAGGTCAGCCTCGGCAGACCCGCCGAGAACCTGCTGCGGCGGCTCGCGGCCGGCGAATTCGACCTCGTCGTGTCCACCATCCGCCCAAATGGTGAGGGGCTGGTAGCGACCCGGCTCCCCGATGAGGAGTTCGTACTGGTGAGCGCCCCGGCGTGGGTCGACCGGGTTGATCCTGCGGACCCAACCGATGCACCGCTGATCGCGGTGAGCTCTTCGATGCCCGTAATCCGCCGCTACTGGATGACCGTCTACAACGCAGAGCCGCCGGGACCGCCCGCGGCGACCGTACATGACTTAAGGGGTGCAATGAACCTGGTGAGCGAGGGCGCCGGTATCACCGTTCTGCCGCGCTATCTTTGCCGGGAACGCATCTCCTCCGGGCGGCTGGTCGACCTTGTCCACCCGGCGACCGTACCCACCAACGAGCTCTTTCTGGCCGGACGCGCCGAAACGGGCGGGCTCGAGGCCGTAAAAACGGCGCACGACCTTTTGGTCGTCAGCGCCGAAACTTGGTAGGGACGATTCATCCCTCCAATCTCGAGATCAGAGTCTTGCTGAATGCAGTGCCCCCGGCAGGATTTGAACCTGCGGCCTTTCGCTCCGGAGGCGAACGCTCTATCCCCTGAGCTACGAGGGCGGGGTGTTCATTGTACTGCCCGAGCGGTCAACCTTGCGCCGTGGCCTCGCTTGGACCTGTCCCCCGTTATCATCGGAACATCTTGCATAACCCCTCGAAGAAGATTCTCATCGCCGATGATGACCCCGTAATAATCGAACTGCTCCAAGTCAATCTGGAGATGGAAGGCTACGATGTCCTTAGAGCGGCCGACGGGCAGCAGGCGGTCGAAGCGGCAACGGCAGATCTGCCGGATCTGGTGCTGCTCGACATCATGATGCCCAGGATGGACGGGTGGGCCGCGCAGGCGGAGCTTGCCCGCAATCCTGCTACAGCCGGGATACCGGTCATCTTCCTGTCCGCACGAGCGCAGCAGGCAGACCTCAAAAAAGGATACGAGTCGGGCGTGGTCGAGTACGTGACAAAACCGTTTGATCCCGTAGCGTTGCTGTCGATAATTGAGCAGGTACTGGCGGGCACCTACGTGCGATCCGATGACTCCGGCGCGCACGAATGATTACCGACGACCTCACCGCCCTCGTCGAGGGAGCCCTGGACAACCTAAGATCCGATGGATCCATACCGCCCGACAGCAACGTCCCGGTAGAGATCTCCCGACCCCAGCGACCGGAACACGGGGAGTTCGCCACCAATGTTGCAATGGCGCTGGCCGGCAAGGCCAAGACGCAACCGCGCAAGCTGGCGGAGATGCTGGCAGGAGCTCTGCCCGCCTCGGAGCTGGTAAGTCAGGTCGACGTTGCCGGACCTGGCTTCATCAACTTTCACCTCTCACCCAAATGGCTTACCGGCGTGCTGATCGACATCGCCGAACGCGGGCGGGACTTCGGCCGGGGCGCTTACCGAGATCAGAAAATCCAGATCGAGTTCGTCTCGGCCAATCCCACTGGTCCGCTGCACGTCGGGTCGGGCCGCAACGCCGCCTACGGTGATGCTCTGGCCCGCCTCTTGACCGCCGCCGGCTACGAGGTTTCGCGCGAGTACTACATAAACGATGCCGGCAAGCAGATGGAGCGCTTCGGCGCCTCGCTGCACGCCCGCTATCTTCAGGCGCTCGGCCGCACCGCCGAGGTTCCCGAGGACGGCTACCAGGGCGAGTACCTGGCGGATCTCGGCAAACAGCTGGCGGCCGAATTCGGCGAGGAACTGGTGGACGGGCAGGCCAGGATCCGCGCGCTGGGCACCGAGCGTATGGTCGACATGCACCGGCGGACGCTCGAGAGGTTCGGCGTCCATTTCGACCGGTGGACCTCCGAGACCGCGCTGCACAAGGCGGGCAAGATTACAGACGGCATTCAACGGCTGATCGAACGGGGCCATACCTTCGAAGCCGACGGCGCCGTCTGGTTCCGCTCCAGCGAGTTGGGCGCGCCGCGGGATCAGGTGATCGTCAGATCCTCGCCCGAGGCGACTCCCACCTACCTGGGCTCGGATGTCGGCTACCTGATCGACAAGATCGAGCGCGGATTCGACCGGGTCATATACGTCTGGGGAGCCGACCACCACGGCAACATGGCCGGGCTGAAAGCCGTAGCCAAAGCGCTGGAGATTCAGCAGCCGGTCGAGGTGATCCTGCACCAGATGGTCAACTTCGTGACCCCTGAGGGCGAGGCCGCCAAGATGTCCAAGCGGGCCGGGCAGATCGTGACGCTCGACTCGCTAATCGACGAGGTCGGTACCGACGCCGCCCGCTTCACGCTGCTCAGCCGTACGGTGGATGCCACCATCGACTTCGACCTGGATCTGGTCAGCTCACAAACACAGGAAAACCCTGTCTACTACGTGCAGTATCAGCACGCTCGCGCCTGCTCCATCCTCAGCAACGCGGCCGGCGAAGGCATTGAGCCGGCCGAACCGGACCCAACCGCGCTAGACCTACTGGGTCACCCTTCCGAGACGGCCCTGATCCGCAAACTTGCCGAGCTCCCCGAACTGGTCGTTCAATCTGCCGAGCTTCGGGCCCCCCACCGCTTGACGCACTACGCTCAAGCTCTGGCCTCCGACTTCAGCGCCTTTTACAGGGACTGCCGGGTACTGACCGAGGACGCGGAGCTCTCCGGGGCGCGGCTGCGGCTGGCCGATTGCACCCGTGTGGTTTTGGCCGACACACTCGATCTGCTGGGTGTGAGCGCCCCGGAGAGCATGTGAGCACCTTCGCCGAACTCAAGGCTGCGCTGCCCGACACGGCGGAAGTCGTCGACGGTCACCTGCACATCGGCGGATGCGACACCGTCCGGTTGGCCGCCGAATACGGCACTCCCCTGTTCGTGTTCTGTCCGCAAACACTTCTCAACCGGGTCCGGTTATTCAAGCAAGGGTTTCCGGAGGCCACCATCTACTATGCCGCCAAAGCATTTCTAACCAAGGCCGTGTGCCGGATCCTCGAAGTAGAAGGGCTGGGCCTGGACGTGGCCTCGGGCGGCGAGCTGCATACCGCTCTGGTGGCTAGCTTCCCACCCGAGCGCATGGTCATGCACGGCAACAACAAATCCGATGCGGAAATCACCGCCGCAGTCGACGCCGGGCTTGGGCGCATCGCGGTGGACAACCTCGAGGAAATCGACCGGATCGGGGCAGCCGCACACCGGGCCGGGCGGGTCCAAGCGATCTTCGTAAGGGTGACTCCCGGAGTCGAGGCCGACACCCACAAGCACATCATCACCGGGCATCACGAGTCCAAGTTCGGCCTGTCGATCGCATCCGGCGCCGCCGCCGAGGCAATCAATACGGCTATCGCCCACCCCGACGTCGACCTCGCCGGCATCCACTGTCATATCGGATCCAACATCTGCTCAGCCGAGCCCTTCGAGGACGCCATCGACATCCTCTTCGACTTCTTGGGCGACCTGTACAGCCGCGCGGGTATACAGATCAAGCAGATGAACCTCGGCGGCGGGTTCGGAGTACCGTTCGTCGCCGGTGACGAGCCGTTCGACCCGCTCAGCCTCGGCGACGCAATCTTGAACGCCGCTCACGCCTCCGCCGAAGAACACGGCCTGCAGATGCCTCAGCTGTGTTTCGAACCCGGGCGCTGGTTGATAGGCAACTCGATGGTCACGTTGTACTCGGTCGGCGCCATCAAGCACTCGATGGACGATCTCGTGTTCGTTTCGGTGGACGGGGGCATGAGCGACAACATACGTCCCGCGCTCTACCAGGCCTCCTACGAGGCGCTGCTGGCCAACAACCCCGACGACGGCCACACCCGTGCCGTCACGGTGGCCGGCATGCATTGCGAATCGGGAGATGTTCTGGCCGAGGGCGTGCAGTTGCCGGTCGAAACCGGCCGGTCCGATGTGGTCGCCATGCCGGCAACCGGCGCCTACGCCTACTCGATGGCCTCCAACTACAACAAGAAGCCCCGCCCGGCGGTGGTCACCGCATCCGGCGGCCGGGCCTCCGTCATGGTCAGACGGGAGACCTACGAGGACCTGATCCGCCTCGAGGAAGACCCGTGAGCCTGCGCCGGTCGAAACCACGCTGAAAAAGCTGCCGGCCAAGACGTTGGTCGTCGCCTTGGCTTTGGCGGTGAGCGCAGCGGCGCCGCCGGTTCGTGCCGTAGGTAAAGCTCTGGTCCTGTTGCCGGAGGTGCTGCCGGTGCCCGTCAAACCCCTGCAGATACTTCCGGATGTACGGGCCCGCCCCATCGAGCTTCCCAGCGGATCCGCGGACCTGTACCAGAGCTCGGACCGCACCATGCCCGGAGTTCTGCTCGTGCACGGGGTTGCGCCCGGCGGTCCGCGTGAGCCGAGAATGCAACAGATAGCCGCGGGGCTCAACAAGGTAGGGCGTACCGTCCTGGCTCCCTCCCTGGCCCTGAAGAATCAGCAGTTGGACCCACAGGATACGGACCGGATTCGCGATGGTATCGACCACCTGGCCGAGCTTACCGGCGGGAAGATCTCGATCCTCGCCTTCTCGTTCGGAGCCGCCTACTCCCTGGTAGCGCTGCAGCAGGAGCCTCGGATCCAGTCCAAAGTTCTACAGGTAGCGACGGTCGGCACGTATTTTGATTTGGTGCACCTGCTGCAGGGGGTTACCACCGGCCGGGTGGCCGCCTCCGGCGGCGGGCTGGAGGAGTGGATCCCCGACCCGACCGCTGACGAGATCGTGATCGAGTTCCTGGCCGGGTTCATGGGCCCCCAACAGCAGAACCTGATCGACGCCTACACCGAGCGTGATCCGGCCGGCCTGTCGCCGCCCGCACGCTCCATCTACGACCTGATGGTCAACGACGATCCCGGCCGTACGCGGGCTCTGGTAGCCGGGCTGCCCGGCGTACTACCCGAGGCCATTGACCGGCTCTCTCCCTCCAACGCGATGGATAGGATCTCGGTGCCGATCAGGGCTATGCACAGTCGCGAGGATCCGGCGGCGCCGCCCAGTGAGTCGGAGTTGATGATAAAAGCCCTAGGGCCACCCGCAACCGGATCGCTCACGCTGGTGGGATCGTTTCGTCACGTCACCCCGGACCGGGGCAAGGGGCTGCTGACCGATACCGTTCCCCTAGTGGGATTCGTCAGCGACGTGCTGCGCGTGCAGGAGGGCTGGGGCTATCATCTGTAGGGTCGGGCCGGGCGGCGCGGAGGGAAAACTACCCCCCTAGCGTAGGGCAAACTGGCTTCTTAAAAAACCGTCTTTCCGCATATGAACCCGATCCTGGAAGAGAAATGATGATTCTTCCGAAGGTTCAAGAAGGGAGGAGAGATTCTTGAAAGGCAACAATACCAAGCTCTACGCAACCAAGGGAGTCCCCGGCAAATCTCCGAGAAGGTCGGGCGCCGGAGTCACCTTGAAAGTGGCTTACGACAAGTCAAGCGAGACCCTAGATCTCTCGAGCACCGTCAACCAGTACGGACCGCCCCAGTCAGTGATGGATGCACTGGCCGGCGCACCGTCCCAGGATCTTCGAATGCCCGCCTGGGAGTCCGCCGCACTTATTCGCCACGCTTACAGCAACGCACTCAAGACGCCCGTCAACCAACTGGCTGCTTTCCGGGGCGTGACCGACTTCGTCAACGCCGTCGCGCAAACCGTCCCTCACAACCGAGTGAGCGTGCCCCTGCCGGCACCGGCAGGCCTGCTGAAAGGCTTTCCCGGCCGGCAGCTGCGTGGATCTTTGCCCGGATCGCTGCCGAGCCTGGAGTTGATCAATGAGGCGATGGCAACATCCGACTTGGTGGTGATCACTAACCCGAATCACCTGGTGGGGACCCATACGGATCCCAGCTCATTGGTGGAAGTGGCGCTGGCCCACCCCGACTGCTTCCTGGTGGTCGACGAGAGCCACATCGACTTCCTCGACGAGCCGTCGGCGCACAGCTTGGTCGGAGCCCCGACCGACAACATCATCGCGGTGCGCTCGACGTCGGACTTCTTCGGCATACCCTCCAGCCCGGTGGCGGTGGCCTGGTGCGCGGACGCCGTGCACATCGCCCGCATTACCGGCAGAGACCGGTCGCAGCTAAAGGAGGGTCAGCTTGCAGCCCAAGAGTGCCGGCAGATCGGCGCAATGGACGCAGTGGCGACCGCAGCCGCGCTGGAAACCGGCGAGTGGGCGGCTCGAGCCAAACTGCTGCTCACGTACGACGCCCTTTGGCTTTCGCAGCTTCTCTCCAACGCTCCGGGACGGCTCATCGAACACGGTGTGGGAGTTCACTACCGGACCTTTCTGACCCGGCACGTCAATCTCATGAGCCAGACATTCCGATCCCATGGAGTGCAAGTGCTCGAGCTGGGCGGATCCGAAGCGGAAGGCCCGCGGGGACTGAGAATCTTGGCGCCGAACTTCGAGGGCCAGCCACTGGTGCAGGAGGCGGTCGATGAGATCATCGACCGAACCGGCGACGCGCCGCCGGAGCTGGAGACAACCGAGAAAGACCTCCTGCGCCGCGGCGCGAGTTCCTAAACTAAATCAGAGACGGGGCAAATCCAATCGGTCCCTCTTGCTGCACCACCTCGGTGCTGCCGTCGGATTGCTTCTCCAGGACGATCAGGTCATCTAGGCGGGCCTGAATCCCGCCCACGTGGGATATCAACCCGATCAGCCGGCCGGGCACGGCCAGAGCCTCGATGCCCTCCAAGGCCAGATCCAGGCTCTCTTGATCGAGTGAGCCGAACCCTTCGTCCAAAAAGAAGCATCCAAGCCTGCCGCCTTCCAGCGATACCGCCTCCGACAGGGCCAAGGCCAGCGACAGCGAGGCCAGGAAGGTCTCCCCACCCGACAGTGTGTCCGGTGAGCGCGTCATTCCGGTGCGTTGGTCGACTATCTGGAACTCGCCCTCCTCGTCAAAGGCGTAATGACCGGTCAGCTCCAGCAGTTTCTCCGAGCCGATCCGCGCCAGCAGCTTGCGCTGCTCATTCAGCAGGAACGCAGTGAACTTGGAGTCGGAAAAGTCGGCTACCAGCCTCTCGAAGCGGGCCTTGCGCTTAGCCAGCTCGTCCAAATGTTCCCGCAGCTCCTGTCTGCGCCTAATCGCCGTCTTTAGCTGATCGCACGTCCACTCCAAGCGGGACAGTTCAGTACTCGCTTGAGTCAGGACTTCTCCGGCGTGCATGTCGGGCGTCGCGCCGAAACGCACGCGGAACTCCTCCACCGTTAGGCGGGCGTCCTGCGCCCGGCGCTGCGCCTTCCCCATTTGGGTCATCAGATCGTCCCTGCGTTGCTCGGCAGCCTCGATGACTTTCTTCGCCGTCTCCCACAGACCGGCATCGTCGGAGCCGTCCATTCGGATTCCCACGAGCCCGCTGGTGTGGGCCAGCGCATTGGCCAGCTTGGTGGAGTTCGCCTGCAACCGGTCGACGAGCTCCCTGGCTTCCCTCTCCCGCCGATCCGCGGCCTTCAACTCCTGCCGGGCGCCGGCCACCGCGTCCCGGGCCTCCTTAACGGCCCGGCTTCTCCTGTCCAACTCCGCTTGTGGATCGGCAACTCCGTCGGTCAGCTCGCGCAGCTGCCGGCCGTTGTCCTCCAACTCGCCGGCCAGTTTGCGCTCCTGGTCGGCGGCGATGCGCAGTCGCTCTTTGGCCAAGTCCCAATCCCGCCCGGCGCGCTGCGCCGCCGCAGCGGCCTCGGCATGCGCTGCCCGGCACCTGGACACTGCTTGTTGAGCTTCGTCCACATTCGCCAAAGCCGTTGTGTCGGGCAGCTCGACGACCCTTTGCGTGCACACGGGGCAGGGCTCGCCGGGTTTTAGATCGAGACGCAGCAGATGGGCTGCATGCTGCTGCTGGAGCTCCTCCAGGGCGCCTGAGACCTCATCCAGAGCCCGGCGAGCAGATTCCTCGGCCTGCCGCGCCTGTTGCGCCGACACCTCAGCCGAGGAAGCGCCGGCCTCCAGCTGCAGCGCCTGCGCACGCACGGCCTCGACCGACCGGGCCAGGCGCTGCCGGGTCTCCAGCGCCCGGGCCACGTCCACGAACCAGTTTTCGCCGCCCGGGCCGCCGCCCGCCCGGCTCTCCTCGGCAGAGACGGCATCCAAGCGCTCGGTAGCGTCCTGCAAGTCGCTGCGGGCCTGCTCCAAAGATTTGCTCGCCGCAGCTTCGCTCTCCGCCAGATCTCTGAGCGTCTCTTCCGAAGGAAGTCTGGCCATGGCCGACTCGGTCTGCTCGAGCTCCCTGCGCAGACCCCGCAGTCGCTCGTCGAGCGCCCGCTGGTCGCGTTCGCACTCGATCACCGCAGGCAGCTCACGGCTGATGGCTTCGTGCCGGGAGCGCGCCTCATCCGCCCGCCGCTGCGCCTCGACCAGATCGCCCTGGGGATCCTCGGGCAATCCTTCCAGCTCTGCCTGCAGACCCCGCCACTGCCCGTCGATCGACGACCAGTGACGGCGTGCCGCCTCCCTCAGAAGGTCGACCCTCTCCAGCCGGAAGATGCCTTTGAGTATCTTGGAGCGCTCGGATGGCGTGGCCTTTAGAAACCGGTCAAACTCGCCCTGAGGCAGCGACACCGAGGAGCAAAAGGCTGCAAAGTCCAGACCCAGCAGCTGCGTTATCTGGTCATTGACGTTGCGGTCCCCGGCCACGGGCTCCCCTCCGCCGTCCAGCCGACGCAAAACGGTCTGCGACGCCCCTTTCCGGCGGATCATGCGGGTGACTTCCCAGGCCCGCTCGTCCACATCGAAGGCCAGACTGACCCGGGCCGAGTCGTCCTGCGAGTTGATCAATTTCTTGGTATCGCGCTCCACCCGCGGCGTCTTGCCGTACAGGGCAAATATCAGCGCCTCCAGGATCGTGGATTTGCCCGCGCCGGTGGGTCCGACTATGCCGAACAGGGTGCGGGAGTCGAAGCTGAACTCCTGCGCGGATCGGTAGGACTTGAATCCCTCCAGGCGAAGCTCAAGTGGCCGCATCGATCACTTCCTGCTCCAGCGCCCGCACCTCATCCAGCAGCTCAACAGGGGCCTCTACTCCGTGCTGAAGGGCGTGATAGGCGGCGTACGACGACGCTATGGCTCCGTCCGCAGACTGTGAACCCATGATCTGCTCCACCGGCAGACGCTCGTAAACGGCCTGAACCATCACCGCGTTGGGCAGGAACTGCCTCACCTGCTCGGACAAGCCGAACACCGGACCGGAGGTTTTGACTCGGACGTCCAGATAGGCGTCGCCGAACTCATCGACGCGGCCGCGCAGCGATTCCATCTCGTCTTGTACCCGCACGAGCTTGCGGCCCGCGCTCAGCGGAACCGGGCGCACCTTGGCCGGCGACCCTTCGGTGACATCGACCAGAGCGATCTCCTTGGTGTGGGTGCGCTCGGAGAAGTCCAGCTGCAGCGGACTGCCTGCGTACCTGGCCGGCGCCGCGGAGCCGGCTATCGCCTGCGGCCTGTGGATATGTCCCAACGCGACATAGGAGGCGCCGGGCGGCACGGCCTGAGCGGTGGCGGCGTACTGGTCGCCCAGGTGAATCTTTCGCTCGCCGCCGCCGAGTTCGGCGCCGTCGACGAAATAGTGGGCCATGAGGATGCCGATCCCGCCGGGTGTGAAACCCTCACACAGAGCGGCGCACAGCCCGGTCATCTTGTCCGCGTACCGGTCGGCCGCCAGCAAACCTTGGGCGTTATCGGCCTCGTACCAGCGCTCCGAGCGCTTCATGAGGTCCGCGATGACCAGCGCCTCGTGCAAAAACGGCAGAGCGGCAACCCGCGCTTTCTCGGTACCGTCGCGAGAGACAACTTCGACCATGCCTCCATCGGCCGGGGGACGGATACGCGGAACCAGGGTCACCCCGCGCGGCTCCAGCAGGCCGGCCAGGACCTCGAACAGCGCCGGCGAGTCGTGGTTGCCGGGAATCGCCACCACCCGGCCGGCCGCGTCGGCCAGCCTAATCAGCCCGTCGACCACAAGTTGGATGCTCTCCAGTGGCGGCAGCGGCCGGTCCCAGAGGTCGCCGGCCACCAGCACCACGTCCACCTGCTCGGCTCGGGCGATCTGCACCATCTCGTCGATGGCTGCCTCGTACTCGGCCATCCGGCTGATCCGGCCCAGCTTCTTTCCGACGTGCCAGTCGGCCGTGTGCAAAAAGCGCACTACTAGTGCTCCATCGGGCAAGTAGGGCGCGCACCGAGAGCGTCCAGGCGCCCCGAGTGCAAGGCGCGAGGAGGGCGGATACCGCCTGCCGTATGTGCCTGACGAGCAACGCGGCAATCGGGGATGGCTGGGGGCTCGAATGCCACGATATTTGCGCTATGGCGCACTAGTGCTCCATCGGGCAAGTAGGGCGCGCACCGAGAGCGTCCAGGCGCCCCGAGTGCAAGGCGCGAGGAGGGCGGATACCGCCTGCCGTATGTGCCTGACGAGCAACGCGGCAATCGGGGATGGCTGGGGGCTCGAATGCCACGATATTTGCGCGATGGAGCACTAGGGCAACCCTTCGAACGGATCGTCCCGCACGGCCTCCTCCGGACGCGTGGCCCAGGGCGGATAGGGGAACGTAAAAACCATCGGTGCCGGTATACCGGGCTGGAACAGCACCATGGTGCCCGGCTTAAAAAGACGGGCCCGCGCCCGGGTGGAGGGCAGCATCCACCCGTACTCGGCCCGCTCGGCCTCGGCGGCGTCCAGACGCCCCGCCACCCTAATCGATGCGTTCTCTACCACCTCCGGCGCCACCTTGGACGCGGTTTGCTGGGCGCCGATGAGAATGATCCCGAGCGACCGTCCCCGCTGAGCTATATCGATAAGGGTTTCCTTGATGGGAGAGTGGCCTTCCCGGGGCGCATACCTGTTGAGCTCGTCGAGCACTACCACCTGCAGGGGCAGTCGCTGCCCGGTCTTCTCCTTGCCGGCAAAAATCTCGTCGAGCAAGGCGCCGACTACGAAGCGCTGCGCGAAGTCGTGAAGCTTGTGCAGGTCCACGACCGTCACCGCCTCCGCCATCCGGTCCACCCGGTGCCCGTCGCAGCGCACCAAACGCCCGATGCGGTGCTCGGCGGCACGCAGACGGCGCATGAACGCGGCCGCGGTCCCCCCCTGTACCCGGCCGGTCCAGGACTGGTCCGGCTCGCCGCCGTCGGGGTCGAGGTGGTCCTCGATCACCTCGACCAGGTCCGCCAACGACACAACCTTCCTCCCCTCGATCTCGACGGCGCCCGCCTCGCCAACCACCGGCTCGGCGTGGCGAATGAGCTGCGCCCTCACCCGCTCCTCAACGAAGGTGAGCTGGTTGCGAAAGTCCCCCGTCTCGGCGAACAGGAACCGCAGCAAGCCCAGCTCGACAAACTCCTGCGGTGTCCACGAATAGGCGCTTACTCCCTCGGTCCGCGAGTCGGTATCGGGCACCAGCCCCACCGACGGCCGGGGCGGCGCCCAAAACGACACCGACGGGAAGGGCTGAGCGTCGATGCCCAGGCGCGCCCACTCCTGTCCGGCCTCCGCCGACAGATCCTTGTTGGGCTTGTCGAGCCACAGCAGGTCCTCCTGCTTTACGTTGAAAACCAATACCCGCAGGTTGGAAGCGGCCGAACCAAAATCCGCCGGGTGCGCGGTCAGGGAACGAAGCAGCGCCAGCGCAAACGAGGTCTTGGTCGCTACACCGGAGACCCCGGAGATCGAGATGTGGCCACCCTTGCGCCCGTCGAAGAAGTCCAGGTCGATCCAGATCGGCAGACCGTCGCGGGCAAACCCTACCGGCAGCCGCCGCAGCATCTCATCCGCGTACAGAGCCTTGTCCCGGCTCTCGCCCTGCACCCGGTGCACCATTAGTCCGGGATCCGGCGCCACCCACACCTCGGGATCCACCCGGATGATCTGCACTGTGGCCGACCGCGCCAGCTCCGCCGGCAGGGACCCATGCTCGGCGATCAGGAACGTGTCCGACTCGAACCGGGCGCCTTCAAACTTGGCGGCCACCTCCGTCACCAGGCCGTACAGGTCGACCTGCCCGGCGCGCGGGACCTGAGTGGTCACCTGGACCAGATCGTCGAGTTGCAGATAGTTGTCCTCGTCGATGATCACCCGGAACTCGGTACTGGTGGCCGGTTCCACGCCCAGCACGCGCCCGACCTTCTCCTGAGGGACGGCGTCAGCCATCGACCAGGCCCTTGTCCATGACTGCCCGGTTGATACGCCGCATGACCAGCTCGCGGTCGCCCAGCAGCCGCCACAACCTGCGCTCCAAAGTGGCGATCGGCACCAAGTTCTGCGGGGCCCGCGTGTCCCAAAACGACTTGGAGGCGAACCTTGGCAGGTGCTGGGTAACCAGGTCGGCCAACCGTACGGCCCGGTCCACCCCCACTGTGGTGCTCACCTCGCAACGGGCGATCGCCGCCCATGGGTGGCGGTCGGCCAGCTCGGCCAGACGCAAATACCAGGAAAACCGAGGGCGGACCCGGCCGAACTGAAAGATCGGAGTCCGCTGCCCCGCCCCAAGCCCCATAGCGACGGCTTGCTGGTCGGCCCCCAGATAGGTCTTCTGGTGGCTTTTGATGTACCCGATCACCTCCAGTGACTCCCGCAGACGAAGCGGACCGTCAGCCAGCACCAGCAGCCCGTCAGAGGCCAGCTCCCGCGCCAAGGTAACCTCCAACTCCTCGCGGGCCCTCTGCAGGTCCGCCCGCAGTTCGTCGGTGCGGTCCCCGGCAATCGAGCGGCTCCCGTAGTGGGTGGAGGGGTAGCCGGTTTTTAGCTCCGGCCGCTGCCCCGCACCGAAGACCCCCCACCGCTCAACCCGGCAGTCGTCAAAATGCGACCCACCGTCGTAGAGCACGGCGCCGGCGCCGACCGAGCCGAAAAGCCCTGGGACCAGCCCGTCGGAGGCCGTGCGGTAGAACGCGCGCGCGTCCACCCGGTCCACTCCGTCGATGAACACCGTCGCGGGCAGAACCTGTACGCCGGGCGAGACCGCCGACCAGCGGTCCGTCTCGACGAAAAGGTCGACCTCCTCTTCGGAAACATCCAGCGCGGGGTCAACCTCGGTGGATGAGCCGTATTCGGGACTCCAAGGCTCCACCCACATGCGGCTCGACTGCATGGACCCATGCTAACGACCGGCGGTGACGCCTCCCGACCTTTTCCGCCGGAGCGGGAAACCTTTTTTTACAGTCGGTATGGTGGAGAGAGGAACCGAACTCTTTCACTACCTTCGAAAGTGAGGTTGACGCACATGAGCGATCTAGCTGCCCGAAAGTGCGAGTCCTGCAGCCCCGACACCCCGCCGCTGACCGAAGAGGAAACCAAGGACCTGCTCGAACAGCTTGACGTGGGTTGGGGCGTCGAAAACAACATGATCCGGCGCGAGATCAAGCAGAAGAATTTCCGGGACGCCATGGGCCTTGCCGTCCGGGTGGGCATGGTCGCCGAAGCCGAAGGCCATCACCCGGACTTGGAGGTCGGCTACGGCCGCCTGGGTATCTCGATGACCACCCACTCCATAGGCGGCCTCAGCGACAACGACTTTATCCTAGCGGCAAAGATAGATACGCTGATCCGCGCACCGGAGTAAAGCTACCGCTGCGGCGGCGATCGAGCAACGCAGTCGATCGGGCGTCAGGAGCGCCCTGGATGCGACGCTGCCTCCCCCGGCCACCGCTAAACCTCACACGTTGAAGCGGAAGTTCGTTACGTCGCCTTCTCGGAAGACGTAGTCCTTGCCCTCGACTCGCAGCTTGGCGGCGGCTTTGGCCTTGTCCCAGTGACCGGCCTCCACCAGGGCGTCGTAGGAGATCACCTCCGCCCGGATAAAACCCCGCTGGATATCCGAGTGGATGGCGCCCGCCGCCTCCGGCGCGGTGGCGCCCCGCTTCACCTCCCACGCCCGGGACTCGTCGTCGCCGGTCGTGAAAAATGTGATCAGGTCCAGCGAGCGGTAGATCTGCTCGATAACCACCCCCATCACGGGCTCCTCCACGCCGTACGCGCTCAGCAGTTCCTTGGCGTCGGAGGGACCCAGGCCGGCGACCTCGGCCTCGAGTAGAGCCGATACCGAGATGCACTCGAAATCGGGGTCGTCGATCTTGTCCCCGAGCCCATCCTCATCGACGTTATTGACCAGGACCATGGGCTTGAGCGTCACCGGAGCCAGCGCGGAGAACGTGGCAAGTTCGTCGCTCTCCCACGCCTGCGAGCTCAAGAAGCTACCCTCGTTGAGAAGATCCAGCGCCTTGTCGAGCGCCGGCACCTCCTTCTTGGACGCAGGATCCTTGCGAGCCTTACCGACGCGGGTTTCAAATGGACCCATGTCGAACAGAAGCAGATCTTCCTTGAATTCCCGAAGCGCCGCGGCGCCGTCCTGCCCGCCGAAGCTCGGCACCACAATCAAAAGGGCGTCCATGTTGCGCAACCGGGCCGCGGCGGCGGCCGCGGTGCGGGCGGTAGCGGTGACGTCCACCACCTGGACCTGGGCGTAGACGGTCTTACGGGAAGAGTGCAGCTCCGAGAGTTTGTCCAAACGCTCGTCCGGAACCGAAACTGCCGCTACGTCGCCGACCGGCTTGTCGCCGGCGATGGCGCGGAACAAAGTACTCTTGCCGGAGCCGGTAGGCCCGGTGATTCCAACAGTCTTCAACTGATCGCTCCGATACTCGAGGGGGTTTGCAAATGGAAATCAGCGAGTCGGCGGCAGCCGCTCTCGAACGAGCCTACGAAGCCGCCGCGCGGTTCAATCCCGATGCCAAGATCCGGATCTACCGGCGCAAAGGTGAGATCCAGACTGGTTTCGCAGACGGCCCCTCCGAGGGAGACGCAACGGTTGAACACGATGGGATGGTCCTTTTCGTAGCAACTGACGTGGGCGACGGAGTGCTGGACACCAGCGAGGAGCACGATCATCTGCTGGTACGCGAGCCTTCAGACTAACCGTGGGCGGCCTTTAGAACCGTCGGATACATTACCTCGGCCCACAGCTTGTATCCGGCTGCGCCCGGGTGAAACCAGTCGGAGCTGTAGTGCTTTTCGGGCTCGGTCTCAAAAGCCCTGCGGGTACCGGCGGCCAGATCCACAAACGGCAGATCCCGCTCTTTCGCCTCGGCTTCGATTGCCCGCCGCACCATATCGCCCCGCCACCCGGTAAGCGTGCGCAACGGCTCCAAGAAGATCGGCGAGGTTCCCATGTGCGGCGGCCCGACGACCACCAGATCCGCATCGCTTTCGCTTAGCCGGTCTAGGGCCTCGGCCATGTTTCTGCGAACCCGGAAGATCGGAGTCAAGTGAGTTGTGTCGTTGGCCCCGATCTCCACCACGATTAGATCCGGATCCAGCTCCAGCGCCTCATCCACCTGAGTGCGGGCCACATCGGCGGTGGTCGCGCCGCTGAACCCGACCACCTCCAAGGTTACGTGAAAGTTGCCGGCCAACCAGCGGGCCAGAAGCCACGGAAAGGAGTTCTCCGGAGTCGTACCGACGCCCACCGTCGTCGAATCTCCGATCACCACGAACTTGAGCTTGTCGTCGGCGGGATCCCCGAACTCCCCGGCAACCGGCTGCTGCGGATCTGTCAGCGGGAAGTCGCGCTTTAGCGTGTAGACGACCTGGGCGCCCAAAAACACGACGGTCCCCGCCAGCACGTAGCCGGCCGACTTGGCAACCTTGCGCAGCATCAGTTAGAGCAACCTCGTGGCTATTCGGCGGGGCGCAGGGCGACGACCTTGATCGAGAAACTCCCGTTGGGTGCCTCGACCACAGCTTCCTCCCCCACCTTCTTGCCGGCCAGAGCCTTGCCCATCGGCGAGGTTAACGTGATGGTCATGGCACCGGGAACCTTCTCCTCTGCGGAGTGGGCAAACAAGTAGTCCTCTTGATCGTCACCGTCGTCGACGGTGACGATCAGGCCTACCCCCACCTCGTCGGAGTCGGTCACCTCTTGGACTACCGCCTTGCTGATGGTGTTCTGCAGGTGGCGAATCCGCGCCTCCATCAGACCTTGGGCATCCTTTGCCGAGTGGTACTCGGCGTTCTCCTTCAAGTCGCCCAGCTCGCGAGCGCGCTGCAGGCGTTCGGCCATCTCCTCCCGCTTGGGACCGGTCAGCTCCTCCAGCTCGGCACGCATCTTCTCAAGAGTCTGGGGACTGACGATTATCTGCTCGGCGTTGTTCATTCCGGCAATCTTAACCGCCAGCCGGAACCCGATGGAGCACTAGTGCTCCACGTCGTCGGACTTCTCGTCCTCTCGGGAAACGACGGTGGTTCTGATCACCCGTGCGCGCCTTCGGGAGGATCGGCTTCCTGCACTCCAGCCGGTGCGCCCGACCACCGCCAGCCGGCCGGCCTTGAGCAGAGCGGGCTTGACCACCGAGCGCAAACCCGGAATGAGCAAGGACAGCCCGAGAAAGTCGGTTAGAAAGCCCGGGGTAAGTAGCAGAGCCGCACCGAACAGGATCAGGGCGCCGTCTTGAATTTCGGCGGAGGGCATGCGTCCCTGGGCCAGGGTTCCGGTGAACCGCCCCCACACCGCAATCCCCTCGCGCTTGGCCAGCCAAGCCCCGAACAGGCTGAGGCCGATCAACGCCAGGATCGTCGGCCCGGTTCCCAGCACCTGCCCGACCTGAATAAGCACCGCTATCTCGGCGATGGGAACCAGGAAGAACAGCAAGGCCAGGTATCCGAGCATGTACTTAAGGGTAACGCTTCCTCTTCCTAAGGGCGCTTCCCGTCCAACCGGCTGCTGGAATTGCTCGAACAGGTGTTCTATTATCTTGTAATGCGCTGGGACGATCAACTGCTCAAGCCGCCGGACGGCGAAACGGTCGAGCTACCGTTGTTCAACCAGAACGCCGTAGTACGGCGGTTTTACACCCCTGAGTTCGCCGGCATGGCTTTTTACGAGGTGCAGGCCAAGAGCATCATCAACCACCTGGCCCACGAGCGGTTCGGCTTCCGCCACACAATCAACCCTTACCGAGGCTGCTCTCATGCATGCGTTTACTGTTTCGCCCGTCCCACTCACACTTACCTCGACTTCGACGCCGGACGCGATTTCGAGACAAAGATCGTCGTCAAGACCAACGCACCAGAACTGCTCCGCAAAGAGCTGCGTGGACGAAGCTGGTCCGGTGAGCACATCGCGATGGGAACCAACACCGACAATTACCAAAGAGCCGAGGGCCGATACCGCCTGATGCGCGGGATTCTTAGCGAGCTCAACGCCGCCAGAAACCCCTACTCCATCCTGACCAAGTCCACCCTTATTCAGCGGGACCTGGATCTGCTGGTCGAAGGCGCCAAGGTGACGGATGTATCCACAGCCTTCTCGGTAGGAACAATCGACGAGGAGGTTTGGCAAAAGTCCGAGCCCGGCACCCCCCACCCGCTCAAACGGCTGGAGGTGGTGCGGCGGCTCAACGAGGCCGGGGTTCGCTGCGGAGTCCTGATGGCGCCCATCCTGCCGGGCATCTCGGACTCCCCCGAGCAGCTCAAGGCGACGGTCGACGCCGTCGCGGCCGCAGGGGCAGCCAGCATCACGCCGATCACGCTGTATCTGCGGCCGGGCTTTCGCGAGGAATTCATGCTGTGGCTTAGCGATGCCTACCCGGAACTGGTGACCGACTATGGGCGCATGTACCGCACGAGCAACGCGCCCAAACCGGTTACTCAGGCCATCCAACAACGGGTCGAGCGGTTGAAGGGCGCACACAGCTGGCAATACCGGCCCCGGCCGGACTCTCACCGAACCGCATCCCCGAAGAAGGGGCGTAAGTCGGCCGGAAACCTGCAACTCTCGCTCGGGCTCGAGCAATAGACGAGGCCTCGCCGGCATAGGTGGGAGAATGAGACTCGGAGCAACCCGGTAACGGACAAGGACCTCGTAATTGACCACCAGTCTTAAGGCTTCGGCGCTCGGCGGGGTTGCGGCGGTGATCGCCAACCTCGTTGTTTTCTTTTGGGGCAACGTTCCCCAGACCGTACTGACCCCATTTGGCCGACCTATAAACGCGGTCGCGGTTATAGCGGTGACCTTTTCCCCGGTGTTTCTCGCCGGGGCGGTCTTCTATGCACTCAGCGACCGATTTTGGGCCTATAGGGCCTTGGTGATACTGCTAACCCTTGCGTCCCTGGTCACGCCCTTCGGGATCGAGGGCGCCCCGGGGACCATGGTGGTCACCCTGCTGGTAATGCACTTGGTTGCCGGTGGCGCCGCAGCATTTCTAGTGCCCAGAATCGCCGAGACGCTGGCAGAGGAAGACTAGCGTTGCTAGTCCGCCGCACTGCCGCCGTGGTCCACGGTTTCACGCGGTCTTGTCCGGGTCCCTGCAAGATGCACCGCTATCTGCGCCAGCGAACTCAGCTCCTCCAACTCGGCCGCCCTAAAGCGCGGACCCTTGTCCCGGCCGGCCATCAAAGCGCAGTCCGCGCTTAGAGGCGCCACCGCGACCTCGGGTTTACGCTCCGGCGTGACCGTCAGGTGCCTGGTCCAAGCCGAGGGCATCCAATCCCCGGCCGAAAGTCTCAGCGGTTCGTCTAACGGCATCCACGGTGCAGCAAACCCCTCAAAGGTTGGGGACCCCGCGCTGCGCTTGAGCACCCGGGGTGTATCCGGCCCCTCGACTATGGCTACCCAGTCGGCCCACACGGCACCGGCGAGGTTGTCGACCAGCGTGGACATGACCTTCTCGGCGGGGCCGTCGACCAGCACCGCCGCCAGCTCCAGCGGCGACAGGAGGTTGAGAAACATGTCGGCGGGCCGGACGTCCTCGACCAGCAGCCTCGGCACATCGGCCTTAGCGGCCTTAATGGCCTCCTGCAGTCCCGAAGGAGCCTCAAGAGTCAGCTCGTCTACCGCCAGTCCCCCGCTGCGCTCGACGACCTCCAGCGAAACAATGTTGGCGCCGCCGCGGCCCAGTGAACCGGCCAGAGCACCCAACGCGCCGGGTTGGTCCGGAAGGGATACGCGCAGCGTAAACAGCATTGAGCGAACCTTTCAATCGACCGTCGACACCGACGATAGGCCCCTCATGTTTTGAATGAATTACGCAAAGGTCAATTCCACGTAAACAAACCCCGGCAAGCTGCTGTAGAAGCGAGCAACGCAGTCGATCGGGCGTCAGG
>JBBDRQ010000047.1:42915-46695 GCA_040905365.1 Actinomycetota bacterium
ACCGTCCACCCCTTCAGTAGGAGGGCGTCGGCCGAGCGGTCGGCCTTGAGATAGCCGCACTCGATCGACCCGGCGTCCAACAACCGCTGCAGTAAGGCCTGCCCATCGACACCGCGGCCCACGCGCACCTTGAACCATCGCCGAAACGCCGGGTGCTGCGCGCCCGGACGCAGCGGCTCGATCTTCAGGTCAGATGTCTCCAGCGCCCGGCGAATCGAGGCGGCGGCGCCCGTCGGCGATTGACTGAACAGACCGCGGGCGACCTCCTCACTGACTCGGAAGCAGAACCACTCCATCGGCATACCGGTCATCCTCGCCGCCCATCGCTAGCCTGCTACTAAGGATGACATTCTAGTTGACAGAATCGACCATAATCCAACTCACCCATGAGGATCCCTCGTCTATTCGTCACCTTCCTCGGCGGCGTCTAGTGCACCGGCGCTGATCCGAACTGTACTTGCCGACCAGCAGGGCGTTGAGGAGGCATACCGCGCAAGCCGCCCAAAGCGACCACCGCATTCCACTTGCAAACGCGCTGTGTACTGCCTCCAAGCTGCGTCCGGCTTCCGGGGTTCCGGCGGCCACCTCCAGAGCCCGGCCCACCGAGTACTGCACGGCCCGCCGCTGCTCGCCGTCGAACGTCGAGGCAAATCCCGAGATTTGCGCCAGGTACCGGGCGGACAGGATCGAACCCATGAGAGCGACCCCCAAGGCGCCGCCCACCTCGCGGGTCACATCGTTGACCGCCGACCCGACGCCTGCGCGGTCCACGGGCGTAGCCCGCATGATCTGACCGGTCGATGGGGGTGTGACCAAAGCCCTGCATACCCCGAGCAGCATGAAGGACACCAGCAGATACACGTAGCTGATTCCGGGAGAGGCGAAGCTCAGCAGGACAAAGCAGACGGCCTGCCCCAACAAGCCGGCAGTGACGACCCGCCGGACGCCGAACCTGTCGACCAAACCGGATGAGCGCGGCGCCACCGTGATCACCGCGATCGCCAGAGGCAGCGTTACCAGTCCCGCCTGCAGGGGCGTATACCCAAGCCCGAGCTGCAGGTACAGCGCCAGCACGAACACTGCCCCGAAAAAGGTGAAGAAGCCCAAGAAGATGGTGGTGGCCCCCAAGGTGAAGCCCGCGTCCCGGAACCAGTGGAGGTCGAACATCGGGAAGCGGGTACGCCGCTCCCACGCCACAAAAGCTACCAGGGCCGTCACACCCACCGCCCAGGCCCTCAGCACTTCGGGCGAGGTCCAACCCAAGTGCGGACCCTCGATGATTCCGTAGACAAGGCCGACCAACGCCACCACCGAGCATGCGGTGCCCACGGGATCCAGCGGCCGGCCCTGTCGGTCACGCGAGCGCGGCAGCACAAAGGCGCCCATGCCCAGAGCAGCCAGCGCGATCGGAACGTTTATCAAGAAGACCGATCCCCACCAGAACCACTCTAAAAGCAGACCCGACGCGATCACGCCTACACTTGCTCCGGTCCCGGCAAAACCGGCCCAGATCGCAATAGCTTTGCTGCGCTCGGCCCGCGGGAACGACACCACTACCAGCGACAAAGTCGACGGCATCACGAAGGCCGCGCCGGCGCCCATAACGGCCCTCATGACGATCACGGCGGGAGCGGAGTCGGCGGTCGATGCCCCGAAGGCCCCCAGAGCGAACACGGCCAAGCCGACCTGCAGTGCCCCCTTTCGGCCGTAACGATCCCCCAAGGCGCCGGCGGGAAACAGCAGGCCTGCAAAGATCAGTGCGTAGACATCGACCAGCCACTGCAGATCCGTCTGGGTTGCGGGAAGGTCGCGGCCGAGCACGGGCAGCGCAACGTTCAGGGAGGCGTTGCCGGCAACCACCAGCACCAGCGACATGCACAGCACCCCGAGGATTCGCCACCGTCGACCGTAGACGTAAGGGTCGATATCCTCCTCGACGTCCTGCGAATCGCGTAAGCTCATCTAAAGACGATAGCGGTCCCAGCAATTAAGCCGTGCACTGCCGGTCCACGCTCCATAGCGCAGCATTAAACGAACCTGACGCGCACCTTGCAGTCGAGCAGAAACTCCTTGGCGTCGGACGGCTCGCCGGCCGGCGGCTGGGGCACCACCACCTCGCGCAAACCTGAGTTGGCGATGAGCTTTGCGCACTCCAGGCAGGGCTGCTTGGTTATATACAGGGTTGCCCCCTCACGTTGGCCCGGATCCGAGTACAAGATCGCGTTGGCTTCGGCGTGCAGACCCAAGCAGGGTTGACTCTTATCCCCATTGGCGCCGCGCGGGCATACGCCCTCGTCGCAGTTGCCGAACCCCGAAGGGGTCCCGTTGTAGCCGGTGGAGCGCACGTGGCGGTTGTTGACAATCACCGCGCCGTGGTGCTGCTGCGTGCAGCTCGAGCGGGTCGCCGCCTGGCGAGCCAGATCCAGAAAATACGTATCCCAGTCGCGGGATTTGCGGGCCATCGGCATGTGATTGCTGTCATCATGCCAGAAATCGGGCTCCTCGCCCAAGACGCATTCGCCGTAGGGCTGATACTTTCAATTCGGTGAGCACACTTTCGGACCTTCTGCTGTCCTGCTGGGTCGTTGAAGCTGCGCGATCCTCGGTGCTTGGGCAAAGAGGCCACCAGGGGCCGTCGGTACAGGCTGCTGCCAGAGCCCGCATTCTCGCCTCGCGGTGCGCCGACGAAGGAATCAAGATCGTTCCCCACTTCGCCTCCCAGCACGCTCAATTCCTGGCCGAGGTTGCCGGGGCCGACGAGGAGGTAGGGGCGCTGGGACAGATCTTCCTGCAGCGGATCGGCGCCTATATCGACGCCCACACCGTGAAGGTGCTGGACAAGGCCGAACACCAACAGTTGGTCGCCCTGGGCGAGCAGGAATACGACGCGGTCAACGAATCCCTCATGGCCGGCCGGCTGCTGCCGGTTCCGCCTCCGGAATTCCCGAAGACCACTCGCAAGCGATCCGCCGGGAAGGTCCTGGGGCGTTTTGCGATCCTGGGAGACCCCCACGTAGGCCTGACCGAAGACAACGCATCGGTCGCCGGTGCCCTGCAACAGATGGACGGCCAGGGGGCGCAGCTCGCGATCGCCATCGGGGACCTGACCGCCAACGGCCGGCGGGAACTGTTCCGGCGGGCCCGCCGGATCTTCGAGGAGGCCTCCGTCGAGGTAGCCGTCACGCTCGGCAACCACGATCTCTGGGCATTCGAGGAGGGAAGGATCCTTGGCGTCGAGCGGTTTGAGGAGGCCTTCGATACCCGCCCCTACTCCATCCACCACGTCGGCAGCGTGAGAGTCATCGTCCTGAACTCGGCCGATCCCACCAGGTCACCGTTTCCTCCCTTCAACATGATGGCCGGAGAGTTCACCGACGACCCTCCCCAAAGCGTACCCGGCGGCACTTTCTCTCAGGAGATGATCGATTGGATGCGAGACATCGGCCCCGAAGGTCCTACTTTCATCGCTTTGCACCACCCCCCCTTCCCATTCATGGGGCTGCCGCCGCTTATCTTCGGACTCGACCAGGCGAGCACGGCCCACCTGGCCGAGCTCGCCGTGCGCACCGACGCCCAGGCGATTTTCTGCGGGCACTCACACCGATGCCGGCTAAACGAGCTGGAGGGAGTCCCCGTCGTGGAGGTAGCTTCCAGCCAGGAGTGGCCGTTCGGTTACTCAATGGTGGAGGTGACCGAGCGCGGATGGTCGTTCAATCTTTTGGAGATCGACCACGACCCCGGGCTCGATCCCTCGGACCAGCGTGATTACCTGTTCCGCCG
>JBBDRQ010000047.1:46795-103749 GCA_040905365.1 Actinomycetota bacterium
GTGGTCACCGATTTGTTAACCAGCCGCAAGAACAATCGCAACAACCTCCTGCGGTAGGGTCCCAGCGCAAACAGTAGGTAGTAGATGGGGGTCCACCACTGCTGCACCCGGACCTCCGCGCGGCCCCTCTCGACGCCGTCACACAACGCTTCGGCGATGCGCTCGGGGCTCATCACCATTCGGCGCAGCAGCGGCGTAGCCAGGACCTCGTCCATGGGAAACCCCTCGGTGTGCACCAATCCCGGGTTGACCACAGTGACACCAATGTCACGGTTGCGCATTTCGGCCCAAAGCGCCTCGGAGAAGCCAACCATCCCGAACTTGGTGGCGGCGTAGGTGGCGGCGCCCGGAAGCGGAATCCTCCCGGCCATCGAGGCAACATTGACCACTGCCGGCAGCCGCCGCGTCCTGGGGCCGGCATCCATCAGATCGTGCAGCAACTGGGTGCACCAGATAGCGCCGGTCAGGTTGGTCTTGACGACGTTATCTACCTCTTCGGGGGTCGACTCGGCTATGAGCCCGGCGCCCGGCCTCCCGGCGTTGTTGACCAGGAGATCCAGCCGGTCGGTGCGCTGTGCCACCGCCGCCGCCATCGCCTTTACCGACTCCAGATCGGTGACGTCGCAAACCACGTACCAGTGCCGGTCCGAATCCAGCTCCTCGATCAGTTGCTCCAGCCTGGATTCCCGGCGGGCCGACACGATCACCGTCGCACCGCGCCGGGCCAGGGCATGCGCCACGGCGCGCCCGATGCCGCTGGATGCACCGGTGACCAGACAGACCGATCCTGACCAATTCATGTCCCCACGCTATATTCGTTTCATGCCTATATGGAACCGGCGGGCTAAATGATGCGTACGCTCGTGCACCTGGTGCGCCACGCGGAAGTAGAAAATCCCGAAAATATCTGGTATGGACGGTTGGACGGATTTGTGCTATCCGAGCGCGGATTGCGGCAGACCAAGGTACTTGGAGACCATTTCTCGGATCGCAAAATTGAAGCCGTCTACTCGTCTCCGTTGACCAGGGCAATCCAAACTGCCGAGGCGATTGCGCTGCCGCACGGAATCCAGGTCCAGGTGGAGGAGCAGATCCTGGAGTCGGAGGCGAGGCTGCAGGGATGGCCGGGCGACAGGAGGTTGTTTCGCAACCCACTGAACGCTCGACATTTCTTAAATCCGCTGAGACCCTCCTGGGGGGAGCCCTACGCGAGCACCCGCTCCCGCATGACCGCCTCTATCCGGCGAATGGCCACCGAACACGAAGGCGGCGAAGCGGTGGCCGTCTCGCACATGACGCCCGTGCTCGTATGCCGGCTGAGTTACGAAAAAAATCCACGTCCGCCGTGGTTGGCCAAGATTCCCTGCGCACGGGCTTCTGTGACTACACTGAAGTTTGAAGATGGTGAGTTTGCAGGCACCGAGTACCACCCGGTCGGATCGGAAGTGGTATAGCTGGGCCCGCCGCTACCTTTGAACCGGGTGCCCTCCGGCCCGCCAGTCACGGATCCCGCCGGCCAACGAAACGACGTTGGAGTAGCCGAGCTTCTGGAGAGCATGAGCACCGAGCAAAGATCTCACGCCGGTCGCGCAGTAAACGATGATGCGGGCGTCGGAATTACCCGCCAGGGCGGGCTCCGCGTCAGGATCGGAGGCATCCGCCTTCTCCGGAACCTCGTCCAACGCGATGCGCAGCGCCCCCTCTATGTACCCCTTACGCCACTCGTGCGCTTCTCGCACATCGAGAAAGACGTCCACCTCCCCGGCGTCCAGCTCAGAGCGCGCTTGGTCAGGGTCCACCTCCACAACGCTCTTTCTCGCCTGTTCAAGCATCGACATCTGGTTCACCAGGGCCTCCTAGCGTTTTGATCATGTCTACCCCATACTTTAGTGGACCGCGGTCGCAATATCGTCGGGTGGTGTGGCCCGCGCAGGCGCTGCTGGCCGCTCTGTTATCGGTCCTTGTGCTATGGCCGCTGCCCGCACACGCCCAGACCGACGACCCGCTTTACCCTCAACAGTGGGGGCTGCACGTCATCGGGGCCGAGCGGGCATGGGAAATCTCACGGGGCGAAGGGGTCATCATCGCCATCATCGACACCGGCGTAGATCTGGATCACCCGGACCTCGAAAACAAGCTGATTCAAGGGTTCTCGCTGGTGGACGACGCCGGACCGCAGGACCGGCACGGACATGGAACGCTCATCGCCGGAATAGCCGGAGCCGCCACCGGCAACGGCGAGGGAATCGCCTCCGTCGCTCCCGACGCCAAGATACTCCCGGCCCGGGTCTTCGACCTGGAGGGCAACGCCACCTCCAGCAAGGTTTCCGATGCGATCCGGCTGGCGGTCGATACGGCCGAACGCAAAGACGCCAAACTCGTGCTCAACCTGAGCTTTGTAGGCCCGGCCGACTCCTCTCCGCTGCCGGGCCGGGATCCAGCGGGAGCCATCTTCCGCGACGCAGCCGTCCGTAGGGCCATCGAGGAGGCGGCAGCCGGCGGAGCCGTAGTGGTTGCGGCCGCAGGCAATGACGGCACGGACACCACCGCCTTCGATGCACCCGACGGATCGGGCATGATCGTGGTCGGCGCCAGCGACCAGCAGGGCCGGTGTGCGCCGTTTACCAACTACGGGATAGGGCTCGACATCCTCGCGCCCGGCGTCGGCATCGTGTCAACGTTTCTAAACAGCGATGACCGTGATTCCGGCTACGCGCACGCGGACGGAACCTCCATCGCGGTTCCCGCCGTGTCGGGAGCCGCCGCTTTGCTGTTGTCGGAGGGCATGTCCAATGTCGAGGCGGTCGAGCGCATCCTCTCCTCCGCTCAGGGGCCCGCAGTCAACTGCGGCGGCGGGTCGCAGTCCTACAGGGTCCTCGACGTAGCCGCAGCCCTGTCCGCCGGCGACGATGAGGTCGGACCCGAGGATAGGGACCGGCTTTCTCTGCCGTCGCTGCTGCACCCTGCCGAGCAGGACAACCCGGTACCGATGGAGACTCCAGCGCCCGCCGCTGCCGCCCCGCCCTCCGACGGCGTCGTGCTACTTACGGACGTGACCGCCCTGCGAGCTTTAGCCGCGGCGGCGCTGTTGGCGGTTTCTACTCTGTTGTGGTCCCGCTCGGCGAAACCCAAAGACTAGAGTCTTTACGCCCCTAGGGGGAGTTCCCACTCGACCACGAAGGATCCGTTGGTGGCCTTGTGGATTTGCGCCATGTCGATGGGGGCACCGGCCGCATCGCCCTTGCGCTCCCGCCGCCTGTCGCGGTCTGGCCGGTTGAGGGTCACTTTCTGGGGGTCCAGGAGTGTGTTGTACATGGGCCTCCGAACTGTACGAAACCGTACCCAGGGTTACCTCTAACCCTGAGTGAGTGGTCTTTAATTGTCGCTCGGAAACCGTTTATAAGCAAGAAAAAATTATCCAGGTCGTGAAATAATACCGTGGTACCCGAACACGGCTTCGCGCACCTCGTCGACCACCTCGTCGATGGCTTCCTCGCTCACGAGTCCCCCGTCGATTGCGGGATCGTCGAGCACCTGGGGCACCTTCTGATGCGATTGGTCCGAAGCCCGATCCACCCAACTTTGGGGCAGCCGGTCGGGCAGCTCGAACCCGGCCATCTCGGCGAAATAGATCGTCCAGGCCCGCGGTACCACCGTAGCCCACTGGTAGCCACCGCCTCCGGTCGCCAGCCACCTGCCGCCGGCGGTTTCGTGAGCCAGCGAGTGCAGACGTTCGGCAGTCCCGCCAAACGCGCGCGTCGACAAACCCAAGTTGGTCAGCGGGTCACTGTAGTGGGTGTCACAGCCCAGCTGGGTCACCAGCACCTCGGGCTGAAAGGAGCGCAGCAGCGGGGGAACCACGGCATCGAACGCCTTGAGCCACATCACGTCGTCCGTCAGCGGCGGCAGGGGCACGTTGACGGAGGTGCCCGCGGCCGGGCCCTCGCCTATCTCGCCTACAAAACCGGTTCCGGGGAACAAGGTCGCGCCCGACTGATGCAAGGAGATCGTCAGCACGCGGGGCTCGTCGTAAAAGATGCCTTGCGGGCCGTCTCCGTGGTGGGCGTCGACGTCGACGTAGGCCACCTTCTCGACCCCCCGTCCCAGCAGCCAGGCTATGGCCACCGCGGGGTCGTCGTAAACACAAAAGCCGCTGGCCCGGCGCCGGGCCGCGTGGTGCAGCCCGCCGGAGGGGTTGAATGCGTGCAAAGCTCGACCCGAGTGAACCGCCTCGGCTGCGGTTATCGACGCGCCCGCTACCCGCGCGGCCGCCTCGTGCATATGGGGAAAGGCCGGGTTGTCCCCCGGACCGAAACCGAACTCCCACCAAGGGCCTCGCTCCCCGTTGCCGGCGGCTTTGACCGCCTGCACGTACTCGGGCGCGTGGACCGCCAGAATCTCTTCATCGGTAGCCGAGCGCGCGTCCGTTTGCACCACCCGGTCGCCGTCGACGATGCCCAGACTCTCAATGAGGTCGTGAGTGAGGGTGATCCGGCCGGGGCGGAGGGGATGCTGTGGCCCAAAGTCGTACCAGGGCGCACCCGATCCGTACCAAATCAACTCAACTTGGTCTCTCATACTAATTAAGACTCGCCCTTATCGACAGTGCGGCCAAGCGTAGCTGTTCGGCTACAGACGGGTGCTTATCCGCCACCTGATCGATCAGCTCGGCGCCTTGCAGAAACTGACCCTGCATCGCCAGTGCGTGGCCCAGCTCTACCACCTCCATCGGCCCGACTTCTGGAATCGCCATACTCATCCGGACCACCCACTCCAGGTTCGACCCGTCGGACCGGGCCCGGTAGACGGCCTTGAGGTTATTTAGCATCCGGGCCAGGATCTGCTTCTTGTTGACCACTTGGAGCATCTCCGGCCCAAACGGCACCTGCGAGTCCCCGCCGGAGATCTGCCGGAATCGCTGCTCACAACCGGCCTCATCCAGCAAGGTGCCGCCGAAGAACGGGTCGATATGCTCGCCGGTCATCGCCACCCGCACCAGGAAGTGCCCAGGCATACCGACGCCCTCCAACTTAATGCCGGCTCGACGGCCGACCTCCATGGTCAGCACCGACAGGGTTATAGGGATTCCCTTGCGGCGCCGGATAGTCCGGTTCAAAAACGAGTTCTGAGGATCGTAGTAGTCCTCGGTATCACCGGCGAAGCCCAGCTCGGTAAACAACCTCTTGCGCAAAGACTCCAGGTCGTCTATCCCGAAGGCGAACTCGTTCAGACATTCCTGCCAGTAACCAATATCCAAACCGGGTTCCGCGGCGGCTGCGATAGTCAGGGCGGCGGCGGCCAGGTCGATTTCGTCGTCCGGCCGGTCTACCAAAGCCCGGAACTCGTCAGCGTAGCTGTACATGTACCTCCCCGCCTAAGATAGGCGAGCCCGCGCCGACTCGAACACACCGCTGAGCCCCGATGTGCTCAGACGGCCCGTGTTGGTGTTGTGCGGGCTCGGGTGATAGGAGCCGATAAGTAGATACCTACCTGCGCGAGCCTCGACGCCGTGCCCAAACCTGGGTTCGGGCGGTGCGGCCGCCTCTCCATTGTCCCGCAGAGCCGTAAGAGCCGCCTGCCAGCCCACCGCGCCCAGAGCTACGATCACCTGCAGGCGGGCCAACGCACGTATGTCCGCGCACAAAAACGGCAGGCAGTTGGCCCTCTCCTCGGGCCGCGGCTTGTTCTCCGGCGGCGCGCACCGCACCGCCGCCGCGATGTAACAGTCGATCAACGCCAACCCGTCGCCGCGCGCGATCGACGTGGGCTGACTGGCAAACCCGGTTTCGAACAGGGCACGGTACAACCAGTCTCCGGATCGGTCGCCGGTGAAAACCCGCCCGGTCCGGTTGGCGCCGTGGGCCGCGGGGGCCAGCCCGACAACCAGCACCCTGGCCGCCGCGTCACCGAACCCCGGAACCGGCTTTGCCCAGTAGTCCTCGCCCCGAAAGCGCGCCGGCGGGTCGGCCGCGCTGTCCTCACGCCAGCGAACCAGGCGGGGGCACCGGCGGCACCGGATGATCTCCTCGTTGATCTCGTCAACGGTGCGCAGCCGGTACCTGCTTCCTGATTCCGAGCGCCCGGGTCTCGTTGCGCCTGGAAACCGGCAGACGAGGGCGCTCCGCGCGGGTTACCACGTGGTTCACGCACCACTGAGTCGAGCACCCTGCCTCAGCGAACAAGTCCGAAACCAAGCCTCTGGTCTGCCTGCTGAACCCTGGCACGGACATGTAAAACATGCCTTCAGGTTCCAAGCCACCGCCCACCGCACGCGCGGCCTGTAAGCTCGCGTGGCGCGCCGGCACGTGGAAGATCAAAGCGGCCACAGCCAGCCGAAGACCCGGCGGCGGGCGGTAGAAGGCGATGTTCGCCCGAACCGGCTCCAGCGCCAGCGCCTCGGCGCGGGCCTGGTCGCCAAGCTGTCGTAGGGCGGCGTCCGAAGTGTCCACCACCTCCACGTCGAAGCCCAAAGCCGCCAGCGCAAGCGCATGCCTGCCCTGTCCGCCGCCCAGATCCACGGCCCTGCCGGGAGGCAGGGCGACTGCGGCCTGCATCAGTTCTGCATCGGCCAGGCGCCCGTAGGCCCACTGCTCGTCGCTGTGGAGCTGCTCGTAGGTGCGGCCGACGGTACTCACGACTCGACAGCTTAGTAGAGGCAACCCCCGAGGGGTCGCATTAGACCGGCGACGGCCGGCGATCCGCGGCTTACTCGACAGTTATTTGGGTCCTCATTCCGTAGCCGTAATGACCGGGTAGGTGGCATCCGATGATCAGCGGACCATAATGCGGCATCTCTACGGTGGTGCTGACGGTAGAAAGCGCCGGAACCGTTACCTCTGAGGGGATCTCGTCGTGGTAGGGCTCGGTGCCGGTTTCGTGCCCGAGCTGCAAGGCCTCGTCTCCCAGGATGAACTCGTGATCTATGGGATCGCGGTTGCGCAGCACGAACGTCACGGTCTCACCGGCCATGAAGGTCGTTTCGTCGAGCAGGAACCGGGAGTGCTGCATCGACACCTCGACCGTCCGGCCGGGTTGGCCCGAACCTGCCGGCTCACCGGTTGCCGCCGCCAAGGCGAAAAAGGCGCCGGCGGCCAGCAGGAGAGTCAGGATGACCCCGTCACGCATCGGTAGGGCCCCGCCGGCCGATCGCTGCAACGATTGCCGCAACGGTCGAGGCTGCGCCTGCAAGCATCCAGATACCCAAACCCTCTTGTAGAGCAGGCTCGGGGGAGGCGGACTGTGTCCGCGCAACCGCCCGCAGCTCGGGCTCGTCGGCCGGCCCGGGGCCTGCCGGCTCCGATTCACCAGGTTGGGCAGCCAAACCGGCGGCCCTTAACGAAGGCTCGCTGCCGTGCACGTTTGCCGCCAGGTCGTAGGTGAGCTCCGAGGCCGGCGCATCCACCCTCAGGTAGCTCAGCCACATCCCTTCCCGGGGTATCCAGTCCATCCCCTGATCCGATGCCAGATCCGAAACCAAGCTCTTTGACGCCGGCCGGCTGGCCGAGAGCCGCAGTCCCGGCGACAGTGGGCTCAGCACCGGCTCACCTTCGGTCAAGAGATATACGTCGGCCTGGATCTGCTCCTGGGGCTGTTTGCCCAACGCCAAGATCCGCAGCGGAACCCAGGGGTTGTCGGTCGGGATAGTCAGGTGAATCGGGGTGCCCTCGCCTATGTTCTGACCGCGCTCGCGCGCAGCCTCGGCATCGAACCGCGCGGCCATAAATATCGGGCTGCGCTCCGCGTAGAAGTCCAACACCTCTGGGGCGTCGGGCGGCAGACCGAAGCCGTTGTCCTTGGCCCAACGCCCAACTTCGTCGCCGCCGCCTTTGAGCACCGTGATCTCCAGCGCGTCGATGGTGGTCTCAAGTATCACCTCGGCGCTCTCCGCCGCAGCCACCGACGCCCGATCCCCGAAAACCGCTAGCGGTTGCGGCTGGGTTTCGCGGATCAGCCGCTGCAGAGTCCAGTCCCCTCCGCGCTCCACCTTCGTAGGGATACCCGGCAGAGGAACCAACGACCCGAACTCGCCGCCGCCGCCGGCAAACGAGAAGGAGGTCACGTAGTGCTCCACCCCATCCGCGTAACCGGCCATCGTGGTGGTACGCAGCAGGTTCACGTTGCCGTTGGGGCCGATCAACCCCCCGCACGCGTAAGCCGCCGGGGCGGCCGTGAGCACGAATACAACAGCCAGGGACAGGGTCACTCTACGGCGCCGGTTCATGGGCTTACCTCATCTCGCTCGAGTGTCAGGGAATCTCGTGCTCCTTAGACGGTCCTACGCTGCACTGCGGTTCCACCGGAAGCCAACTTCAAAAAATTCGCACCGAAATCGTTAGGTTTGCCGCTGCCGTCCCTCTCCCCTACGTCGGACGGTCCGGCACGGATGTGAAACGACTCCAAAGGGGGAAGAGGATGTTCAAGAAATTTTTCATGGTTGGCCTGCTGGCTACTTGCCTTTACGCGGTTGTCCCGGTAGCGCTCGCATCGGTCGAGTGCCACGAGGACGGCCCGGGCGGTATCCACTGCGAGGACCACAGCGTAGAGGTCGATGTTGAACTCGAATCCGGGGACGGCGGTGACGGAGGCGCCAGCGGAGTCGGCGGTGACGGCGGCGACTCCGGATCAGGCGGCGACGGCGGCGCAGGCGGCAACAGCGGTCACGCAGTGGGCGGCAGCGGCGACGGTGGAAATGGCGGCGGAGCAGCCGGCGGCAACGGCGGCAACGCCGGAGGTGTCGGCGGGGACGGCGGTGGCGGCGGAGCTGCGGGCGGCAGCGGTGACCACGCAGGGGCCACAACCGGCGGCGGTGACGGCGGCGGTGGCGACGGGGGCAGCGGCGGTGACGGCACCTGCGAAGCCGGCGGAACCATCACGAGCGGATGCAGCGGCGGCAGCGGCGGAGCTGCAGTCGGCGGGGACGGCGGGGACGGCGACGGCGGCACGGCGGTTTCCGGGCCCGGCGGGGACGCCGGCGACGGCGGTGACAGCGGTGACGCCGGCGACGGGGGCGCCAGCGGTGACGCCGGCGACGGCGGTGACTCCACGGTGATCGAGGCCGGCGCAGCTTCGTAGCAGCGCCGGAATCGGAAAGGGGCCGGTCCTTTAAGGGCCGGCCCTGTTGCTTGGGTGTCCCGGCCGTCGGGCGGGCGTCTACCCGACCGTTAAGAAACCTCTTCGGCCAGCGCTTCGGCCTCCTTCAGCAGGGAATCCATCACCTCCAGCCCTCCGGCCCAAAAATTCGGATCGGATACGTCTAGGCCCACCCGCTTGGCCAGCACCTCCGGCGAGTCGCTGCCGCCGGCGGCCAGCAAATCCAGGTACGGATCGATCAACTCGTCGCCCACCTCGAGATACCGCTGGTAAATGGCCAGGGAGAACAAGAAGCCGAACGCGTACGCATACACGTACCCGGGCGTACGAATGAAGTGCGGGATGTAGCTCCACCAGATGCCGTAGCCCTCGGTTACCTCCACGCCGTCGCCGAACACGTCGGTTTGAGTTCTGCGCCACATGTCGGTGATCGCCTCGATGGACAACTCCCCGTGCTCACGCCGCGCGGTGTGGATCCTCTCCTCGAACCGGTTGAACGCGATCTGGCGGAACACGGTAGCTACGGAGTCGTCCAGCCGAGCCACCAGCAGCGCCAAACGCTTTTTCGGGTCGGTCTCTGACTCCAGGAGCTTGCCGAACGTAAGCGCCTCCCCGAACACCGACGCCGTCTCGGCCAGGGTGAGCGGCGTTTCCGCGTTGAAAAGAGACTGCTCGTCGGCCAGGTAGCCGTGCAGCCCGTGGCCCAACTCGTGCGCCAGAGTCAGCACCGATCGCCGCTCCCCCGTGTAGCTGAGCAGTACGTAGGGGTGGGCGTCGGGGATGGTCGTCATACAAAATGCCCCGGTCATCTTGTTGGGTTCGCCGGCGGCGTGGATCCACTTGTGGTCAAAGAACTTGCGGACTATCTCACCGGCCTTAGTCGAAAACGATCCGTACGCGTCGAGGATTAATGCCTGGGCGTCGTCCCAGGAAACGGTGGTCTGATCCTCGCCCAGCGGAGCCAGCCGATCGTAGTCGGCCAGCTTCTCCAAGCCAAGCAACCTAGCTTTGAGCGAGTAGTAGCGGCTGGGGATGTCGTAGCGCTTGGTGACCGCATCGACCAGCGCCTGCACGGCTTCGTCGGAGGCTTCGTTGTAAAGGTTCATCGACGACAACCAGTTCGGATAGCCGTGCAGGCGGTCATTGGTGGCGTGATCCAGAAGGATCGTATTCAAGATGTAGGCCCGAGTCTTGATTCCGGGCTTCAAAGCCTCGGTTATCGCCTCTGCGCCCTGCCGCCGGAGCTCCCGCTTGGGACTTTGCAGCCGAGCCATGGCCTGCTCCCAACCAACCTCTTCACCGTCGATGACCGGGCGGATCTCGGCGGTCAGCTCCTCAAACAAACGTGCCCAGGCGCTTTGGCTGGTATCCGCCTTCTCGGCAAGGATTCGCTCCTCCGGCTCGGACAGGACGTAGGGCTTGTAGCGCCGCTCGGACTCGAGATGGTGCCGGTATGGTTCGATGTCCGGGTCGTTTAACAAGCGCTTGGCCTTCTCGTCGTCGAGCGCAACCCACTCCAGAACAAAGAACAGGGTTTCAGAGGACAGCACCGTGGACATCTCCATCATTCGCTGTCGTAGCGCGCCTCGCTGCGGGTCGGCGGTGTTGGTGGCGTACCTGAGCATGGCGTAGATCGACGGCCTCATCAGGTCCGCCGTCAGTTTCTCCAGCTCGGCCACGGCATTGCGCAGTCCGGCGGCGGTCAGGTCCGCAACCTTGCCGTAGTACTTGTCCCGGAACGCGCGGGCTGAAAACTTGGCTGAATCGATGTCCTGGGCGAACTTGGGGTCCTCGGAACCCAGGTAGATATCGTCCAGGTTCCAGACCACCTTCTCCGCGCCGGTTTCCTGCGTGGCAGTACTCATGTGGCAAACCCCCAAAAAGTTTCGGATCCCAGGAAAGGGCCAGTCTAAACGGCCAACCGTTTACCGGACCCCAAAACGCCATGTCGGGTAACCGGCAAGCACCCGACTAATGGTCAAAGAAGACGCCATTGGGGCCCGGAAGATACGGACCCTTGCGTCGTACCAGAAGACCGGCTGTGCCAGCAAGACCGCTCCAAGGAGAGGCACCGAGGGCCCGCGAGAAGCCCGGGCACTTCCGGGCCAAAGACGCAAGGGCTCCGGTGAAAGGGAGCGACTATCAAGGGTTTTGGAGCGACCGTACCGGACCCTTGCGTCGTACCAGGAAATTGGCTGTGCCAGCAAAACCGCTCCAAGGGGAGGCACGAACGGCCCAGCGAGAAACCCGGGCACTTGGCGACTACGAGGAGGGCGTCTCGGGCTGCTGGTCCGGCGTCGACGACGTAGTCGGGGATGGCGCCGGGCTTGGGTTGGGACTCGGGTCCGGGCTTGGAGACGGCGACGGTGACGGCGACGGTGACGGTGACGGCGGGACCGGCAGATCGACGCACGCAAAGCCGCGGTCGGTGTCCGGTGCCCAGTCGGAGGGCGCGGCGCCGCCGACGGCGCGCACCCGGAAGCAGGCCGTAGTGCCGGGTCGCAACTCGTTCCACTCGAAGCTGGTCTGGTTAGCGGCCACGCTGCGGGACTGCTCCTCGCCGGGAACGCCGGTATCCCGCTGCAGCTCGAAACCCACCTCGTCCCCGGAGCGGTCGTCCCAGCTGATTCGCACAACGGCCGTCCCGGCAACTTCGAGGTTGACGTCATCGGGCGACCGCAGCTTACCGACTCCGTCCGCACCCAGGCTGGACGCTCCGGCTTCCCCGGAGGTCTGCTCGGAAGGTCCTGCGGATGCCTGGTCCAAGCTGCCGGCGGCGCCCTCCTCGTCCTCAGCCGACGCGGGCTCCTGCGGGCGAGCGGGGCCGCTGACGTTGGACTGTGGGGAATCGATATCGGCATCGCCTTCGGTCGCCGGCGCCGCACCTGAGTCCGACTCCTGAGAAGCCGGCGACCCCGAAGACACAATTCCGTCAATCGCGAGCTCGTCTTCGTCCGGCGATCCGATGTCGGCCCAGCTCAGCACCGGAGCGATCTGCGGCAGCAGCGCCAGTGTTGCCAGCAGCGCCAGCGCAAAACCCTGCGCACGCGCCCACACTTGCGGCGAGAGCTGCGGCCAAAGCCTGCGCCTCGCCCGGTGGACGGTGTGCTTTTCTCCCACCAGCCGCTCCTCGGCCGCCTTCAGATCCTGCGCGGCCAGCGCCCTCACCCGTTGAGAACGCTGATCTATGCCCTTCCAGAACGGCTCGGTGAACAGCGGCAGAACTTCGGCCTCTTCGCCCAAGACCTTCTCCTCAGCGGTCATCAGCTCAGCGGCGGCCAGTTCCCTAACGTGCCCGGCGCGTCGATACACGTCGCTCCAGAACTCTTCGCCGAACACCACGTTCTCTTCCCTGCTCACGGCAGATCCCGCCCTTCGTCGGACAGGTCTTCCCGCAGCGCTTTAAAGGCGCGCTTTAGGTGAGTTTTCACCGAGGCTTCCTCGACGCCCATTTTCTTGGCTGCCGTACGCCGGTCAAAACCGTCGAGGTAGCAGTAAGTGACGGCTTGCCGTTGCCGCTCCGGGAGAGACTTTATGGACTCGCGGACCACCAGGCCGGACAGAAAGCGGTCCGGGTCGGCGGGGCTCGAGGGGGCCCGCTGGTCGGCCCACCACTGCATGCGCCGGCGGTGCCTCTGCAACCCCCTCTGCCGGTTCTTGGCCAGATTCTTGGCCACAGTGGTCACATAGCTCTCGCTATTGGTAGGGGGCTCAAATCGCGCCAGCAGCGTCACCATGGCCTCGCTGGCCACGTCCATGGACTCACTGTGGTCCTGCAGGATCCGGTTTGCCGCCCGGTAGGCAATGGTCGCCAGCGCCTGGTGCTCGACCTTGACGTCGGCAGGGTTGCCGAATTCGGCGGGATCCGGAGGACCTGGAGCTGTCACGCGCGCGCGCCTATTTCAAATAGGCCTTTTTCAAACAGGCCTTTCCGGCTCTCAAATAGGTCTATCCGGGCGCGGGCTTCACAAATCGTGTACACGTCCTGTTCGAACACCGCACCCGGCCGCTCCGGGGGACACGCGCCGACGGAGTACTCAGAAATGGGGGCCGGGGGAACAAATAACCCGACCCCGAAGCCTCCGCCGCCGAAAAAGATCAACTGTCTGTCCCCCGAAGCTGCCGCCGACGGTGTTTGTCATGTAAATAGTCCCAGCAAACCCGTTGAGTAACAACAAGCAACCGGGGAAGGAAGTATTTAAATGAGTTCAATATTCTTGGTCGCAGCCGTTCCAGCCGTACTACTGGGTTGGATTCTGATCCGAGACTTCATGGCAGGACTCGACGAAGAGCGCGTGTGGTCGGACGAGCAAATCACCGATAACGACCTGGCCGCGTAGCTTTGGAAGCTGCGCTGGCGGGTCGGTCGCCCGAGTGCCTCACCAGCAGCGACACCCTGGTATTCGCGCCCGGCGCCCTTTCGTACGATCGGGTACCGGCTTCCAGGGGCCGCAAAGGCCCAGGCCTGCGCTCGGGTTTATCTCGCGATTTCGAAGAGCGCGAGCTCTACTCCGCTCAGCACCAAGTGTTTTGCATGCGGACCAACAGCTGGACCGATCTGGCGAACCAGATGCACTGGTGGAAGCCTGCAGCCGGAAACTTCGCAGTTACATTCACAACCGGACGCCTGATCGTGAGCCCTCCTACCATCGCGGCGACCGAGTCCGGCTCCGAAACGGACGAGGTTGACCCCGAACCAAGACTGCTCTCAGGGTCGGTGGGTCAGCACCGCATAAAAAAGATCCTCGTCACCAAGCCCACGGAGTTTATGTGGAATCGCAGTGACATCCACGTAATCGCAGACCACGACGGCGAGAGCTTGGCGATAACGGTGGCCGGACTCGAGGCACTCACCGCCCGCCGGGTGGCCGGCAGATTCGCGGCTGCCGCGGCGCAACGACGGCTGCAAGAGCGCGAGTTCATCGAAGAGCACGACGCCGAGTGGCTCGAAACAGTCGCGTTCGGCTGCGCCGCCGCGCTCGAGCTGGACTGGGCCTGGCTCTACGAGCTGCCCGCCCACCACTAGCGCTCCACCCGGCGTTACCTTTCCACGCGCAGTATCAACTTGCCGCGGATACCGCCGCCGTCGAGGACCCTGAGCGCCTCGGCAGCCTCCTTAAGTTCGAAGCTGCGGTGAATGTGGATAAGCAACTGCCCTGCGTCCACCCGGGACACCAAACCGGCAAGTTGGTCCCCGTACGGGCGTACAAACGTGTACCGGCCCCACACCCCGCGGGCGGACGCCCCCTCCGGAATCTCCGGCACCGCCAGGATAGAAGCCACGCGGCCCCCGTCCTTGAGCAGGGGCACGCTTAGCTGCACGAGCTCCTGGCCTCCGGCCAGATCCAATGCCGCGTCCACTCCGCCGGGACTGATCGAGGCCACGGCCGCCGGTACGTCCGCATGACGATCCACAGGCTCGGCCCCCAAACTGCGCAGGTAGTCGTGGCCCGCTTGCGACGACGTCGCCAACACGGTAGCGCCCATTTCCTTCAGCAACTGGACGGCGAAGGAGCCGACGCCGCCCGACCCCCCGTGGACCAGGACCGTTTCGCCTTCGGCCACCTGTACCGATTGGATCGTCTGCCAAGCGGTAAGGGCCGCCAAAGGCAAGCCTGCCGCGTCGGCCAGGTCCACCGTCTTAGGCGCCATCGCCACCGCCTCCTCCGCCATGGAAACGTACTCGGCATAGGTACCGTGCTCAAGACAGGACTTCCGGGCGTACGATACGACCCGGTCACCTGGCTTAAAGCGAGTTACCGCAGGGCCGGCGGCCTCCACCGTCCCGGCCACGTCCCAGCCGGGAATGAGGGGGAAATGATGGGGAAACCTCTGCGCTTGCCTGCCTCTAATGGTCTTTAGATCCACCGGGTTTACTCCGGCCGCGCGTATACGGATAAGTACCTGATCCGGAGCGGTCAGAGGACGGTCGACCTCGGCAAGCCGGATCGCTTCCGGGCCCCCGAAACCGTCGATGACGGCAGCTCGCATCTGCCTGCTCATGCTTCAACCCTAATGCTAATGCACCCAGCGCGGGAGGCTCCGTTGACTATGCGCGCGGGTGGATCGACAATGGATATGGTCTAGTGCCGTGACCATTAACGTTTGCGAGGTTTGGAGCGCGTGAGGTGTTATGACCGCACCTGTGGTTACGCTGTCCGGCGATAGGCTCTGGGGCGCGGCGGGACAGTCGGCATGAGTCCGGGCTGGATCATCCTCGGCGCAACTGCTCTGGCAGCCGCGCTCTTCCTCGCAGGCCGAGCCTTCCGGCGGCGACGCAAGCGCAAGGCGGTGGAGGCCATGAGGGAGCAGCCTTGGTCGCCCGAAGCACTCGCCCTGCTGGCGGAGCCGCTCGGTGACGCCGAGATCGTCACCGAGATCGCCGCCGATGCGGAAGGCGATGCCCGGACGGTACGCCTGTCCGGTGCTACACGGTGGCTTTTGACCGGGATCGCACAAACGGCCGGGAGTCCCAGCGAAACCGAAACCTCCTTGAGCGCCGGCCCACCGCAAACGGATCCGGTCGACACCGCGAAGATCAAGAGTCTCGGAGACGCGCAAGCCCAAAAAGAGCTGAGGAGCTTGCTCTACGAGTTGCCCGCGCAGGCCGGCGACGCCGAGATCGTGCCTACGCTGGAAGCCGTCGCCTTGACCGCGCTTCGCTACTATCAGTACGGCCTTAATCACGACTCGCCCACCATGCCGATCAGCGTCGTCTCCTCGGACCCCGACTCATCCCACACCGACGTCTCCATGATCGCCGGCTACCTCGACCTGGAACGACGCCTGGGAAGGCTGCCGGACGATATGCACTCTGCCCGTACGGCATCCGCCCTACTGGGCGCAGTCGCGGCTCGAGCCTTAGGTATTGACGGCGTCGAGCAGATCCCCGAGCACCGGTTCGTCCACACCGCGGTAGATCTCCTGCTAAACGGCGGAGCCCGCGAGCCACAGGAGGAGGCGGCGGTGGAGACCTCCCAGCACCGGCCGGGGGAAAACGGGCCGCACGGCGCGCCGAACCAGGCGCCATTGCGATGGAGACCCCGGGGGGATCCGGGGGCGAAGCCCCTGGAGTAGTATTAGGGAACATACATTCTTCGCCAGCTTTAACGATCTCTTCACGAAATTCTTAAGAGGCCGGGTTACCTATAGATTATGGACAACAAACCTTTAAAAGCCATTCCGGTCATGGGCCTTCCCAGGCGCACCAAGCAGTCGACGCCGGGTAGGACGTGCACACATCCCGAATGCAACACGATTCTGTCCGTCTACAACAAGTCGACCTACTGCTACACGCACATGGGGCCGCGTCGGCCGCGCATGCCGCGGTAGTTTCCGGAGCCCGCCACCGGCAGGGCTCCGGGCAAGCCAAAACAAACAAAAGCCGCCACCTCGACCACCGACGGCGATAGTCTCGAAGGCCCAGTGCACAGTCACGCCCATGGTCACAGCGACGAGCGAGTTCCACCGCGCACCAAACGGCTGCTAACAGCAGTCACCGCGTCGCTTGCGGTCATGACGCTCATCGGCTTCTTCCTCCTACGGCCCACCGACGTGCCCGACCTGTCCGGCGCCGTTCAACTGCCCACCAACCTGGTCGACGGAACGGTAATCAGGACCTTTCCCAGCGCATGCCCCGGCCTGGAGGACGGATCATTGGACTGCCGGAACGCTCAGGTGCGGCTGACCGAGGGGCCCAACGAAGGCGAGATCGTCTCATTCGAGGTGAGCGACTATTCGTCCATCCGTACTATCTCCGCCGGCGACCGGATCGTAGTCAGCTACACTCCCGACGCTCCCGAGGAGTTCGCCTACGACTTCGCCGACATGCAGCGCAATACGCCGATGCTCGTGCTGGCCGGCATCTTCGCGGTCGCCGTGATAGGCCTCGGCAGACTCAAGGGCTTGACCGCCCTGTTCGGGTTTGTGATCAGCCTGGCCATCATCGCCCAGTTCGTACTGCCGTCGATCCTGTCCGGACATAGCCCGCTGGCGGTAGCGGTCGTCGGCTCGGCGGGAATCATGTTCATTTCCCTGTACCTATCGCACGGCTTCAACGCGCGTACCACCACCGCGGTGCTGGGAACGCTGGCCAGCCTCTCGATAACCGGCGTGCTCGCCTACGTCTTCGTCGAGGTAACCTCCCTCACTGGATTCGCATCCGAGGAAGCTATCTTCATCAGAGTCGCTTCCGACGCCATCAACGTGCAGGGCCTGCTGCTCGGAGGCATAATCATCGGCTCCCTCGGCGTGCTCGACGATGTCACCATCACCCAATCGTCGGCCGTCTGGGAGCTGCATCTGGCCAACCCGTCGCTAAGCCGGTTCGATCTGTACCGAGCTGCCATCAGAATCGGCCGCGACCATATCGCCTCGACGGTCAACACCCTGGTGCTGGCCTACGCGGGGGCCGCACTGCCGCTGCTTATCCTGTTCACCATCTCCGGCTCGCGACTGCACGACGTACTGACCGGCGAGATCGTAGCCGAAGAGGTAGTACGGACCCTGGTCGGCAGCATAGGGCTGGTGGCTTCGGTGCCCATAACGACCGCGCTGACTGCGCTGGTGGTCAGCACCGTCGGGTCCGAACGCAGCGCAACGCCGGCCGAGTCCTGAGGATCGTCCGAAGCGCCCGAACCACAACATGTAGCGTGTGCCTTCTCGGCACCACAAGAGTAGAAAACTTTCTCAAACCTGTCTTGTTTTAAACCCTGCTTAACGCTATATAACCCTGCTTACAATGGATCGGTGATCCATATTCGGCGCCCGGGAACCTGGTGCATCGCGCTCACCATGGCAGCCGTGATGGCTGTCGTCCCGTCCGGCGCGCACGCTGCTCAATTCCCGCCACAGCTGCCCTCTGAAGAGGAGATGGCGCGCCTTAGGTCGAAAATGGGCTCCTCGCTCGAACAAGTGCGCGCGGCTCAGCGAAAGTTCGACTCTTTGGTGGCCAGTTTTGAGCAGGCGCGCACGGACCTGGAGAACGTTAGCGGCGACATTTCCGCAGTTCAGGCGCAACAAGCCGCGCTGGACGCACAGATGCACGATGTCCAAGCAGCCCTCAACGAGCGGGCGGCCCAGGCCTACCGGGCCGGGCCCGCCTCCGTGCTCAACGTCATCTTCGGCACACAGAGCTTTCGACACTTTGCTTCGATGATGAGCTTGTTCGAAGCGGTGGTGGTGTGGGACGGCCAAGTGTTGAACACCGTGCAGGAGCTCAAGGACGAAACGGACCGCCTGCAGGCGGAGCTCGACGCTAAACGAGCCGAACAGCAAGAGGTGGTCGAGCATCTCAACCGGCAGCAAGCAGATCTGGAAAGTTCCCTTACGGCGCTCGGTCGCGAGTACGAAAGCGTGCGCCGCCGGGTGGACGATGCAGAATCCGGTTTTGCGTTCCCGGTAAGGGCACCGTTTTCTTTCGTAGACACCTTCGGCGCCCCCCGAGCGGGCCATCGCAAACATCAAGGCATCGACATCTTTGCGGCAAAGGGTACCCCCTTGTACGCAGTGGTCGACGGAGTAATCGAGGACAAGGCCGTCAACACGCTCGGGGGAAACAAGCTTTGGCTGCGTTCACCGAGCGATGGGTGGAAGTACTACTACGCCCACCTGTCCGGGTACGCCGAGGGCGTATATAACGGCGCTCGGATCAAAAAGGGCCAGGTAATCGGATACGTGGGCAACACCGGCAACGCCAGGACGACCCCACCCCACGTGCACTTCGAATCTCATCCGCCGTCTCAGGGCGCGGCTAACCCCTACCCGATCCTAAAGCGCTCCAACCCGACCTAGAATGCTCTGTCCTGGTGAGGTCAGCCTCTTCCCCGCCCCGCTTCCCCGGATCACCGCCGAGCAGTGCGACCTGCCGGGCATGGGCCCGGGACCGCTGGCCGTGCAGCCGGGCCGGCAGGTGACCTCGGTTGAGCCGGTCGAGCGCGTCTGGAATCCCGATCAGCTGTGCCTGATGGTCGTGCAGCAGGTGCTCTGCCCCGGCAGGAGGCCGGTCCGGCAGCTGGCCTTGCTGGACGACCCGCCGGTCTGGGAGGTCGATCCCAAGCCCAAGCCACGCCCTCGCCGGCGGCGACGCACGCCCAAGCCCTTGCTCAGCCCCGGACAGATGCCGCTTTTTTGATTTCTCAGGCGTTATAGCCCGCGGGCTGTCGTACCGAACTCCTAAGATGTAATTCAATGAGTACAGCGACGGCAGCATCCCTTCGAAGCCACGATCAGCAGCAAGAGGCTCAGAGCCGGGCACCCGGTGAAGGGCCTGTCCGCCTCTCCCCTTCCCGGGCCTCCGACTACAAGACCTGTCCCCAGTTGTTCAAGTACCGGGCGGTCGACCGTCTTCCGGAACCGGCCGACATCTACAGCACCAAGGGCACCATGATCCACGCCGCGCTCGAACAGCTGTACATGATGGAACCCGAACAAAGAACCCTCGAACAGGCGCACGCTCACATGCTTGAGGTATGGGAGAACCTCAAAGCCGACGAGCAGTACGAGGCGCTGCAGCTCGATCCCGAGGAGGAAGCTCAGTGGCTGGAGCACGGAACGTCCCTCCTGGACAACTACTTTCGGGTGGAGGATCCATCGGCTGTTACTCCTCATGAAATGGAGTGGTGGGTCGAGCACCACACCGAGTCGGTCCTGCTGCGGGGAATCATCGACCGGGTGGAGGTTGCATCCGACGGCGGATGGATCCTCAGCGACTACAAGACCGGAAGATCTCCGTCCGAGACCTACGCACTGGGCTCGTTTTTCGGGCTGAAGTTCTACGCACTCGTGTGCTGGCGCACCTTCGGGAAGATGCCCACGCTGCTTAGGCTGATCCACCTGCGGGAACCCGAGGTCATAAGCCTGGTGCCCACCGAACAGATGCTAAAGGGTCTCGAAAAGCAGCTCCACGCTTTGGCCGACGCCATCCAGCGCGCGCACGATCGGGATGACTGGCGCCCCCGCGTAGGGCCCCTGTGCAACTGGTGCCCCCACAAGGCCATCTGCCCGGCGTTCCAATCCTCACCAGACACAACCGACCAGCCCGCCAAGGCCTAACCCGACGCCGGCCGCCGGCTCGCGTCGCCGGAGCCCTACGGGGGCGACTGAGAACGCCGCGTGACCTCACCTGCCGCCGCCAAACGCCCCGAGGGTGGGCCGTGGTGGTGCTATAGCGCACCCTTAAGTCCGCCCTTGCGTGGTTTGGGGCGCGGCAGGTGGGGTCACGCAAGGCCGCAGGGAGCCTTCGTAGCCGGAGCCCTACGGGGGCGACTGAGAACGCCGCGTGACCTCACCTGCCGCCGCCAAACGCCCCGAGGGTGGGCTTAAGGGTGCGCCAAGAACGGGTTATGAACCCGTTCTTGCTCCAGCGTTGTCGGCGGGCCGTGGCCCGGAAGCACCGGCATCTCGTCCAGCACCAGCAGACGTTCACGAATCGAGGTCAGCAGCTGCGACTGGTCGCCTCCGGGCAGGTCGGTCCGGCCTACCGACCGGGCGAACAGGGTATCCCCCGAAAACAGGCACCGGGCATCGGGGTCGCTGCTGAGCAGACTTATACTGCCCTCGGAGTGGCCCGGCGTATGGATAACTTGTAGGGTGTGCTCGCCTGCGCTCAGTTCATCGCCGTCGGAGATCTGCACGTCCACCTCCGGCGGCTCCAGGTCGTCGAGCCCTAGGAACAACCGCAAGCTCTCGCCAAACCAACCCAGCAGCCGCATGTCGCTGTGGTGCATGTAGAAAGGCGCGCCGGTCAACGCCTTGAGCCGTTCCGCACCCATGATGTGGTCGAAGTGGGCGTGGGTGGCCACGATCGCCCTCGTCTGCAGGCCGTGGCGCACCAATGCTTCGGAGAGCTCCTCGACGTCGTCGCCCGGGTCTATCACTATGGCTTGTTTGGTCGCTGGATCACCGACGATGTAGCAGTTGCACTCCAACGGTCCGACTACTATCCGCTCGTAAACCTGAAGGGCCATTGGTCTAATCTTAGTGCCGTTGCGTAAAAGGAGGACCCTGACATGTTTGGCCCCCCGGTCGAAATCGAGATGTCCATCAAGATCGACGCCCCGCCCTCGCAGGTGTGGGGCTACCTGGTGGACTGGGAGCACCTGGACCGCTGGATGCGTGAAGCCAAGAGGTTCCGGCTGACTTCGAAGATGGATCAAGGGGTCGGGGTGACCGCGGAGGCCACCATCTGCATTGCCGGATTCACGACAACCGATCTGGTGCAAGTAACCCGCTGGCGTCCTCCGGAGGAGCTGGAGATCCAGCACCTCGGCTGGGTGAGTGGCCAAGGCCTCATGCTGTGCATGCCGGCGCCGTGGGGAACCTTTCTGTACTGGAAGGAGACCTTGGAACCACCGCTGGGCATCGCCGGCGCCGCCGGGCTGCGCCTGCTCAGGCCCTTGATGTTCCGTATCTTCCAAGGGGATCTACGGCTGTTGAAGGACCTGGTGGAGTCCACGGCTCGGGCAAGCGTGCAATAGGCTAACCACGTGCCAAACCAAGATCAGAATCCCGGCTTATTTTTCCGATGGCTCTGGCTCGTCTACCTGCCTTTGGCCGTTCTGGGCCTGTGCATCGTGCTGTTGGTCGTCGGCGCGCTCTCGGGTAGCTGGCTGTGGCTGACTGCCTTGCTTGCCGTCTACTGCGTCATTCCCGCCCGCCTGCTGGCGGAGACCAAGCGCAAGGGACTGGAATTTCCGAAACCCCCTTCCCGCGCGCAGCGGTCCACTCGAGCGGGTCGACGCCCCCGTCCGGCGGCCGGACCCAGACCGCAACCTGCCGCAAAGCCCTCGCCGCAAAGCGCCGCATCGCCTACTACTCACAAGCGCGTCTCCCCGATGTACCGGCGGCGTCGCGCCTTCGTTACGATCCTGGGTCTCGGCGTCCTGGTTGGCGTCGGAGGCATTCTGGCCATCATCGGCATCGGCCGGGCTACCTCATCCAGCGGAATCATCCTGGTGGGCCTGGGAAGCTTCCTGATGATCCTGTCGGTTACCCTACCTGCATTCAAGATCGTCGACGCAGCTCTAAAGGCTGTAGGCCGGATGATGAAAAAAGCCTCTGCGCCCCGCGCCGGTTCTCACCGACCGAGACGCAGAGGTTAGCTAAAAGTTAGCCGGGAAGCGACGTACCCTTCTTCGCCCGCATCTCGGCAGCTTTGGCACGCCCTTCGGCCACCCGCGGATCGGACCCCTTCGCCAGCTCTTCTTCCTGCACCTTGGCCCGGATGGCGGCAGCTTCCTCATCCGACACCTTCGGACCGGTCGGGGCCGGTGCTGCCGCGGGAGCTGCTGCAGGGGCCTCGGCAGGCGCCTCCGTGGACGGTGCCGCGGGAGCTGCTGCCGGCGCTGCCGGCGCTGCCGGTGCGGCCGGTGCTTTGGACATCTCCAGAGCCTCCTCCGCCCTGGCCTTGGCCGCCTTGGCCCTGGCTTCGGCCACGCTGGGCTCGGTTCCCTTCTCGGTCTCGTCGGCCATCACGGCCTTGTAGACCTTCTCCGGATCCAGGGGCGGATCCGTTGGGCCCGGCGTAGGAGCCTCTGGCTGGGCCGGAGCTGCGGGCGGTGCAGCGGCCGGAGCTGCTGCCGCGGGAGCTGCTGCAGGGGCCGCAGCCGGCGGTGCTGCCGCCGAAGGCGCGGCAGTAAGGGCGGCTGCGGGCGGTGCGCTGGCGGTTACCGCCAGGCTCGGCGGCGCCCCAACCGGCTCGGGCTCGGGCTCGGAGTCGTCCTTGCTTCCCTTCCAAGCTGGAACCAAAAATTCCTTCACGGCCGGTGCAAAGCCCAGCAACATCAGCACGAACAGCCCTACGCCCAACGGCGGGAAGTACTTCTGAGTGGGAGCAATGTCCTCCTCTTCCTCGCCGGCAGAGTCCTCAGAGTCGCCTCCGGCGGCTTCTTCCTCGTCGCCCTCGTCGCCCTCGCCTTCCGCCGCCCCGGCGTCGGGCTCCCCCTCGGCCTCCTCTTCTTCACCGGCCGGAGCCCCAGCCGCGGACTCGACGATGATGGTCCCCTCCATGCCCAAGGCCACGTGGTAGGAGCAGACGTAGTCGATCGTTCCCTCATCCTCCAGGGTGATCTCCGCAGACTCACCGGCGTTTAGGTTGCCGGTGTCGAAAGAATCGTCGGATGCGGTGGCGATATGGGGAGCGGCCCCGACATTCTCAAAAACGATGGTGTCGCCAACTTGAGCTGTAACTTCCTCGGGAACAAATTCGTTGTCGTCGGCCTCGATGGTAATGGTCTCAGCGTGCGCCGGACCCGCGCCCCCCAGCAAGAACAAGCTTAGGACGACGGATAAAACCAGGATACGACGCATCGAGCCTCCTTCGGAATGTGTCAAAAGAATGAGTCAACTAGTGGATTGTAGGGCGCTAAGGGCTCCCAAGGCCACCTGCTCCGGGCCCACGTCAAGCCACAATCTCGACGGGAGTACCTGTAGGAGCCAGTTCCTTCAACTCCAAAATGTCCTCGTTGTACATTCGCAGACAGCCGTTGCTGGATTGTATTCCAACGGAGCCCCGGTTGTTGGTTCCGTGTATGGCAATCTGGCCGTTGCCCCCTCCAAAGTTGGTCAGCACCTCCGAATAGCCGGCCACCGACAACATGTAGGCGCCGTAGGGGCCGCCGGTGTCCTGGAACGGAACGGATATATCTACGTAGAACTGGCCAAGGGGAGTGGGTGTGCTATCGAGCCCCACACCCACCGAAGCCTCGAGGAGGACCTCTTCGCCGCGCAGCGCCTGCAGAGTGTTATCGGATCGGTCGATAACGATGCGGTTGGGCACCTTACGGATTCGCACATCCGACGTCTTGATCCAGCCGGTGCTGCCATTGGGGCGCTTTGGAAGCCGGACCTCAAGCCAGTTGCCCTCCTGTTTCAACACGCTGAACAGCAGCAACACGCCCTCGTGGGTCGGGTTGCTCATCGTGTCCGCCGGCTCCCGATCGAACTGGCTCTCGTAAATGGACACCTCGCCGACGGCGGAGTCGGCCACCAATGTGTCGTTAGGCCCCGCTCCCAACGCGACTGCGGCGGGGATGTCCGCCTTGGAAACGAACCGGCCGGCCGCCGACACCTGTCCTACCGGCGCCGCCGCCTGGACGGCGGGGGCCGTCCCTGCCAACAAAGCCGTGAGGATCAACCAGCCGGCAAATCTGCGTTTAACCATTAGTCTCGGTCCCTAAAATATATCGCCCGGTACGACTCGGCATACTTCATGGGCGGGTGAGATCCCTCCGCCATGACGCCGGCCATGAACTTCATGCGCTCCGCCAGCTTGGACCCGAACTCCGGGGTCTGCGACTGGTGCACCATCACCGCTTCGATCTTGGTTTCCATGGCCTTTTCTACGTCCACATAGTAGTTGGGGCTGGGCGAGAAGCCGAACAGGGCCGCCTTGAGGTGGTGCGGCTCGAAGCCCTTGTCGTAAAGCTCCTCGCGATAGATCGGCACCGTGGGGGCGCCCGGGCTTATCGCTGCGCACAGCGCCTCCCCGACCTTGCGGTGATCGGGGTGATTGATGTACATGTCGGCGTAAAAGTACATCGTGGGGTCCGGGCCGACGACTACATCGGGCTTGAACCGGCGGATCTCCCGGATCATGTCGCGGCGCAGTTCATGCGAATCCTCGACGTGGCAGTCCTCGTACCCTAAGAACTTAATGTCCGAGATGCCGGTTATCTTGGCCGCCTCCCGCTGCTCCGCTTCCCGAGCCGCTATCAACTCCTCCCGGGGAAAGTCCGGATCGTTGGAGCCGTGGGACCCGTTGGTTACCACGCACAGAGCTATCTGCTTGCCCTCGGCCGCCCACTGCACCATCGAACCCCCGGCCATGAACTCGCCGTCATCGGGGTGGGCGAAGAAGACCAGGACTTTGTCGAATTCCAGTTCACTCAAGGAGCTACCCTCCCAAACTCAACAAACGCCTTGTGGGTAGAAGGCATGCAGGCCGAGAAAAATTCCTCGACCGCTTCACCGTAGCGCGCAATCTCCCACATGGCAGTCTCGGCGTTGCGCAACGAGACGAAGTTCATCAGGGCCCGCGCATTCACCGACCAGTAAAACTCCGTGTACAAACCGACGGGCAAGACGAAGCGAGCCAACTCCCGCGCAACTCCCTTTTGAAGCATATCCTCATAGGCTTTCCAGGCCGCCCGGTACTGCTCGGCCATCAACTCTCGCACTTCACCGGCGACGGTTTCGTCCATGGGCTCAAACCTGTAGAACCCCGGCTTGCCCGTCTGAGTGCGCACCTGCGGAACCTCAGGGACGTAGAACTCGTCGATAGCCTGCGAGTAACGCAGGCTGTGCTCGTTGAAGCTGCTCCATCGATGGCGCATCCACTCCCGAGCCACCGCAATCGGGCAGCGGATGTGAAAACGAAACAGGTTGTGCTCAAAAGGCGATGCGTGCTTCTCGCGGATCAAAAACCGGATCAGCCCTTCGTCCTTATCGTCGAGGACTTCCTTCATCTGCAGAAACGAGACCCGGGCCCCGTTGACCACGGACAGGTCGGTAGCCTCCGCCGCATCCAATCGAACAAACCCGTGATCCAGTACGTCGATCTTGTCTCCCACGCGTAGCTGCAACTACAAACTCTCCTTGGTCCTTGGAAAAACCGTGACCGCTTTCGCAATAAGGATCCCGCACAGAAAGGATCCGGTTGGCGAGGCCACGGTCAATTCTACCGATCCAAGGTACCCGGGGGCCCCTCAGGCGCGCGGAAGCCGGCTAGACGCGCCGCAGGCGCTCGAATGCCACGATATTTTGCCGCGATGGAGTACTAATTAAGCGGTCCGCATCCGGGTGTCGCGCGCGTGGCGGTGGAACCAGTGCACCCGGTGGTCCGGGGACTCCGCCCGCTCGCAGGCGTAGGTAAGCGTACCCAAGCCGCCCATGTAGGGTCCGGCCACGATCGCCGGCCAAATCGCCACGAACATGGCCGTGATGGGCACGAAGCCCGCGGTGACGGCAATCGCCATCACCAGAGCGAACGTTGCCGGGACACCGACTACGGCGCCCCGCACCAGGGCCTGGAAGAATTCCTCGTCGGACAGCTGCGAAGCTTGCTTATCCGAAAGCTCCCGCTGCGCGCGGTCGAATTCCTCCTCCACGTGGTCGAGTTTGCGCGCCACCCGTAAGGTCCTGCGGTCCAGGCGGGCCATCCGCCAGTCCACATCGAGCGCATCGTCGATCGGCTCGTGCTCGTAGAGTTCCTCGGCTTCGTTGCTCATGGCTACCCCTTTCCCGCGCAGATGCGTATTGTCTGCTCAAAGGATGAGGCTTTGAGGCCGGCGGACCTAGATCCGAACGTCCCCTTAACGAAGGGCCGAATGGACCCGAGCCGATCGCGATCAGTCCGGTTCCCAGGGGTTGATCAGTTGGAGCCCGCCTAGGCTCCCAGCCGCTCCTCGATCGCCCGCAGCGCAGCTTCGACGCTGCGCTCCACCGAGCCGCTTGTATCTATGCCGGCGGCCTCCGGCCACTCGTCGGCCGACGCCGCCATGGCCTCGGCCACCTGCGGCGTCGCCTCGGAGGCGTCGGCGCCCTCGGCCAAGCGGCTCTTTATCCGTTCTGCCGCAACCTCCGGACTGGTCGTACAGCGCAGCTGAATCAGGGGGCTGGAATAATCCCGGGCCGCCTGGGCAGCCAGTCTCCGGTGCGCAGTCGACGCGAATGAGGCGTCCAGGACGGCAGGCCGGCCCAACCCCAGCAGCTTGCCGGCCCTGGAAACCATCTCCTCGTAGACCTTTGAGGTAGCCTCCTCGGTGTAGTTTCCCTCCTTGAAACCGCTGCCGCCCGGGCTCGAGCCGAACAGCTCCTTTCGGACCACGTCGGAGCGCAGTACCGCCCACCCGCGGGCCTCGGCCAGGCCCCGGGCCAGCGTCGACTTACCGGTCCCCGGCAGACCGCCGACGACGACCAGCGAAACCTGGGCTTTCCTCAGGTGCGCCTCGCACATGCCCATTAGTTGCTGCGCCTGATCCCCGGCGGCCTCGTCCCCCTGGTCGTAGCGGATGGAGGCCACCTTGGCTCTGACCAGCGCCCGGTACGCGATGTAGTGGTCAACCAGGCTGGGTGGGAAGGCCTCGTCGGGGGTCGCCTCCCGGTAGTGGGCGAGAAATCTTTCGGCCGGCCCGGTCCCCGCCAGGCGCTCCAAGTCCATCGCCAAGAAGGCCGCGTCGTCGACCACGTCGATATAGCGCAGCGAGTCGTCGAACTCTATGCAGTCCAGGATGCGGGGACCGTCGGAGTAGCAGTAGATGTCGTCGGCCAGCAGGTCCCCGTGGACGTCACGGATCCGCCCTTCGGACACCCGCTGCGAGAACAGCGCGTCCCGGCCGGTCAGATAACCGGCAACCAGGGCGCGCACCGCGTCGAGCTGCCCGGAAGAAAAGGATTTGCCGGAGAACGCCTCGATCTCCTCGAAGTTGTTCTCCCACCTTCCCCCTACTTTCTCGACCCGTCCCGCCGCGGAGATCGAATCGCCGGCCGGGGCGTCCTCGTGGAACCGGGCCACCTCGGCTGCCACCGCCCGCAGGCAGTCACCGGCGCCCTCCTCGGAGCGAACCAGCGCGGACAGACGCCGGGCCGGATCCATACGCTTCATCACCACCAAGTACTCGCAGGGTTCGCCGTCGGGGCCCAGCATCGTGGCCAGGCCCTCGTATACATCCGGTGCAAAACGGCGGTTGAGCTGCACCTCCCGCTCGCAAGCGGCTTTGCGAAGCGCTAGCGTGGAGAAGTCCAAAAAGCCTGGATTTACAGGCTTTTTGACCTTGTAGGCCCGATCCCCGACGAAGAAGATGTAGCTGACGTGGGTCTCGGCCACCGACGGATGGTCAAAGCCGCTCATAACCCCACCCTACGACCTGACCCGGTCGAAGCAAGCACGTTGCCGCCCGGCTACTGCCCCAGCGGAGGCGAGGGCTGCCTGGCGGCAAGTTGCGGGGCGAGCTCACGCATCAGGTTCTCCAACTGGTCTCCGACCAACTCCTCCCGGTCGAGCAACTCGTCACGGATTCGCTCCACCGCCGCCCGGCGCTCCTCGAGCAGCTGCGTGGTCGCCTCCTTGCACTCTTGCAGCAAGTTGGCGATCTCCCGCTTTACGGGTGCGTCGGACATCATGGCCGTGAACAACTCTCCGCTGCCGGCCAGCGTCTCGTACGACACCAGCTTCTTGCCCATCCCGAACCGTCCTACGTAGTTGAGCGCCATGACGGTTGAGTGGTTGAGGTCACCTCGAGTGCCGGTCGTAGAGGTGCCGAACCAGATCTCCTCGGCACACATGCCGGCCATGAAGACCTTGATCTCGTCGAGGATGCCCTCCTTCGTATCGCTGAAACGCTCCTCCAGGTCGACCGTATGGGTTACTCCCAGGCTCTGCTCCCGCTTGACTATCGAGATCATCTGGATTTGCTTGTCACTGGACTGCAGCGCATGGGAGACGACCGCATGGCCGGCCTCGTGCACCGCGGTCATCTCCTTCTCACTGGGGGTGTAGCTGACCGGCTGCTTTAGGCCGATGTCGTCGATCATCTTTGCCTGCCACACGTCTTCCCAGCCCAGCGCATCGCGGCCATCCTGCAGGGCGATGATCAGCCCCTCGTTGATGATGTTCTTAATACGGGCGGGCGAGTAGCGAATGGTCGCTTGGGCGAACTTGTCCAGGTCGATCTCTTCGTGCTTGACCTTGTCCAGGTAGTACTTGATAACGTCCTTGCGCCCTTGCTTGTCGGGCAACCCCACGTGGATCTTGCGGTCGAACCGCCCCGGCCGCAGCAGTGCGGGGTCGAGGTCGCCGGCCCGGTTCGTGGCGCCGATGATCAGCAGGTTGTACGAAGGCACCTTCGCTTCCAGGTGGAACAGGCGCCGCACGTGGCGCATCATTCCCCGCGGCATCACCAGCCCATCCATCTGCACCAGCAACTCGTTGATGATCCCCATGCCGCCGCCCATGCCGCCGCCCATGATCATCTGCATGACGCTCTGCTTACCGTTGAGCGCCTTGCGGGCGCCCTGCGCCTGCCCGCGGGAGCCGATCGCATCGATCTCGTCGATGAAGATCACTGCTCCGTCGTAGATCCGCGCGTACTTCTTGGCTTTGCGAAACAGCATGCTCACCCGCAGGTTGCCGATGCCTATGAACATGTTGGCGAAGCCGCTGGCCGGCGCGTAGATGAAGGGTACGCCCACAGTGCCGGCCACCGCCTTGGCCATCAGGGTCTTCCCGGTTCCCGGCGGCCCCTCGAACAGCAGGCCGTGCGGCGGATAGCCGCCGATCTTCTTGAACTCCCTAAAGCCCCGGAAGAGCTTGACGACCTCCTGCACGGACTTTACAACCGGCTCCTGGCCGCGCACGTCGTTGAAGGTTACGTCGTACTCCCTAGGCATCACCGTGTAGGTACGGCCGCGGGACAAGAACCACAACAGGGCCCCAAACTGCACGACTATGATCATGGAGAACGTCAGCAGGGTGGTGGCCAGGTCGGTGACTCGGGTCAGCGCATCCATCGCGGTGCAGGACCGGATGGACTGCGATTCCAGGTCGACGCAGGTACCCCATAGCTGAACGCCCCAGGACCATGCGTTGACGACAACGACAACGACGATGATGCGCGGAAGCCAGACTTTTACCTTGTTCTTCAGGATCATCCGCAGTTCCTCTAGGCCGAGACACCCAAGTATAGGGGCTAGTCACTCAGAGTCTCGCGCTGGTAGCACTCGGACCAGCACCCAGAGCGCTCAGTCGAAGTCGATGGGAAAAGGCAAAGCGGCGTCTTCGGGATCAAAAGTGGGCAGCGCAAAACCGCAATCCTCGAACATCGCAACGATGCGCTGCTCCGCCCAACCCTGCCGGCGCAAGCCGATCAGCAAGTTGAGCGGTGCGAAATCCTTGCTGCAGTAGGGGCAGCGCGTCCACTGGCTTATGCTCTCGGGCAACTCGCTGCCGCAGTACGAGCAAGCGTCGAACGCTTGGCGCTCCTCCACCAACGTCTCGTACCCGTCAAGGAACCCGCGGGCGTACTCCCAAGAGACGTACTCGTCGGGGTCCGGGTCCCAGGCGGGCTCATGAACCGGCGTCGCCCCCGAATCCAGAATCTGCTGAAGGTTGCCCGCGAGCAGATCCCAGCCCAGGTAGTGGTCGTCGTCGCAATCCGGACAGAATACGACGACGCCCCGAATGCCGCGCCAGGCCAGTACAGCTTTGAGTGTTTTTACGTCGTGGAGGTCCTGGTGCAGAGCTTCTCGCTCGGCCGCATCAATAGGACCGGAATCACCGGCCCCGAACCCCGGGTCATCGGTATGCTCTTCGAAAGGCATCGCTGCACTATTCTACTCCTTGGAGAGTCAGGGAGTGGATCACGCCGCCAAACACCAACAGACAAGGAGAGTACCGGCTTGGAGATCAGAATCGGGGTGATCCACTCGCCCAAGGAAATCTCGCTGGAGATGGGCGACGAACAAGAAGAGCTGGTCAAAAAGATCGAGGAGTCCCTGAACCAGGACACTGCCGTGTTGTGGTTGACCGACCAGAAGGGAAAGCGCGTCGGTATTCCCTGCAACAAGCTTGCCTACGTGGAGATGGACCCCCAAAACGAGCCCCGCTCCGTGGGCTTCGCGCCATAATCCAACCATGATCGGACCTCCGGAAAGCTACGCCTCCCTGCTCAGGGCCCGCCGCGGATACCTGGGCACCAACGGAAGCGACGGGACGGCCAACGTGGTACCCGTATGCTTTACGTGGGCAGGAGAGGCCATTTGGATTCCCGTCGACGACGACGCCGCCATCTTGTCCAGGCAGCGCACCCCAGAAGGCGGGCCCAAGGTCACCTTCATGGTCGACCGCTGGGACGAGGATTGGACCCGGCTCTCCTGGCTGGTAGCCAAGGGGCGTGTAACGGTCCTGGAACAGGACGACGAGTTCCACCGAGCCCTGGCCGCTTTGGAGAGCAAATACCCCCAGTACCTAAAAAATCCGCATGAAGGTCCGATCGTCCGGTTGGACGTGGAGGATTGGACCGGCTGGGACGCGCTGGACGGCGAACCTACCGCGTAGGCGCTGCGGCCCCATGTTTCCCCCAACGTGCCAACGCGGCCCGAACCACCTCCGGACGAATCGGTTTGGAAATGTAGTCATCCATCCCTGCTTCCAGACATTTTTCACGATCGCCGTCCATCGCCGCTGCGGTCATGGCCACTACTGAGACCCGAGCCACGGGCCCGTCTAGCCGCCGGATTTGCCGGGTGGCCGTATAGCCGTCCATCCCGGGCATCTGGCAGTCCATCAAAACCGCCGAGTACGGCGCTTGCGTAACCATTTCCAAGGCTTCGATCCCGTTTGAGGCCACATCGACCGCATAGCCCAGCTGCTCGACCATCGCAACCGCCACCATTTGGTTGATCCGGTTGTCCTCTACGACCAGAACCCTGCCCAGTGACCCCGCGGCAGGTGCCGGTTCCGCATCGCCCAACGGTGCGGCAAGGCCGCCGGAACCGGCACGATCGGATCCGGCTTCCGGCGCCTCGTCAAAAGACAGTTCAAAAGGCAGTACAAACCAAAACCTGCTGCCCCGGCCGGGCTCGGAATCCACTCCGATCTCACCGCCCAACAACTCGACCAGCCGGCGGGAGATCGCCAGACCGAGACCGGTGCCCCCGAACCGCCTGACGGCCGAGGAGTCCACCTGTGAGAAAGGCTCGAACAGCTTCTTGCGGTCCTCGGCCGCAATCCCAATGCCCGAATCCTCGACCTCAAAGTTGACCTGGATTCCGGTGCCGGCGCCGGCAACCAAACCGGCTCGAACGCGCACGCTGCCGGTATCGGTGAACTTCACGGCGTTGGAAACCAGGTTCAGCAGGATCTGGCGCAACCGGGCCGAATCGCCCCGGACCGCACGGGGCAGACTGTCGGACAGCTCTATCTCCAAATCCAACCCCTTGCTACGGGCGGCCTCGGCCAGCATCAGCACCGATTCGTTGACCACGTCGCACAGCTGAAAATTCGAAAAGTCGGGCTTTAACCCGCTGGCCTCGATCTTCGAGAAGTCCAAGATGTCGTTGATGATCGCAAGAAGCGCCTCGGCGGCTCCTTTCACGCCTTCTGCGTAAGATCGCTGGCGGTCGTCGAGCGGCGTTTTGAGCAACAGCCCGGTCAGGCCGGTGACGCCGTTTATCGGAGTCCTTATCTCGTGGCTCATCGTCGCCACAAACTCACTCTTAAAGCGCGACGACTCCATCGCCGCGTCCCGGGCCTCGGCCAGCTGATCGTTGGTGTGCACCAAGTCCTCAGCCGCTACCCGTTGCGCTTCGATCAACTCGCACCTGGCCAAAGCAAGGTCGACCATGACCCCGAACGACTCGAGCATCGCCAACTCCTCCTGCCCGAAAAAAGGGGCGTAGGAGCCGGTCCAAATGATTAGCGAACCCGAGCTCAGCGGGACCTGCACCATCTGCTGCTCATGTGAGCCGCTCAGGGCGGACCGCACCGTCTCAGGACCGACGGCATACGCGCCGAGCAGCGCCCCTGAGTCGTCCACCAACGCCGCGGCCCAGCCGCCCAGGGTACCGGCCACGTAGGGCAGAACCTGCGCGCCGACGTCCTGGGCAGTATTGGCCGCCATCAAGCCCAGTTGGGCCTTGCGCAGAAGCTCTTCCTCTTTGTTGCGCCAGATCTTGCGCAGTACCGCAGGGGGCGCAAACCCGGCGAAGAAAAGCACGCCGCTTCCCATGGCCAGCAGCTCAAGGAGCCTCGTCGATACAGCCGCTTGGCGGGCGGCGCTTAGCAAAGCAAAAGAAAACAGACCCAAGCTCAACAGGATCGACGCCAGGCTCAGCAGGCGCATCCTCCGGCGGGCCACGGTCGGTTGGCCGGCGGCCCGCTTGTACAGCTGAAACGCCGTAACTGCCGACAGAGCCAACCACTGAGCGAGCAGCAGTGCAACGAACGCCGAAAACCACCAGGGCCACGACATATCCGGCATCGACGCGCTCGGTAGGAAAACAGCAATTCCCACTACGACGCCGGTCAGCCAAGTCGCCCAGGTATTGAGCCGGCCGGACGCCGACCACATCGACCGCCCGAAACGGTACAGGAAGTACGGGAACGCCGCGAGCAGGATCAACAACAGCTTTTGAACCCACACCGCCGTCTCGAAGCTGCCGTCACGGGGAGTCAGGTAGCGCAACCCCGCTAGCAAGGCCATCGACGAAAACGCCGCCGCGACCCAAACCGAGCCGGGCGTGCGCCGCCGGCGCCAGCTGCGGATCGTCACCACGGCCAGCAGGACGAAAAGAAAAGTGTTCAAGTACCGCATAGCCGCCGACCGATGGAATCAATCAACCCTGCTTCGCTGGGCCTTTTATCCATAGTACTCCCGGCCGCAGCAGTCAACACCGCCCGACGCCGAACCCTTACAAGCCGGGCCAGTCCTTCTTCTTTTCGGGCATCTTAAAGGCGTCCTCGAGCGTTCCGGACTGCTTGGGCTCCTGCAGATCCTCCAGTGAACGCTTGCCTTTAATGTCGCCGGCAGCCTTAAGCACGTCGTCGAGGCTCTTGCGCGGTGTCCCGTAGATGCGAAGGCGCAGCTTGGCGAGCACGTCCGCGTGCTCCTCGATGAGCCCGGAGGTGCGGTCCAGCTCGCCGAGCACCTGCTCCGCCTGCTTGATCAGCTCGATGTCGTCCATCGCACCTTCTCCCCAGATCACACGGCGCAATCCCGTGCGACCAGTTTGGCATGAGGACTACGCCGGTCCTTTTAGCCGCCGGCGAGAATCTTATTTATCTGATCCATGCGGTCTTCCACCGGCCCGGTCAGCGTGTCGTACTCCATGTCGTGGGACTTCAGGAGCCTAATCACCCGCTCGTCTATCTCCGCCTGGAACTCGGGATCGTCGGGTCGCAGCCCGTCGAGCACGATTGGAAACTCGATTGGCAGGTAGAAAACGTGAGTGTAGTTGCTGCGCAGCCGCCGCTCGGCCAGCTTCACGCACTCGTCCCACAGCGCCGTCTCCTTGGAGCGGGGCTGGTTGTCCAGCACCCACCCGGCGTAGGCCATAACGTCCACCAAAGACCGGTCGCCTACGAAGTTCCAGGTGGACAACTCGTTGTTGTACTGCTTGAGGAAAATGAGCGCCTCGGTTTCGGGCGTGGCGTTCTTATCCAGCTTGAACCCCAAATCCACCACCTCGCGCGCGGTCTCGGGTAGCAGGGGCAGGTCCAGGTGCCGGGCCAGCTCCTCGGCAAGAGTCGTCTTGCCGGTCGAGAAGCTGCCGACTATCGCGATTCTTCTCTCTTTGTGTCCGTCCATACAGCCGATACTAACCCACCTCTGCAGGAGGCTGGCAACGCGGGCACCAGTAGGTGATGCGCTCCAAACCGGGCTGGCCCTGCGTTGCCGCCCGGATCCTGGTGCCGCAGCGGCGGCAGGGCTGCCCGGCCCGGCCGTACACCCAGTGGCGCCGCCCGGCGGCGAGGATGCCGGTCGTAGCCTGCTCCGGAGTCCTCCTCGGCAGTGGGGATCAGCTCGACCACCGGCAGCCGGTACCCGACCGCCGTCCACTCGGCATTGCTCAGTACCACCCGGATCCCATGGCCGGGTCCCGCCCAATGCCTACCCGGCTCGTAGGCGCGCCAGAACCCGTCCATCTTGAAGTGGGTGTGCAGGGTCACGCCGGGGTCAGTGCGGGTGAGCATGTGTTTGCCCCGGGGCACCACCTCGGCAACCGTCTGGCCCGCCAGGTCGGCCGTTGCATGCCGCGGCACCCTGAAGTCGGTGGCCGTCAATACGCGGCCGGCCATAGCCCTGCGCATTAACCGGGCCGCACGAAAGACGGTATCGCCCTCAGGCACGCAGCCGCAGGCCTCTCGGCGTGTGCCGGAAGCCGGCCGACTCCATCGCCCGAGCCACCGGCGAATCTTCAACCGCGGCGCCGTCCGCCTTCTCCACCGCCAGTTTGCCCAGAGCTCCCTGCCTCACCGCCAGAGCCAGTCCATCGACCGCCGGCTGCAGAACTGCCGGATCCTCGGTGTAGGTGAAAACGGTTCGGCCCCCCTTCTCCACATACAGCACCAGCGACCCGTCCACCATCACCACCAAGGCCCCCACCTTGCGACCCGGGCGGTGGCCCTTGACCAGGCCGGCTCGCTCATCGGCGCCCGGGCGGTCCGGCCAGGGCAGCGCCGCTCCGAAGGGATTGGCCGGGTCGGTGGCCGCCAGCACGACCGCGCCGGTGGCCTCGGCCGGCGCTGAGACCATCGAACGCATCCGGTCCACCGCGCCCGGCTTTGCGAACTGCGCGGCACCCAGGTGCTCCACGAAGTACCCGCGCCGGCACCGCCCCGACTCCTCCATCGCCTTGAGCACCGGGTAAACCCCGGCAAAACCTCCGGACAGGTGCTCGGACATCACCGCCGGGCGGGTCAGCACGCCGTGCCGGTCCAGCAGCTGCTCGGCCCGAGCCGCCATAGCCAGGGTCTGCTCCGGGGCCCGGCCGGGCCGCACCGAGGCTCTCCTGCGCCCCACGCCCTTCAATGCCCGTAAGGGCGCGAGCGTGTCGTTGGTCACCAGGCCCGCCCACACCAGCTCCCACAGCGCATCCAGCGCCACGGCGTCGGAGGCCGGAAGCGCCGCGTCGACTATCTGGCGGAAAAACATCGCTCCGCCCGACGACAGGGCGGCGAGGACCGCGGCGGCTTCTTCGGTCGGCGTCTGATCCTGGGGCGGCGGCAAGAGCAGCGCTGCGTCGCCGGCCAGATACAGGCTCACCCAGCCGTCGTCGCTGCCGATCGCACCGCCCCCAGCCCAGACAACCTCCCCGGCTGCGGTCAGCTCGTCGAGCATGACCGGCCCGTAAGAGGGCACTCGGGCAGGCAGGACCAGCCGCTCCAAAGCGCTGGCCGGCACCGCGGCGCCCTGCAACTGCTCCACTGCCCTTATAACCGCATCGGTACCACCGGACCGGGAGGTCGACCCGATCCCGTGCCAGGCGGGCAAAAACCGGGCCAGCACCTCGCCGGGCACCGCCTCGACCTCTTTGCGCAGCTTGGCCAGCGAGCGCCGGCGCAGAGCTCTCAGCACCTCGGCATCACACCACTCCGACCCGGCTCCTCCCGGTCGAAACTCGCCCCGCAAAACCTTGCCTCGGGCCTCCAGACGGCCCAGCGTCTCGGTCACCACCACCACCCCCAGCCCGAAGCGTGCAGCCGGTTCGGCGGACTGGAAGGGTCCGTGGGTGCGCGCCCAACGCCCTATCAGATCCCCGTGCGGATCGTCGACCGGAACCAAAAACGCCTCCGGTATGCCGACCGGCAGCGGTACACCCAAAGCGTCGCGGAACCGGCCGGCATCCTCCATGGCCGCCCACCGAGTCCGCCCGCCGATACCCAACTTGACCGCCCGGCGGCTGTGCTCCAGCTCGTCCAGCCAACTCGCCTCGGCGCCGCGGGCTATCAGCTCGTCTTCGCTGAGGTCACCCAGCATCCGCAGCGCATCGTGAGTCTGGTCGGCCGAACGCAGCTTGCGGTCGTCGCTAAGCCGCTGCAGCTCCAGCTCGATCTCCCCCATCGCCTCCGGGTCGATCAGCTCCCGCAACTCGGACGATCCCAGCAACTCGGCCAGCAGCCCGGTGTCCAGCGCCAGCGCCTGGGCCCTTCGCTCGGCCAGCGGAGCGTCGCCGTCGTAGATGAAGGCCCCGACGTAGCCGAACAGCAACGAACCGGCGAACGGCGAGGCCTGATCGGTGTCCACCTGTACCGTGCGCACCCTGGCGGAGCGAATATCGGCCATCAGCTCGGTCAGCGCGGGTAGGTCGAAAACGTCCCGCAGGCACTCCCGCATAGTCTCCAAGATGATCGGAAACGACCCGTACCCGGAGGCCGCCTGCAGCAGGTTGGCGCTCTTTTGCCGCTGCTGCCAAAGGGGCGTGCGGCTGCCCGGGCAGCGGCGCGGCAGCAGCAGGGCCCGGGCCGCGCACTCCCGGAAACGGCTGGCAAACAGGGCAGAGGATCCCACCTCGGAGGTGACGATCGAGGAGATCTCCTCCGGGTCGAACAGGATCGACTCCAGCGGCGGGGCCTCGTCGGCCTCGGGCAGGCGCACCACGATCCCGTCGTCGGTGTGCATGGTCTGCACCTCCACGCCCAGCCTGCTGCGGATCTGTCCCTCGATCGCCAGCGCCCAGGGCGCGTGCACCCGGGCCCCGAACGGTGAGTGCACGCACAGCCGCCAATCCCCAAGCTCGTCCCGGAAGCGCTCCACCACAATGGTGCGGTCGGTGGGCAGGTGACCGGTAGCCTCGATCTGCTCCGCTAGATACCTAAGCAGGTTGTTGACCGCAAACTCATCCAACCCCGCGTCCCGCAGCCGCTGCGCCGCCTTATCGGAATCGCCGAGGCCGACCTCGCGCAAAAAGGCGCCGAGAGCGCGGCCCAGCTCGATGGGTCGCCCGGCCGAGTCCCCGTGCCAAAACGGCATCTTGGCCGGCGTTCCCGGAGCCGGGGTCACCAGCACCCGGTCGTGGGTTATCTGCTCGACCCGCCAGTTCGAGGCCCCCAGGGTAAACACGTCGCCCACGCGGGACTCGTAGACCATCTCCTCGTCCAGCTCGCCCACCCGGGTGGAGTTCTCGCCGGCTAAGAACACGCCGAACAGTCCCCGGTCGGGGATGGTGCCCCCGCTGGTCACCGCCAGCAGACGGGCGTTGGAGCGACCGGTCAGCCGCCCGGTGGCCCGATCCCAGTTAATGCGTGGACGCAGCTGCGCAAAGTCGTCGCTGGGGTACAGCCCCGAGAGCATGTCCAGCACCCCCACCAGGGCGCTGGTGGGCAGCGACTCGAACGGAGCCGCTTGCCGTATCAGCTCCTCCAGCTCCTCCAGGGACAGATCCTGCATAGCCAGCATGGAGACGATGTGCTGGGCCAGCACGTCCAACGGGTTGCGCGGGTAACGCAGCGCTTCTATATCGCCGGTGCGCATCCGCTCCACGACCACGGCCGAGGCGATCAGATCCCCGCGCCACTTGGGCACGATCACGCCCCGGCTTACCGCTCCCACCTGGTGTCCGGCCCGGCCCACTCGCTGCAGGCCCGAGGCCACCGAGTTGGGCGCCTCCACCTGCAGGACCAGGTCCACCGCCCCCATGTCGATGCCCAGCTCCAACGAGGAGGTGGCCACCACCCCTTTGAGCGTGCCCATCTTCAACTCTTCCTCGATGAGCTTGCGCTGCTCCTTGCTGACCGAGCCGTGGTGGGCCCGGGCGATCTGCTCCCCGGCCAGCTCGTTGACCTGGGCGCAGATGCGTTCGGCCAGCCGGCGGGAGTTGACAAAGACGATGGTCGAGCGGTGCGCCTGAATAGCCTCCAGCAGGCTCTGCTCGATGGAGGGCCAGATGGTGCGGTGGCGGGGATCGCCGGCTGCGGGACCCTCCAGCTCCGGCAGCTCCTCGCCCGGCGCCCCCATGTCCTCGACCGGCACCACCACCGACAGATCGAAGTTCTTGGGCGACGGCGGGCTGACCACCGTTACCGGTCTGGGACCGCCGAGAAACTTGGCCACCTCGTCGAGCGGCCGCACCGTGGCCGAAAGCCCGACGCGCTGCGCGGGCGCGGCGCACAAGGCGTCCAGCCGGGCCAGGCTCAGCGCCAGGTGCGCCCCCCGCTTGGTGCCGGCCACCGCGTGTATCTCGTCGACAATGACTGTGTCTATCGACCGCAGCGTCTCCCGGACCGCCGAGGTCAGCAGCAAGAACAACGACTCCGGGGTGGTGATGAGGATGTCGGGCGGATGGGTGGCCTGCCGGCGGCGCTGCTGCTGGGGCGTGTCGCCGGTGCGCAGCCCGAACTCAATTCGCGCAGGGCTGAGCCCAAGCCGGCCGGCCGCGTTCGCGATGCCGGTGACCGGGGAGTCGAGGTTGCGCTCGATATCCACGGCCAGCGCCTTCAGCGGCGACACATACAGCACCCGCAGTCGCTCCTTTGCCAGGGGCGGCGGCGCGGCGGCCAGACGGTCCAGCGCCCACAGGAAGGCGGCCAGCGTCTTGCCCGACCCGGTCGGGGCGACCACCAGCACGTCCTCGCCTTTGGCCACAGCTTTCCAGGTCCCGGCCTGCGCGGCAGTGGGCGAGGCAAAGCTGCCCGAGAACCAGGACCGGGTGGCCTCGGAGAACAACCGCAGCGGATCGGAAACGGCCATCGCTTCATTGTCCCCCGTCCGGGTGACGGCGCAGCTTATCGCCTGAGGTCCGGCCGTCCGGTAGCCTGTAGGTATATGACCGCCTCCGCCCGCAACGACGCGCTCGGGACCCGCACCTCGCTGCAGGTGCCCGGCGGCGCCGTGGACATCTTCAGCCTTGAGCGGCTGGCCGAGCAGACCGGCGCCGACCTGTCCCGCCTGCCCCACACGGTCAAGATTTTGCTGGAGAACCTGCTGCGCCGGGCCGGCAGCCGGGATGTGTCCGCCGACGACGTCGCCGCCCTGGCCCGCTGGCCGGAGTCCTCGCCGGACGCCCGCCTGGCCTACATGCCGGCCCGGGTGCTTATGCAGGACTTCACCGGAGTACCTGCCGTGGTGGATCTGGCGGCGATGCGCTCCGCGATCGCGCGAGCCGGCGCAGATCCCACCAGCGTCAACCCCTTCATCCCGGTCGACCTGGTGATCGACCACTCGGTGCAGGTCGACCGCTTCGGTTCTGCCGGGGCGTACGCGGCCAACATCGACTGGGAGTACCGGCGCAACGCCGAGCGCTACTCGCTGCTGAACTGGGGACAGCAGGCCTTCAAGGACTTCCGGGTGGTGCCCCCGGGTATGGGGATCTGCCACCAGGTCAACCTCGAGCACCTGGCGACCGTTACCACCGTGCGGGACGGGGTCGCCTTCCCCGACACGCTGGTCGGCACCGACTCACACACGCCTATGGTCAACGGCGTAGGGGTGCTCGGTTGGGGCGTCGGTGGCATAGAGGCCGAAGCCGCGATGCTAGGCCAACCCATGTTCCTGACCTCGCCTACCGTGGTGGGAATCCGCACCCGAGGGACGTTGCCCACCGCAACGACGGCCACCGACCTGGTACTGACCCTTACCCAGATGCTGCGGGCTCACGGGGTCGTAGGTAAATTCCTAGAGTTCTTCGGACCGGGGCTCAGCAGCCTCGGCGTCGCCGACCGGGCCACCATCAGCAACATGTCGCCGGAGTTCGGGGCCACCTCCACCTTGTTCCCGGTGGACGCCAACACGCTGGACTACCTGCGCAAGACCGGCCGCGCCCGGGCCGCCGAGATCACCGAGGCTCACCACCGGGCCCAGAGTCTGTTCCGGGAGAACTCCGACGATCCCGCCCGATTCAGCGAGATACTCGACCTCGACCTCTCCGCCGTGGAGCCATCGCTGGCGGGACCGCGCCGGCCGCAGGACCGGGTAGGCCTGTCCGAGGTGCGGCAGTCGTTTGAGGACGCCTTCCCGCCGGCCGGCCCTCGGAGCAAACCGGGCAACTCCGAAGTCGCCCGCTTCATCGCCGAAGGAGGCAACCCCGCCGAGGCCGACCTACAGGCCCCGGTAGCCGGCGGCCCGCCGCAGCAGCCGGATCCCGACGCTCCCGAGCGGGCAGTCACCGACGGATCGGTGGTCATCGCGGCGATCACCAGTTGCACCAACACCTCCAACCCCTCGGTAATGATCGCCGCCGGATTGCTGGCGCAGGCAGCCGTGGAGGCAGGGCTGCAAACCAAGCCGTGGGTCAAGACCTCGCTGGCGCCGGGCTCCCGGGTGGTCACCGACTACCTGACCCACGCCGGCCTGCTGCCCTACCTGGACAAGCTCGGGTTCAACCTGGTCGGCTACGGGTGCACCACCTGCATCGGCAACTCGGGCCCTCTTCCGGACAGGATCGCCCGGAAGATCGATGACGAGGGCCTGGCCGTAGCCGCCGTGCTGTCGGGCAACCGCAACTTCGAGGGCCGCATCCACTCGCAGGTCAAGGCCAGCTACCTGGCGTCACCGCCGCTGTGCGTGGCTTACGCCCTGGCGGGAACCGTCAATGTCGATCTCAGTAAAGACCCCCTCGGCCACAACCCCGACGGCAGGCCCGTCTATCTGCACGATTTGTGGCCCTCCCCCGAAAAGGTCAAGCAGGAGGTGTCGAGCGCGGTGTCGGCCCAGCAGTTCGAGAAGGAGTACTCGAGCATCTTCGAAGGCGACGACAAGTGGAAGTCGATGGCGGCCCCCAAAGGCGACACCTATGCCTGGGACCCCGAGTCCACCTACATCAAGGAACCGCCGTTCTTCGTGGGTCTATCCGAGGAGGTGCCCGAGGTGGCCGACCTAGTGGATGCCCGCGTCCTGGCCCTGCTGGGCGACTCGATAACCACCGACCACATCTCACCCGCGGGGGCTATTCAGCTCAATTCGCCGGCCGGAAAGTACCTGCACTCCAATGGGGTGGAGCCCCGGGACTTCAACAGCTTCGGATCGCGCCGGGGCAACCACGAGGTGATGCTGCGGGGCACCTTCGGCAACCTGCGGCTGCGCAACCGGCTGGCGCCGGGGACCGAGGGGCCGCACACCGTGCACTTCCCGGACCGCACTCCCATGAGCATCTACGACGCCGCTCTCGCCTACCGTGACGAGCGGATCCCGCTGGTCGTGGTGGCCGGCAAGGAGTACGGGTCGGGCAGCTCCCGGGACTGGGCCGCCAAAGGAACCGCTCTGCTGGGCGTCAGAGCCGTCATCGCCCAGAGCTTCGAGAGGATCCACCGCAGCAACCTGGTGGGCATGGGGGTGCTGCCGCTGCAGTTGGATGAAGGAGCCAGCGCCGAGACGCTGGGGCTGGACGGCTCGGAGACCTTCACCGTCCGCGCTGCGGCGGGCCTTCGGCCGCTGCAACAGGTCCGCATAACCGCCCGCCGCAGCGCAACCGAGGTTTTTGAGTTCCCCGCCACCGTGCGTATAGACGCCTCAGCCGAGCTCGACTACTACGCCCACGGAGGAATCCTGCAGATGGTGCTGCGCCAGCTGCTCGCCAAGCCACGCTAGCGTGGCTAGCGTGGTTGAGCAGCCCCACAGGAGCTGCTCGTAGAACAGGCGAGCCGCAGGCGCTCCAATGCCCGGGGGCATCCGGGGGCGCAGCCCCCGGACTGGGCTACCCGCCGAGCTTGTCCTTGAGTCCCGGAATTTGGTTTAGAGCTGCTTGGACCGCGTCGCTGTCTTCGACATCCGGGTGCTCCGCCGCGACGCCTTCCGGTTCCTGCTCCTCCGCCGGCTCATCAGAGCTAAGCGAGTCCGTCTCTTCCGCCTTCGGCTCCGAACCGACCTTATCGGCAAGTCCGGGAATCTTGTTCAGAGCCTCTTCGACCGCCGAGCTGTCCGGCGGGGTGTTCTCACTGTCGCTCATAACCCGATCCTCCTTAAAACGCTCACTTCCAGTATCCGGTGGTCCCATCTTTAAGCAAAATGCTTCATTGATGCACGCGCTCGGGCCGGCGGGTTAGCATTGAGGCCATGCTGCCACCGATGGGTCCAGCGCGACGCCCCGACACCGCTTCCTCCGCTTCCAAGCGCACAGTAGCTTTACTGATAGCTTGCGCGCTCCTGCTGGGAGCTTGCGGCGGCGGGAATCCCGAAGAGGCCGGCAGCCAGGACGAGACCGAAACCCGCCTAACCTCACGCTCCGAAGTAGGGCTCAGCACTCTGGGTCCCATCTCGATCGGGATGACCGTGGACCAGCTGACCCGCGCGGCCGGGGTGGACATGGTGCGCCAGCCCGACTTCGAGCAGGCCATAGAGGAGAACAACTGCGCCTACATGAGCCCGGCCACCATTCCCGGGTACGTCCCGCCGGCCGACGGCGACAACAAGTCGCCCATTGCGTTCATGATCGTTGAAGACAGGCTGGCTCGAATCGATTTTTTGGACCGCACGTTTAGAACCGCCGAGGGCATCGGGGTCGGCAGCACCGAGGTCGAGGTGCTCGACGCCTACGGAGGAGGACAGAGCCCTCCCCCCGACCGCGGATTCATCGGCAGGCCGTACCGCTATCTGAAGGCGTCCCCATCCGGCGAGGGAGAACCGGACCACCGGATTGTGTTCGAGTCCGACGGCGCCCAAGTGGTCAAGTACTACATAGGCAAGCTGCCCGAGGTCGAAAACAAGAACGGCTGCGAGCCAGGGCTGAATTCCTAGTCCAAGATCCGAATTCGCGCCATACTGGACAAGAACCCTTTTTTAGACAGTGCCCCGTTTTACCTGAGCAGGTTTGCTCCGGGTGAAAGCTGGGCAATGGTCGAGTAAAACGACGAAAGGTTGGTCACATGGGCAAGAGGAAAAAGAAGGCCGAAGCCGAAGAAGCGGCGGAAGCGATGGAGGCCGCGGCCGTAGCTGCCGAGTCCGACACGGGCAAGGACAAGAAGAAGCGAGGCTTTTTCTCCAAGATGCTGCGCGGCGGAGTAGTCATGGGAGCGGTGGCTGCTGGCGCCAAGTACTTCGGTGACCCGGATCAGGGCAACGCCCGGCGCGAGAAGGTAAAGGGCCAGGTCAAGACCGCGGTCGACAAGCAAAAGACGATGATGGAGAACAAGTCCTCTCAGTCCCAGTAGCCCGGACACACCTTCGGCCAGGTTTCGGCGCCTTCATAGGCGAAGGCGGCGGCCAGCAGCCGGGCATCGGCAAAACGCGGAGCAACGACCTGTAGGCCGACCGGAACTCCGTTCGAGTCGACTCCCGCGGGCAGGCTGATGGCCGGCTGTCCGGTCAGGTTGAACGGGAAGGTGAAACACACCCCCTGCGGGGGGTCGATGCGCCGGTGCAGCACGGGTAAATCCTTCAGATTTACCGTACGCGGCATGGGGCCCTCGGCCGAAAACGCCCCAATAGGCATCGTGGGGGTCAGAATCAAATCGACCTGATCGAAGACCTGGTTGACCTTGCGCAGCACGCCGAAGCTGCGCCGGACCGCCGCCCGGGAGTTCTCCGGGCCCGCCATGGTTGCAACGTCCAGCGCCTCGGCCATCACGGGGGTAAGCCGCTGCCTCTTGACCTCGCTCAGGTGAGCGAGGTCGGTGTAGGCGTTCATGGCCCACATATGAACCCAGTCCTCGCCGGCGTCGGGCAGCCGCATCTTGACCTGCGCCTCCCGGGCTCCGGTCGCCGCGGCAAACCGCTCGGCGGCGGCCCGGGCTATTCCCGCAACCTCACCCTCGCACCCGCCAAAACCCAGCGAGGTCGACCAGGCAAAACTGAGGTTCTCGGGCAACTCACCGAGGCTCTGCTCAAACGCGCGGGCCGGCTTGGGGAACGACAAAGGATCAGAGGGGTCGTCCCCGGCCACCTGATCCAAAACCCTGGCCAGGTCCCGGACCGAAGCGGTGAGCGGACCGAAGGCGATCAGGTTGCCCGCCGAGTTACGGCGGGGCCCGCGCGGCACCAGCCCGTTGGTGGTCTTAAAACCCGCCAAAGAGCAGTAGCCGGCGGGGATTCGGATCGAGCCTCCCCCGTCGCTGGCCGTGGCCAGCGGCACCAAACCGGCGGCCACCGCGGCCGCAGAGCCCCCTGAGGATCCGCCCGGAGTTTGCTGCAGGTTCCAGGGGTTGCGCGTCACACCGTGCAGCTGGGACCACGTGTACACCAGACTCCCGAACTCCGGCGTCGCGGTCTTGCCTACCATCACCGCCCCGGCCGCCCGCATCCGCGCCACCTGAGTGGAGTCCGCGGCGGCGGGTGCCTTACCGGTTAGCAGGGAGCCGGACCGGGTGGGCATCCCCGCCACATCCTCCAGGTCCTTGACCCCCACCGGCACCCCGGCCAGCGGGCCCGGATCCCTTCCACTGGCCACGATCCGGTCGATAGCCTCGGCCTGCGCTAGCGCGGAGACGGCGTCGACGTAAACGAAGGCGTTTAGCTGCGGGTTGTGCCGGTTGATTCGCTCCAGAAAGACCGACGCGACCGCGCGTGCGCTCACGGCGCCGCTTCGGACCAAACCCGCCAAGTCGACCACACCCATCCGGTGCATGGGCTCACTCACCGCGCCACCAGCACCTGCGCCAGGTCGAAATCTACGGGAAGCTCGAGCTGTTCGAATGTGCAGGACCAGGGATCGCGCTCGGGCCGCCAGCGCTTGAACTGGGCGACATGACGGAAACGGTTCCCCTCCATATGGTCGTAACCCACCTCCGCCACCAGCTCGGGCCTGAGCGGCTCCCAGGACGCATCCTTGCCCCGGCTCCACCGGGACTGGGCGCCGCCGGGGATACGGCCGGCCTCCTCGGCCCACGCGTACCAAGGATGCGGCTCGCCGGCAGACATGCGCACAGCCTCGAGGTCGTCGAGCAGGCGTTTGCGTTCCGCCATCTTGAAAGCGGCTGCCACCCCGACGTGGTGCAGCGTGCCGGACTCGTCATACAGTCCCAGCAGCAAGGAGCCCACGACCGGGCCGCTCTTGTGCCACCGGAAACCCGCCACAGCGCAGTCGGCGGTGCGCTCATGCTTGATCTTGAACATCAATCGCTTGTCCGGTACATAACGCAGATCCTTCGGTTTGGCGATGACCCCGTCCAAACCTGCGCCCTCGAAGACCCGCCACCACTGCCGGGCCAGTTCAACAGAATCGGTTGCCGGGGTAACGAATACGGGGGGCTTTGACAAGGAAAGCGCCTCCTCCAGCGCCGCCCGCCGGTGGTCAAAGGCTCTGTCCACCAGCGACTCGTCGCCCAGAGCAAGCAGATCGAAGGCGATGAAGGCCGCAGGGGTCTGCCGGGCCAGCATCGCGACCCGCGAGGCCGCCGGGTGGATACGCTGCTGCAGGGCCTCAAAGTCCAGGGACCGGCCCACGGCCACCACCACCTCGCCGTCGACCACGCAGCGACGGGGCAGGTTGGCCTTGACGGCTTCAACCAGCTCGGGGAAGTAACGGGTGAGCGGACGCTCGTTGCGGCTGCCCATCTCCACCTCGTCGCCGTCCCTGAAGACGATGCAGCGAAAACCGTCGAACTTGGGTTCGTAAACCATGCCCTCGGGAATCTCTGCAACCGAGCGGGCCAGCATGGGCTTGACCGGCGGCATTACGGGCAGCTGCATATGGCCATTTTGCCCCAGTCGATGCAAAAACAAAGACCATCGATGCAAAACAAAGACCCCGGCGGGGGTCCGGGGTCTTTGCTTAGGGGAGGGCGGAGGGGATTAGCCGCCCTGTGCAGCTCTGCGGTTCTGCTCGTAGAGACTCATGCTGGAGTCCTGCTGGTTAGCGGATCCGCCGACGTTGGATGCGCCTTTTATGAAGGCGATCAGCACGAGGCCGCTGGCCAGGTGGAGGAAGAAGTCCGGCACCGGACCCGAGTTCACCGAGATGAACGTCAGGATTCCTGTGAGTCCGATCAACGCCACCGCTATGTAGGTGGCACCGACGACGCCGTTGACCGGACCGGCTATCTTGCTGCTGGCACTGGCGCCCAGCAAGGCGGCGCCGATGGCCAGGTGGACGATGTTGTGCAGCGGGTTCAAGTCAAAGATGATCAACTGCGTGTTGGTGTCCGATGCGAAATTGGACACCCCGGTCACCGCAAACCCAACCGCGCCTACCAACAGGTACACGATCCCGAAGGTCATTCCGATTAGCTGCGCTGGAGTCTTGCCTTGCATGTCTACCACTCCTCTCAAAACTTTTCGCCGGATGGCTGCGTGAAGCCCTTATCGACAACTCACCCCTTGATTCGGGGCTGCCAGAGGAACGGATTGGATCCGGTTACTTAATCTTGCTTTCGTGCTTTGGACGGCTGGACCCGTTTGGGCTCACCGGGCATCTTGGGGTAGTTGGGCGGCCAAGGAGCATCCTTTGCCCCTAGCGCCGCATGGCGGTCTGCCAACTCCAGCAACGATTCCAATCTCCCCGCCTGCTCATCGATGGCCTTACCGGGATCAGCTTGGGCAAACCTGGTTGGCACCGTGTCGATTCGCCAGGCCGCCGGGTCCACATCCGGAACCTCGGCCCATTCCAGCGGACAGGAGACCCGGGCGTCGGTGGTCGGGCGGACCGAGTAGGCGGAAGCCACCGTACGATCGCGGGCATTTTGGTTGTAGTCGATAAACACACCGTGGCGCTGCTCCTTCCACCACGCGGTGGTGGCCGCCTGCGGCATCCGGCGCTCGACCTCCCGGGCCATAGCCAGGGCCGCCCTGCGCACTTCGGTGAAGTCCCAGCAGGGTTCGACACGGACGTTGATGTGCATGCCCCGCGACCCGGAGGTCTTGGGAAAACCCACCAAACTGTGTTCCTCGAGCACCTCTTTGACCGCCATCGCCACCTCCCGGACCCGACCGAACGGCACACCCGGCGTGGGGTCCAGGTCCACCCGCAGCTCGTCCGGATGGTCGGCATCTGCGCTGCGTACGGGCCACGGGTTCAGGTCGATACAGCCCAGGTTGACGGCCCACACCAGGTGAGCGGAGTCGACTATGGTCAAAAATTCCGCCGAGCGCCCCGAGGGGAAGGTAACCAGGGCGGTTTTTATCCACTCGGGTCGGTGCTGAGGCACCCGCTTTTGGAAGAAAAACTCCCCCTCTGCCCCGTTTGGATACCGCTTGAGCGAGGTTGGCCGGTCGTAGCAGCCCCGAAGAGCTCCCTCGGCCACCGTGAGGTAGTAGTTGACCAGGTCCAGCTTGGTAAGCCCGAGCTGCGGGAAGAACACCTTGCCGGGATTGGTTACGGTGACCTCGCGGCCGTCGAGGATCAGCACCTTCGGCTTGCCTGCCCCGTTAGCCACCATAGCTGCACTACATCAATACAAGTTGGCGATGGCGGCCAGCGGTATGTCCACCCACTGCGGCCGGTGGCTGATCTCGTAGCCGACCTCGTAGATTCCCCGGTCCAGCTCGAAAGCCTTGAGCAGTAGGTTCACGGTGGACTCGTCGTCGGGCAACAGACCGCCCAGCCGGCGCGCGGTGCGCAGATAGCCGTCAACGAAGGCTCCCCGGTTCCTCTCATCCCACTCCCGGGCTACCTCCTCCTTGTGGACCTCCTGCTCGGCCATCGCGGTCCAGGCCGCATAGTTTAAAGAGCGCAGCATCCCCGCCACGTCCTTAAACGGCGAGGTGAAGACCCGGCGCTCTTCCACCGGTCGGGACGGCTCTCCGCCGAAATCGAGCACGTACCACCCGGTATCGGTCCTCATCACCTGACCCAGGTGCAGGTCGCCGTGCACCCGTATGGAGGCGCCGGCGTCGGGAAGCGCCGCCATCCGCTGGAAGACTCTGGACGCCGCCTCCCGATCGATGCCCGCGTGGTCGATCCGTTTGAGGTTCGCCTCCATCGCAGCCGCCCAGGCCTTGGGACTGCCCAGTTCGGTTCCAAACGCCTCGGCAAGCGCCGCGTGCATCTCGGCGGTAGTTGCGCCCAGCCGCTCCGCCTCCGCGGCAAAGTCCCCTCCGGCCAGGGCCGGATCCCCCTCGTTGCCAAACATGTCCCGGAGCGAGGTTAGCGCCATCGCCCAACCGTCCACGGCGCCGGCCAGGTAGGGCTGCACCATGCCCAAATCCTTTCCGCCGCTTCGCCACACGCCGACCGGCGCCGCCACATGGGCAAAGCCGACGTTGCCGAGCGCCTCGGTTACCTCCAGATCCAGGTTGACCTCCTCCGCCAGCGAGCGAAACATCTTGAACACCAAACGCTCGTCGTAGATGAGCAGCGTGTTGGACTGTTCGGCCAGGACCGGCCGGACCAGCTCGGGTGGGTCAAGGTGCGGGAAAAGCTCTTTGAACGCGGCCAGGGCGAGCTCCGAGTCGCGCAGGCCGTCATAGGCGTGCGCCGGACCCTCGGGGGTGGACACCTCCCCCAACACCGACCCGGAGTTCTCCTCGAGAAAGTCCAGCCGGTCGGCAACGGATCGCAAACCGATGAGCATCTGATACGTCTCTGGATCGGCGTCTTCCACGGCCGCCGAAGCCTCGATACGAATCAGCATCGGCCAGTCGGCCTTTAGGATCTCGACTGCGCTCACATCGACGCGCTCGATGGGGGCTCCTTTGTGCCCGAACCAGCGCTGGCGGGGCAGGAAGTGCTGCAGGTGCTCGGCGAGCTCGGCGGCCTGTACCGGAATCTCACTCATGCGAATCCACCAACTGGAACCAGTAGAAACCGTGTCCACCCATAGTCAGAAGGTAGGGCAGCTCGCCGACTTTGGGAAACGGCACCCGCCCCAGCATCTCGATAGGCGTCATACCGGCAAAGCGATTCAGGTTGAGTTGGACCGGCTGCGCGAAGCGGCTGAGGTTGTTCACGCACAGCACCACGTCGTCCCCGTACTCCCGGATGTAGGCGAGCACCGACGGGTTCTCGGCGCTTAGGATCTCCATCTCCCCGACCCCGAACACCGGGTGGAGCTTGCGAACCTGGAGCATCTTACGCACCCAGTGCACGAACGAGGACGGGTCCCGCATCTGGGACTCCACGTTGACCGCCTGGTACCCGTAAACCGGGTCCATTAGCGGTGGCAGGTACAGGCGGGCAAAGTCGGCCGAGCTAAAGCCCGCGTTGCGGTCGGGAGTCCACTGCATGGGGGTACGGACGCCGTCGCGGTCTCCCAAGAAGATGTTGTCGCCCATGGCTATCTCGTCGCCGTAATACAGAATCGGCGTACCCGGAAAGCTAAACAGCAGGGCGTGGAACAACTGCACCGCCACCAGGTTGTTGTCCAGCAGCGGCGCCAGGCGCCGGCGGATACCCAGGTTCAGCTTCATCAGCGGATCGTGGGCGTACTCCTCGTACATGTAGTCGCGCTCTTCACCGGTAACCATCTCCAAAGTGAGTTCATCGTGGTTGCGTAGGAATATTGCCCACTGCGCGCCCTCGGGAATCCTCGGAGTTTCCGCCAGTATCTCGGTGATCGGGTAACGCTGCTCCCGGCGCAGCGCCATGAACATCCGGGGCATCAGCGGGAAGTTGAAGCACATGTGGCACTCGTCGCCCTTGCCGAAGTAGTCCACCACGTCCGACGGCCACTGATTGGCCTCGGCAAGCAGCACCCTTGCCTCGTACTCCTCGTCGACCGCTTGACGCAGGTCCTTGAGGTACTGGTGGGTCTCAGGCAGGTTCTCCCCGTTGGTGCTGTCCCGCTCGTACAGGTAGGGCACCGCATCCAAGCGGAAGCCGTCCAGCCCCAGGTCCAGCCAGAAGCGCATCACGTCCAGCATCGCCTCCCGCACCTCAGGGTTGCGGTAGTTCAGATCCGGCTGGTGGCTGAAGAACCGGTGCCAATAGTACTGCTGGCGTACCGGGTCCCAGGTCCAGTTGCTGCGTTCGGTGTCCAAAAAGATGATCCGGGCCTCGCTCCAACGCTGATCGTCGTCACCCCACACGTACCAGTCGCTTTTGGGGTTGTCGGCGCCCTGCCGGGACTCCTGGAACCAGGGGTGCTGGTCGCTGGTGTGGTTCATTACCAGGTCCGAGATCAGGTACATACCCCGCTTGTGCGCCTCCTCGATCAACTCTTTGACGTCCTCGAGATTGCCGTACTCCGGCAAGACGCTGTAGAAGTCCGATATGTCGTAGCCGCCGTCGCGCAAGGGCGAGGAGTAAAACGGCAGCAACCATATACAGTCCACGCCCAGCCACTGGATGTAGTCAAGCTTGTTGATCAGGCCGCGAATATCCCCGGTGCCATCTTGATTGGAGTCGTAGAACCCCCGGACCAGAACCTCATAGAAAACGGCCTTCTGGTACCAGCGCTCATCCATAAAGATCAGGTTATCTGGGTGATGTGCAAGATGTGCGCCGGTTGGTCGGCGCCGTCGAGGCGGACGAACGGAGTGTTGCCCGTCCACGTGTACTCGGTCCAAGTCAGCCCATCGGTCGCCGTGTAGGGCCGGGTCGGATCCACGCCAAGCGCGGCGGCGTCGAGTTCGATCAGGCCCTCCTGCACGCCCCCGGGATCCAGATTTACCACCACCAGCACCACGTCGGAAAGGTCGTGGGTGGCTTTGGAGTACACGATCAACTGCGAGTTGTCCGCGTGGTGAAACCGGATGTTGCGCAGCTGCCGCAGGGCCCGGTGCTGCCTGCGCAGCTCGTTAATACGGGTGACGAAACCCACCAGATTTCCCGGCAGGTCGAAGTCCCGATGCTTTATCTCGTACTTCTCCGAGAACAGGTACTCCTCATCGGTTGGGCGCGCCGGCTCGTTCTCCATCAGCTCGTAGCCGCTGTAGATGCCGTAGGAAGGCGCCATGGTCGCCGCCAGCACCAGCCGCTGCTTGAACACCCCCGGTCCCCCGCCCCGCAGCGGACCGCTGAGGATATCGGGCGTGTTCGGCCAGAAGTTCGGCCTCATGTAGTCGGCGGTCGGACCGTAGGCCAGTTCGTTCAGGTAATCGGTCAACTCCTGCTTGTGAGTCCGCCAGGTGAAGTAGGTGTAGCTCTGCGTAAAGCCGATCTCAGCCAGCTGGGCCATCATTTTGGGGTGGGTGAATGCCTCGGCCAGGAAGATCACCTCCGGGTGTTTGATCTGGACGGCCGGGATCAGCCATGCCCAGAAGGCAAGCGGCTTGGTGTGCGGGTTGTCGACCCGGAAGATCTTGACTCCGTGGGCGATCCAGTAGTCGAGGATCTGCTTGCACGCATCCCACAGCTCCGAGCGGGACCGGTCGGTCGACGGCCAGAAGTTAATCGGGACGATGTCTTGATACTTCTTGGGCGGGTTCTCCGCAAACTTGATGCTGCCGTCGGGCCGGTGATGAAACCACTCCGGGTGCTCGGCGACCCAGGGGTGGTCCACAGAGCACTGCAGGGCATAGTCCAAGGCGATCTCCAGCCCGTGCTCGGCGGCCTGGTCCACCAGCGCGTGGAAGTCGTCAATGGTTCCCAGGTCCGGGTGAATAGCGGTGTGCCCCCCCAGCTTCGAGCCGATCGCCCACGGACTGCCCACGTCGTCCGGCTCGTGGGTGACCGCGTTGTTGCGGCCCTTGCGGGCGGTCGCCCCGATCGGATGGATCGGAGGCAGGTACAGCACATCGAAACCCATGCCGGCGACACGAGGGAGGTGCTCGACCGTCCCCATGAACCCCCCCAGTGACCGCGGAAACAGCTCGTACCAGGAACTGTAGAGCGCCCGCTCACGGTCGACCCACACGGGCATAGGCCTCGATGAGCTCAGGTCGTGCCGCAGGGGCGAGTCGGCGAACAGCTCGGTTACGAAGCTCTTGCCGGTGGCGGCCAGGCGCTCGGCAAAGCCGAGGCTTTCGTCGCGCAACGTGGCTACTACCTCTCTATACCTCGGCCGCTTGGACGGCTCCATCTCAAGTGCACTGAGCTCTATCAGCGCAGCCCCCTCCTCCAATTCGACCGAGATGTCCTGACCGGCCTCGTGCTTGATGGCCACATCCCGCTGCCAGGTCATGAAGTGGTCGGTCCACGCCTGGACCTTGTACTCGTGCGGTCCGATGACCTCCGGCTGGAAATCAGCCCACCAGCGGTAATTGGCGCCGGCGGCCATCCGCACCGCGGTCCACTGCCCATTCATGGGCCGCCACAAAACTTGAGCCGCCAAAACCGAGTGGCCGTCTTTGAAGATGTCGGCCGAAACCCTAACGCTGCGCGCGGCCACCGCCTTGGCGGGAAACTCGCCCCCGGGAGCGCGCGGGCGAACATCACCGATTTCAATGGGATCGATCACACCTGTATTCCTATCACCAAGCTGCATTGCTAACACCACGCGGGCGGGCGCCCCGCGGCTTGAAGTCCGCGAATCTGCGCACAGATTTGGTTGATATCAGTCAGTCGGAGGCGCAGAATCCGACCCTGGGATAACTAAGAAGGGGGCTTGAGTGAGAGTCTGGGACAGCGTTGGGCCCGACGACTACCAGGAGCTGCGCGTGGCGGTCGTGATGAACGGAGGGGTCAGTCTTGCGATCTGGATAGGAGGCGTCGGGCGGGAGCTCAACCGGCTGACCGAAGCCCGGCCCGCAGACGGGACCTGTTACGCACAATTGCTGGAGCTGATCAAGTCCCGGGCTCGCATCGACGTGCTGGCCGGCACCAGCGCAGGAGGGATCAACGCCGGCTTCCTGGCCCTGGCGGCCGTCTACGGGGCGGACCTCAAGTCGGTAGGCAGACTATGGGCGGACGCAGGTTCGTTGATGGAGCTGATGAGAGGTCCGCTCGACAGCGACACGCCGTCGCTGCTCAAGGGCGACTCCTACTTCCTGCCCAAGCTGCAGGAAGCCTTCGCCGAGGTCATCCGTGGCAAGAGCCAGGTACGGGATACTGCCCACACCCCCATCGACCTGACCATCACCACATCGCTGATGGACGGCTGGGTTCGCAACTTCGTTGACGACTTCGGCACCAACCTCCAGCAGGCGGAGCACCGGGGAAGGTTCCACTTCGTCCGAGGTGCGCAAGCCGGCCACGATCCGTTTGCAGCCGCAGAAATCGTTGACCACCTGGCCCTGGCGGCCCGGTCCACCGCCTCCTTCCCGCTGGCGTTCGAGGCCAGCTTTGTCCCGGTTGCCCCGGGTGAGGCACCTGCGGACCGGGACAGCTTCCCCGATCACCTGGTCAACTTCGATCGAAGCCGCTTCGTCCTGGACGGGGGCGTATTGATGAACATGCCGATGGAACCCGCCTTGAGGGCGATCTTCAACCAGCCGGCCGGAAACGAGGTCCGCCGGGTGCTCACCTACATCAATCCGGATCCCGCCGCCCTTTCCGAAGCCGAAGCCGCCCGGTTCCGCGATCCTCCGCCGGTAACCGAGGTGCTCGGGGCGGCTCTCATCAAGCTTCCGGCAGCCCAGGCCATCTCCCGGGAGCTTCAGGACCTGGAGCAGAACAACGCCCAAGCCCGCATCCGCAAAGCTCTGCGGCCGGAGCTGTTGCAAGCCGTCGGGAAGAACCACGCCGAGCTGGCCAAAGCGCTGTTCCCCATCTACATAAAGACCCGAATCCTCCACGCGGCGCGCAACATAGCCGCCGAGGTGCTCGCCGGGCGCCGGCCGTCCGGCGATGCTCCGGCGTCCGGACCGGACACCGGATCCGGCCGAAGCCGGGGCATACCGGAGTGGACAAAGGACGAGATAGCCGGGGTCTTCAGGCTCGAGAAGCCCTCTGAAGGCCGGACAGCGAACGGGGTGTCGCCGGCTGAGATACCGCTGCCGTTCGTACCGAGCTCGCACGAGGCTCTGGACTTCAGCAGCCGGCCGCGGTGGGAGTGGGGGCTGGCGCCGGTGGAGCGGCTGGGAGTCGTCGCCCTGGACATTTTGAAAAGGGCTCTGTACGTCGCACCATTTATGGGTACGGATACCACCGCATCCAATATGTCCCCGTCGCAGCTGCGCAGGAATCTGCGGGAGGGTCGCGAGCTCATCCACGGTTATTTGGTGGACATCCGTGCCATGCGGAGCGAGGACATCGCCTTTTGGCGCGGCCGGGCACAGTTGCCGGACCCGCCCTCGGCCGACCCGGTGGAACGGCGCTCAGTCCTGAAGGACTGGGCGGCCGGGGCGGTCCGGGAGCTCGAGGCCTACCTAGAGCACCCCGGCGACGGCCGAACGTATACATACAGCCGTCTGGAGACAACGGTGCGGGGCATTGTCGAGGTACTGCTCGACCGGACCCCGGAGCTGGAACAGGCCGCCCGCCAAAGCCAGCGCCTCGATAATCCGCTGGTCTCAAAGGAAGCGGCCGATCTACAGGGCATGACCGAAAGCCTGTTGGGAACGGGACCGAACTCGCCAACCCTGAGTTGGGAGCAGGTGGTCTCCAGGATGCTGTCGGTCGAGGTCGGCTACATGGCTATGACCTCGGGAGGCGGTCCGCAAGATCAAGACGTCGAACTCATGCAGATAAGCGCCAACCTCCAGCACGGATTCGGGGGCCCGGGCGCCGCCGCAAAGAAGCTGGCCGGCGTCCAGATGGCCCACTTCGGAGCTTTTTACAAGAAGAGTTGGCGGGTGAACGACTGGATCTGGGGCCGCATGGACGGTGCCCTAAGGCTGGTGGAAGCCGCCCTGGCACCGCCGCGGTTGATGCAGCTGGCTCTGCGCCTCGAGCCACCCGCAGGGCGTGACACCGGCTCCGCGGAGCCCCTGAAGCCGCATCAAACGGGCATCATGCCTCTCCTGCGTGAACTAGCGGTCGGCGACAACGACTCCGACGGCTACCTCGGGCGCGAGTTCGACAAGGCCGAGGAGGGGATCAGGACCGAGTTGCGATTCCTCAACGACGCAGCGTTTCCGGTTCCCGCAAGCCTGCCCTTCACCGCCGGGGTGATCGCTCGGCGTATCTATCTGGAAATTATCCAAGAAGAGCTCGGCGAGCTCGCCTCCGCGGTCGAGGTCGACCTGAGCAACGGCGCCGACCGAGCCAGCAACGGAGCAGCCTTCGCCAAGACATTTGACCGGGAGGCAGGTGGTTCCCCGGGATTGACGCCCCAAAAGCAGCTCGATCTGTTCGCAAACGCCGGCATCGGTCAGGAGACCATCCTCCAAGAGAAGGGGACGGACCTGTTTGCCGCCACGGCCAGCCGCACGGCAGCGGTCATGACTGCGGTTGCCAACGCTCCCAAGATACCGGCGGTACGTACGATTTTAAGGCCGGTCAGAGGCCTAACGCTGTTGCTGTACTCCCTGGTATACGGCTCGGTGGTCGGGTCGAGATTTGGAGCCTGGGCGGTTAACGCGGTGCTGGCAACCGGCGGAGCCTTGCTGGCCGTAGCCCTGCTCAACGACTCTGTCCACGGACTGGTCAAGGTCGTCGCCTCGGCGATTGTCATTGCCGGCCTGGCCCTGGCCGCCTTACGCAGCGGGATGCTGGCACTGACGGTGATACTCGGACTGCCTATCGCCGGGTTGGCGGGCTATGCGCTGTACAGGGGGGAAATGGGCCACTACTGGGCAGTGCTCGTCGAAAACCAACTACAGATCTTGACCGTAGCCGGTCTGGTGATCGCCTTGGGCGCTCTGGGCTTCGTGCGCAACCCGCGGTGGCTCCAGCGGTCGGCCGCCCGCCTCCGGCGCCGGCCGTAACAACAAAAGCGCCCCCGGGCAAACCCCGGGGGGCGCTTTTTGTGATGCTACGAGCTACCTGTGCTTAGAAGCTCTCGGGGAACTTCTGCACAGTGGCCTCGGCGATCGCGTTGGCCAAGTTGTTCATGTGAGCAGCCGCCTCCCTCAGCGAGGTGGCAGCCTCGGTGGCGCGACCCCCGCCCTGAGCGTCGATGACGGCCTTGAACGTGGTGATGTGAGTCTCCACGCCCGCGGTTACCGCATCGACCGGCAGGTTCTCGTTGACCGAGTTCATGGTCTCGCCGAAGGTCGCGGCGTAGGCCAGGGCGTCGTCAACTGCGGCCTGCTGGGCCGCTTCGTCACCCGCGGCTACCGCCTGGGTGTAGCGCACGAAGGCCGGGATGTGGTCGTCGGAGCGCCACAGGCCGTCGAAGGCGTTGCCGACTTCCTCGCCGTACACGCTGCCAACTGCCGCGCTCAGGTCCGCGGTGTTGCTGTTGCTCGGGCCGTTAAGCGCTGCGGCCGCAGCCTCGAACTGCTCCGTGCGGCCGCCCAGGGCTCCGCCGGTAGCGCTGGCCGCCAGGTAGACGTGCTCCTGCAGCAGCGAGGTAAGTCCCGCCCGCAGGTCCGACGCCGGGGAATCGGCCTCGGAGTCGAAGTCATCGGGGAACTTGGCCACCGTGGCGCCGGCGATCGTAGCCGCCAGACCGTCCATGTGGTGGTAAGCCTCCCGAAGACCCTGATAGACGGCCTCCTGGTCGCCTGCAGCCTGCGCATCGATGACGGCTTTGAGCGTGGTGATGTGCGTCTCCACACCCTCGGTTACCGCATCGGCCGGCAGGTTGTCGTTGACCGAGTTCATGGTCTCGCCGAAGGTCGCGGCGTAGGCCAGGGCGTCGT
>JBBDRQ010000047.1:103849-119016 GCA_040905365.1 Actinomycetota bacterium
CGGTGTTGCTGTTGCTCGGGCCGTTAAGCGCTGCGGCCGCAGCCTCGAACTGCTCGGTGTCGCCCCGCAGCGCGGCACCGGTGGCCAGAGCCGACAGGTAGACGTGCTCGGTGAGCAGCTGGGTCAGGCCCGCCCGCAGATCCGCCGCCGGCGTCGCCGAGGTCGGCGCGCCGTCTTCGGTGGCGCCAGTGTCCCCGCCGTTGCCGTTATCGGTCGCGCAGGCGGTTCCCAGCAGGGTCATCGCCATCAGCAACGCCAGGATGCTGAGCAATTTCTTCCTCATGACTTACCTCCTTCGTTGGTCTTGAATCGATCGGTGTCGATCCACGTGAAAAGACTTGTGGATGGTTAGTTGGCCGCTACCCTCACCTCCCCCGTCATGGTGGCCGGGTGAATTGCGCAGTAGTACGCATAGGTCCCCGGCTCGTCGAAGGTGAACTCAAAGGTGTCGCCTGCCGCCACGTTGCCGGAGTCGAATCTGTCGTCGGGAGTGGCGGTCACGCCGCCGCTTCCCTGCTCGACCTGTCCGGAGGTCACGGTGTGGGCGCTGGCGGCTTCTTCGTTGGTCCAGGTGACGGTGTCGCCTGCCGAAACCTCGATCACCTCGGGCTTGAAGCTGATCAGCTCCATCACCACGGTGTTTTCGGCCCCTGCAGAGTCGGCAGAGTCGGCAGAGTCGACGGCGCCGTCAGAGCCGTCAGAGTCGTCGTCGCCGGTAGATCCGCCGCACGCAGCCAGCAGCAGCAAGCTGGCCAGCAGGGCGGCAAAACCCACCTTTGCACTCAATACGCGTCGTACTTGCTTCATGAAATCTCCCTTCGGTGAGGTGTTGACAGGTATACGCAGCGGGGCCGGGCTGCGGATTGGCGCGAACTGGCCATCTCCCCCTACGCGTCGATTGCGCCGACGGTCGGCAGGGCATACCATTCCTGCGTGATCCCCAAGGCGTTGCGAAGCTTCACCGTTCGGGCCCGCCTTCCGGAAGCCCTTGCCCCCTTGGGCGAGATAGCCATGAACCTGCGCTGGTCCTGGGAACCGCGATCCCGAGATCTGTTCCGCTGGGTAGACCCAGAGGCTTGGAAGGCGTCCGGCGGCGACCCCTTGCGGTTGCTGGGGGCCGTGAGCCCGGAGCGGTTCGAGGCCCTCACTACCGAGCGCGGTTTCATGAAGTTCATGGCCGACGTCCATGCGGACCTGCAGTCCTACATGAGCTCGGATCGCTGGTTCCAGCACCGCCAAAGCCCCCTGCGCTCGGTCGCTTACTTCTCCCCCGAGTTCGGCCTGACCGAAGCGTTGCCCCAGTACTCAGGAGGTCTCGGCGTCCTCGCCGGCGACCACCTCAAGGCGGCCAGCGGCCTGGGCATACCGCTGACCGGCGTCGGCTTGTTCTACCGGGAGGGCTACTTCCTTCAGCAGCTAAATGCCGACGGGCAGCAGCAAGAGCACTACACGGAGCTCGACCCCCACGCCATGGCTTTGACCGAGGTCGACGCTGAGGTAGAGATCGATTTGGCCGGCGAGCCGGTACGCGCACAGATCTGGCGCGCCGAGGTGGGCCGGGTGCGTCTGTACCTGCTGTGCTCCGACGTGGACGGCAACTCTCCACAGGCCCGGATGATCACCGACCGCCTCTACGGCGGCGACCAGCAGCACCGCATGACCCAGGAGATCTTGCTGGGCGTCGGCGGCGTGCGGGCTTTGCAGGCGGCGGGCGAAGATCCCCAGATAATGCACATGAACGAGGGTCACGCCGGCTTTTTGAGCCTTGAGCGCATCCGCCAATTCATCGTCAACGACGGGCTCACCTTCCCGGAAGCGATCGAAGCCAACCGGGCAAGCACGGCCTTTACAACCCACACGCCGGTGCCGGCCGGTATCGACAAGTTCTCCAGGGAACTCATGGAGTTGTACTTTTGGGGTTGGGCCGATGAGTGCGGCATCACTATGGACCAATTGATGGCGCTGGGACAGCCACCGGACGCGCACCCCGCGGAACCCTTCAACATGGCGCTGATGTCGCTGCGCCTGGCCTCCAAGGCCAACTCGGTCTCCAAGCTCCACGGCCGGGTTAGCCGCAGCATGTTTCAAGGGCTTTGGCCCGACGTCCCGGTCGAGGAGGTGCCGATCGGCTCGGTCACCAACGGGGTCCACGCTCGCAGCTGGGTTGGGCCGAGCATGGGCAAGCTGTTCGACAAGTACATCATGCCGGACTGGGATGAAGCTCAAGCCGACCGCTGGAACAACATCCTTTCGGCACGCGACGACGAGGTCTGGCGGGTAAAGGAGCAGGCCCGCGGCCAGCTGGTGCTAAACGCCCGTCGGCTGCTCAAAGACTCTCTCATTGCCGCCGGTGCCCGGGGTGCGGACGTTGACTGGGCGGATCGCGCACTGGATCCGCGGGTGCTGACCATCGGCTTTGCGCGGCGGTTTGCCGAGTACAAGCGGGCCAACCTGCTCTTCCAGTACCCCGAGAGGCTCAAGGCGCTGCTGCTCGACGAAGAGCGGCCGGTGCAAATAGTCATCGCCGGAAAAGCCCACCCCCGAGACGATATCGGCAAAGCAATCATCCGGCAGATCGTACAGTTCGCCCAGGATCCATTGGTAAGGCATCGGGTGGTGTTCATTCCCAACTACGACATGCGCATCGCCCGCCGCCTGTATCAGGGCGCCGACGTTTGGCTCAACAACCCGCGCCGACCCCTGGAGGCGTGCGGCACCAGCGGCGAGAAAGCCGCGCTGAACGGGACCCTTAACGTCTCGATCAAAGACGGCTGGTGGGACGAGATGTTCAACGGCGAAAACGGGTGGGCGATCGCTTCTGCGGAGACCTACGACGACCTCGCCAAGCGCGACGAACTGGAGGCGGCCAGCTTGTTCGACCTGCTGGAGCGGCATATAGTGCCTAAATTTTACGACCGTCCCGACGACGCCGTACCCGGCGACTGGATAGACATCGTGAAACTATCGCTGGCCTCGCTGGGACCCAACGTCACCGCGTCGCGCATGTTGCGCGACTACGTCGAGTACATGTACGAACCGCTGGCCGAGCGCGTAGAGGCGCTGGCCAAAAACAACTTCGAGATGGCCAGGTCCCTGGCGGCGTGGAAGCAAAGACTCCGGCTCGGCTGGCCGTTCGTCAAGATCCTCTCCGTAGACGACGCTCGGCACGTGGCGGTCAGCCGCGGCGACCCCCGCACGGTCCAAGCGGTGATCGAACTGGGCGAGCTGACGCCGGACGATGTCTCGGTGCAGTTGCTGCACGGCCCGGTCGGCCAACAAGACGAACTGCATGACACCCGGATCACCCAAATGGCCGTCGCCGGGAACAACCAGGAGGGGTCCCACCGGTTCTCAGGCACTTTTGAGTGCAGTGTTGCGGGCCGGTACGGGTTTGCGCTGCGGGTCGTACCGGCCCACCCGAGCCTTACCTCCTACACCGAGACCGGCCTCATTCTTTGGGCGTAGCGCGCCGGGATACTAGGTAAAAGGGTTTTCTACGCTTAGCGAGCGGAACCGGGCTCCGTCATCCAGGTCTTCGGTGAACAATCGATGGCAGCCTGCCGCGATTGCTGCTTCCACGATCAAGGCGTCCCAATAGGAAAGCTGGTGTGCGCGGCTGGTGACGGCGGCGGCGCCTGCGAGGTCCGCGTCGACCGGCACCACCGGCAGCCTGCGTAGATGCGTGACCGCCGTCTCAGCCGATAAAAGATCGAGCGGTTCGGCGAGCTTGCGAGTAACAACCACGTAGAACTCGCCGATCACCTGGGCGCTGATCGCCAAGGGGCCCGGCGGCGAGCTCAGGATCTGCCGGGCGCAGTCCCGTTTGGCGGGGTTGGCGTTGTCGAACGCATAGACGAGGACGTTGGTGTCTAAAAAGGTCCTATCGAACATGCAGCTCGTCGCGTGTCCACGTGCGGCCACCCGGACCGCTCGAGGCGAAATGCTGTTCGGAAAGCTGGACCAAAGCGGCGCCTGCCCGCGCGGTATCGTCGGTGCCGGCGAAGCTCTCGAGGTAATCCCTGACTAGCGCGTTCACCGAGGTACCCAGCTCAAGCGCTCTGCGCCGAGCTTGAAGCAGCACTTCGTCGGCAATAGTGACCGTTAGGTTGGCCATGTATCAGTGTAGCACTTAATCTGTGCTACACGGGTTGGACGATGGTGGTTGGCACCCTCAGGCGTGCCTCTTGCGCAGCTCGTACGCCAAGGACCATAGCGCCACGGTGGCGGCCAGGGCGCTCACGTGCAGCGCCGCACCCAACGGCACAAAACGGGCCAGAGCCATGATCGCCAGCCCCCAGGCCACTACCCGGGTAAGGGCCGGGCTGAGCACCTCGCTGCGGATGATGCCTCCCGCAAAACCCACGGCGCCAATCAAAAACAGCACGGAGCTGCTCACCAGCGTGGGTATGAACCAGGGGTCCAAGGCGGCTTGAGCCGCGCCGGCCCCCTCCGCGCCTACGCCGGAGGCCTTCACCGCGGCCATCACGCCCACCTCCATGCCCGGAAGCACGGCGAACAAGACGCTGCCGATGGCGACGAACGGCAGGCCGATGGCGCTCCACCGGTTCTCCCCCGCCTCGGCGAGGATTCTGCGGATGACTACGAATGCGCTGAGCACCAAACCAGCGCCGACCGCCACCGCCAGATGCGACAAGCCCCAGCGGAAGGTGTCGGCCGCCATCGCCTCTCCAACCGCTGCGGAGTCCGGAAGCCGGGCAATGAACGGGTGGTACAAAACCGCACCAAACAAAACCACCGGAGCAATTGCCAAGATTGCCACCGAGCTGCCCGAGCTTTGCCGCCTTGGCTGCAAGTCCTGCTTGACCATCGCCGCCTCCTGTCGTCGAGTAACCAGACCTGTGACGACGAAGCTACGCCCGGGGAAGCGGCGGGGCATCGGCCAAACCACCCAAAATCCAACAAACGCGAAATGGGTATTTCTACGCACGGCGCAAGGGGGCCGCTCACACGAGATCGTGCTGGTAGGCGAACGACGTCGCGGCCGAGCGCGAGGTCACCCCCAGCTTGGTGAAGATGTTGCTCAAGTGCCTGGCTACTGTCTTTTCGCTTAGGAACAACTCCTCGGCAATGCTTCGGTTGGTCTTGCCGGCCGCCACCAAGCGCAACACCTGCACCTCCCGGTCGGTGAGACCGCCCGCCGTAGCGCGCGGAGCTCTGCCTGCCACCCCGTCGATGCGGCCTAAGTCGGGGACGGCGCCCAATCTGTGGAAGGCCGAGCGGGCGGCATCCAGCTCCAACTGCGCGCCGTCCTCGTCGCCGAGCTGGCGGCAGGCCAACCCCACCTGCGCCTGCACCCGGGCCGCCTCGTACGGAGCTTCCATCTCCCTCCACAATTTGCACGCCGTCCTCAGCTTGCCAAGAGCCGCCCTTGCTTCGCCCTCGGCGAGCAGCACCGATCCCTGCGCAGCTTCCGACACGGCGGTCAGCAATGATGAATTCAATTCCGCGGCCATATCCGCCAGCTCATCGGCTGCACCCCGGGCCTCGGCCGGCTCACCTGCAGCCAGCATCACCTCCACATAGGCAGCCAGCACCTGCGCGCGCAGCGCACCGCGCTCTTGCGCCTCCTGGACCGCGCCTTTGAGACCCGAGCAGGCCGCAGGGACCCGGCCTTGAGCCAGCCTCAGCTGAGACAGCCCCGGATGCGGCATCCGGCCCGCCGCGTGTGCCTCACGGTACCCGTGCTCGGCGTCGGAGAACCGGCCGCGCAACCGGTGCAGCTCCGCCTGAACGTACCGGGCGAGCCCGACGGCCGGCCGGCCGTCCAGCAACTCCACCGCCCGCTGCGCCTCACCGGCGGCCTCATCCCACTCCCCCCGCATCTGCATGACTTCCGCCCGCCGCGCCAGGCACTGTCCCCGAAAGCTCTTCAGATCCGGCTGCGAGTCGCACCAACGACTCAAGGCCTCGGTCCACTCCCTGGCCCGCTTGAAGTCGAAGACCTCGGAACACACCTCAATCACCGTGCAGTAAGCGACGCCGGCGGGGATCTCGGAGACCTCACCCGCGGTGACGGCCACCATGACCTCATCGAGCAAAGCCAGGCCTTCGGCAACCTCGCCCAGCTGCGTCAACGCCTGCCCGCGGCCCAGCCGGCCCAGCACCACGAGATCGTTGTCGGAAAACCTCTGACCGATTTTCTCGGCCTGACCGAAGGTGGCCTGCGCGGTGGCGGCGTCGCCCGACCCCAGACTCTGCAGGGCTGCGGCAATCAGTAGATAACCCTGCTCGACGCAGTCCAAGTGCCGCTCCTCCAACAGACGGTGAGCTCGAGCCAGCCAGCCGCCCCCCTGGGCCATGTCGCCTCCGTCCATGAGGATCATCCCCAGCCAGAAGGCCGATCGCACGGCTTTGTCGACTTCGCCCCCGTCCAGGTACATCTTGTGGGCACGCGCCAACAGCTCGGTGCTCTCGGCGTCCCGGCCGGCCAGGAACTCGGCCATCGCCCGAGTGTCCAAGTCGGCGGGCTCCGGGGCCGAAGCCTGCTCGGCCTGCTTAAAATATGCGCACGCCTGGTCCCAGGCTCGGTCCTCGAAAGCTTTGCGAGCCTTGTCTAATGCGCTGCGGTTGATCTCGGACATGGGCTGGCTTCTTTTCGAGCATGGACACCCGGCGGCTGCCCGTGCCACATTCTCGCGCTGTGCTCACCCCGCTCCAAGCCAGCCATGGTCTACCAACGACGCCGACAGCCTCTGGAAGTTGCGCTCCAGGGCGTCCTGCTCCGCGGGCTCGGGGGCCACCTCGGTCCCATCCACCGACATCGCCTGCGTAGCGGAGGCCAGATCCGGGTGAAGGCTGCCCGCCGCGGCCAGGATCGCGGCCCCCCTTGCGGTGGAAGCCCCGGGTTTTTGGACAATTGGCTTACCCAGGACCGAGGCGCGAATCCGGGTCCAAACCGCGCTGGCGCTGCCGCCCCCGGCGCTGGAGATCGATCCCTTCGCCTCCGCCCCCAGCGCGGCCAGCCGCTCGTAACCCAAACGCTCGACAAAGGCCACGCCCTCCAAGATTGCCCGGTACCGCTCTACCTCGTCCGCAGGCGTTCCCACCGTGAACGAAACGGCGTCGGGCTCGACAAACGGGAAGCGCTCGCCGGTTGCTACCAGCGGATAGGTAACCACCGTGGCCGGCCCGCGGGCGTCGGCCAGTTCGTCCAACCGAGCCAGGTTCGCATCGGCAAACCCGTGCGTCAGCGCGCCGGCACCGGCGCTGGAGGCTCCACCCGGCAGCCACCAACCGTCCGGGTGGCGGTGACTGTACACGGCTCCGGAGGGATCCTTGATCAATTCGGTGCTTACCCCCTTGAGCACCAACGTGGAGCCGATCACCGAAACAAACCGCCCGGGCTCACCGGCGCCGGCGGCCAGCTGGGCTGCACAAGCGTCGGTCATCCCCAGCCTGACCTCGCAGCCGGGAGGCAGCCCGGTTGACTCGCAAGCCTGCGCGCACAGCGTTCCGGCCACACTGGCCGGGGCCGCAATAGGGGGCAGTAACTCCTGTGGTATTCCCAGCTTCTCCAGCGCGCCGGCGGCCCACTCCATCCGCAGCGGATCAAAGCCGCTTTTGAGTGCATGGCTGTAGTCACTGGGAGGCAGCTCGCCGATCAGTCGGCCGACCACCACGTCGCTGGCGTGAGCCAACCGGACGGTGCGCTCGGCAATCTCGGGCCGGCCCATCAGCCATGCCCACTTGACCAGGCCGAACGACGGCTGAATACGCAAACCCAGTCCGGCCCACCGCTGAGCGTCGGCCTCGGCCGCCGCCTGCGCCTGGGCAACCCCTCTTTGGTCCGCATAAGTAAGCGCTGGGCCCAACGGCTGCATGCCGGCGCCGAGCGCAGCCACAGTGCCGGACGTGGAACTGACGCTAAGCGCCCGGATTGAGCGCGCCCGGGCGCCAAGCTCTTGGGTAAGCTGCCGGAGCACTGTGGCCACGGTTGGCCACCACGCCCCGGCGTCCTGCTCGCGCCAGCCGGGACGAGGGGAGGTGGGCGCCGGCAGGTCCCCGGTCGCTTGAGCGTGGGCGCAGCCATGGCCATCGATCGCCACGATGCGCACCGCCGCCGTCGCCATATCTACCCCGACGACCAACTCCATGCGCTCACCCTACCGGGCGGCGGCGCAGGATTAAGCGGTGGGGTCGGTCCGCTTGGCGACGTCCCACATGCCCAAGCCGATCAGAATGAAAAGCACACCGACCGCAGCGGCCATTGCCGCCACGCCGAAAGACACCACGGAAGTAAACAGCGAGGACTGCAAAAACGACGAGGTCAAAGCCGTCTCCCGGCGAGGATCTTCCCGGTCCAGCTCCGCATAGCGCAGCCCGTCGGTTCTTTCCAGCGTGTGCTCGTCGATTATCTGCGCCTGGCAGTAGGCGGTAAACGGTCCCTTAACGGGGCGCTCAGGCAGGCATGCGTCATCCGAGGTAGTTATCTTCTGATCAGCCAAGGTGCTGCTCACCATCCACCAGGTGCCCCCGGCGGCCAACACCATAATGACCCCCAGCGCAATCGACGCAATGGAAGCAATCTTCCTCACGAGCAACACCAACCTTTCCGCAGCCAACGTATGGCTGACCTCTCACCCACCTCGGCTCGGTGGCGCGCACGGGCCGCTTCCGCCTAGGACGAGTCTACTATCCACGTAGTTGACCAACACCTGCAGGCTATAGCCGTCCTCGCTAGTTGCAAACCGGTTCGCCGCTTGCTCTGTATCTTGTTCGGTAATCGTCAGACCTTGCGCGGCCCAGTAGTCGGTGACCTGCGATGCGAAAGCCGCTGGTTCAATTTCCAGAAGAGACAACGGTACCCGGTATGTATATACGGGGCGGACCTCGTCGCTGGGAGCGCCGAAGGAGTCCTTGCACGCATCGTTAGTCACTCTTGGGCGATCTGGCAGATCTTCGTCCTGAAAACCGACAGACATCGCCTCGTCGATAAGGACAACGAGACGTTCCGAAACGTCGACATAACTTACGTCAGTTCCACATCCATTTAGCATCAACGCCATGAATGCAACCCCGACCAGTCGGCGCCACCGCCTATTACAAATACGCTTAATACTCAATCGATATCTCCGTACTGCTCTACGACGATCCTAGCGATATTCTCAAACCCATCCGTCCTCGGAACGAAGTAACCGTCATGACCTCGCTGCCTTTCAGCGTCGAGCGGGATCAGTTGGCCGCCAAAATATGCTCCCATTGGGTCGGCACCAAGTGGCGCAAGAGGAATTGCCATGGTTATGGGGTCATCCTCTGTCCGCGCTGCCCACACTCTCGGCTCCGGGTGACCCATCTCGTAAGCTGTGTCACAAGCCGCGCCGGGTGAACCAAGCAACGCGACATTTTGTGTATTAAGTCCTTCACAAGCTGCCCGGCCAACTACTGATGCGCCGTAGCTGTGACCGATTGCGGTTATTGAAGGCATATTCACCGACACGGGCCGGTGAAGATCATCGATAAAACGAGTTAACGCCCTACTCCCATCCTCAGCCTCATCCTTACTTCGGGCATCGATCAACCCGTTAGGTGTGTCATATCCCAGCCACGCAACCGTAGCGGTCGTCTCGGCGCTCACACCTGGAAGGTCGGCCACAGCAAATTTAAGGCTCGATGCATCGCCGATCAAGCCTTGCGCGTTGGCAAGGCTGTTATTGATTCCAGGTACAACAGTTGCCACATACTCAGCAGAGTATGGATCACCGAAAGCAACTACCGCTTTGCCGTCCCCACGGGCAAAACCAGTATCGAGCTCAATAAGGAACACGTCGTCCGGCAGCCCCGCCTCCCGAAATTCAGCTTCCCGATTGACCAGCTCGCGAGACAGCCTACGGACTCCCCTAAGTTCGCGTTTTTCCTTGGTGAGGCCGTCAAGACCGAAGTAACTCGTAAAGAACCTCGAAGGCTTCGAATCAGCTTTGTCGCCGAAAGGGTCTGGATCGAACGGCTCGAAATTTCTTTCCCACCAGCTCATTTCTGGATCCAGGACTCGCTCGCCAAGCTCATGCTCTAGCTCCTCCAATCGCTTGCCCAGCACCAGCCGATTGGCTTGGTCGCGGACCTCTACCGGAACCCCAACAAGGTTTCCGATCTCATTCGCTTGCTCGGCAACCAAACGCTTCCGCTCCGCCTCCGTTAGGGAACCCCACCAGTCCTCCACGTACTCCGGGCGAACGTCCCGACCCCGAGGGAGTCCGGTGGCTTCATCAGTCTCAAAATCGATGGGTAGGGGTTGGTGGAAAACTCTTGGAGTACCCGCAGCATCGTCATGGATTGGGGAGTAGATTGTCTCCGGAGGTGCATATGGGATCAACGGCTTCTCTAACCTATTTGGCCCGTCCCCCGCATCGCTCCCCCTGAGACGGCGACCCATTGGATCGTCGCTCCACGTGGAGCCACCGCGCGATGATTGATCGCCAGGAACATGAATCTCACTTGGCGCATCGTGCTTTAGCACTCCCACCGGGCCATCGGTGTCTCCCAACGACACTGGAACGGGCCCAGCGGGCTGCGGAGTCTCCGGCACCTGAGCACCGACGGCTCGAGCCAGCACGGCCTCCTCCAGTTCAAGCAGCTCCCTTATGTCGTCGTACTGGCCCAGCAGGATCAGCGGATCGATGTATTCGCCCGCTCTTTTGGCCCCGAAGTGCAGCGCCGGCGGACCGTCGGGGTGCCCCGCACCGCTTCGGCCGATCACTTGGCCCTGCGTGACCTGCTCCCCCTCGGAGACTTCTATGGCGCTCAGGTAGGAGTACGTCGTCTCGATGTCGCCCGCATGCTGAAGAGTTATGAACTGGCCCTGACCTCCTACGGAGCCCGCGAACTTCACAGCTCCGTTTGCCGACGCCCGCACCGGCGTGCCCGAGGGGACCGCGTAGTCGATGCCCCGGTGGCCCGGGCCATACTTGTGCGACGGTTTCTCAAACCCTCGGACCACCTCCGCGTCCACCGGGGGCGTGAACTTTGCCCTTTGGGCCCACGCCGGGCCCCCAAAGCCGGCCAGGCTCACCAAACAGCTCAGCGTCACGATTCCTACCTGGGTTAGCCGCACTTCCCCTCACATCTTTTGTCGTAGCTGGGGGAAGTTATGGCAAAATCTACCTTCTATAGGGCGTTAAGATACCAGATCCTGTCAAACTCTAGTAAGAGAACGGTAAAAAAACTTGGTTAGACTCATTTGCGCGGCCAGGGGACAGCTCACGCCGCCAAACGCCCCGAAGGTTGGTGCTCACGGCACTAGGAGGCGCATGTCATCGGAAGAGGACAACAAACGAACTGTTGAGGACTATCTCAACCAGGTCTGGAATGAGGGCAGGATCGAAGCATCCGACTCCTTCTTGGACCCTGCCTACCGCAGACACGTCGGCCCTGCATCGGAGCCGCTCGACCTGGATGGCCAGCGCGTGCGGTTGCAGAGTTTCCGCACCGCATTCCCCGACGCGCGGCTACGGATTGAAGAGATGATCGCCGAGGGCGACCTGGTGGCTTTCCGTTTCACCCTGTCGGGCACCCACCGGGGCCCTTTTCAGGGCGTAGAGGCCACCGGCCGCCGGGTGGAGGTGCCGGGACTTGACCTGGTTCGGTTGAAGCAAGGCAAGCTAACCGAGCACTGGGGAGGTGCGGACCTCAACCTCCTGAAAGCTCAGCTCGCCTAACGCTGTGGCCGATGTGGCGCGACCCGGTTCGCTAGCTTCCGGCGCGCTCGGCGGCGGCCACGGTGTTCGACATCAGCATGGCCACGGTCATCGGCCCCACGCCGCCGGGAACCGGAGTGATGGCGCCGGCCACCTCCTTGGCAGTCTCAAAATCGACGTCGCCGGCCAGCTTGCCGTTCTCGTCCCGGTTGATGCCGACATCGATTACGGTAGCGCCGGGCTTGATCATGTCGCCGCCGATGCCGCGCATCACCCCGGCTGCGACCACCAGAATGTCGGCTTGGCGGGTGTGGGCGCCGATGTCGGCGGTGCCGGTGTGACACAAGGTGACGGTGCCGTCGGCGGGCAGCGGCTCCCCCTCCGGCGACAGCGGGTTGCGCAGGCCCTTCTTAAGCGACAGCAGGATCGACAGCGGCCGTCCCACCAGGTTGGACCGGCCCACTATGGCCACGTTGGCGCCTTTGACCTGCGTGCCCGACGCGGCCAGCAGCACCTGGACCCCCAGCGCCGTGCACGGCACAAAACCGGGGTTGCCCTGGGCCAGCAGGCCGAAGCTGGCCGAGGTGAGTCCGTCGGAGTCCTTGCGGTGATCGATAAGCTCCACCGCCGCGATCGGGTCCAGTCCCTTGGGCAGCGGCAACTGCAGCAGGATGCCGTGTACCGCCGGATCGTCGTTTAGCTTGCGGATCAGATCCTGCACCTGCTCCTGCGTGGAGTCCTGCGGCAGGCGGTACACCCAGGAATTCATCCCCGCGGCCTGGGCCACCTTCTCCTTGGAACCTACATACACCTGCGAAGCCGGGTCGTCGCCGACCAGAATCGCCGCAAGACCGGGGACCACGCCGGCGGGCTTGAGCTTCTCCACCCGCAGGCGAACCTGCTCCTTGACCTCGGCTGAGACCTGCTTTCCGTCGATAATCTTGGCCGTCAAACAACCCCCAATGTACTCATGCTCGAGTGGAAAAAGACACGTGCGATCAGTGAAGGAAGTGGCGCTTGCCGGTGTGGATCACCGGGATCTTGCGGCGGTCGGCCACCGCGGTAACGTCGTCGTCGCGCACTGACCCGCCCGGGTGAATAATCGCCTTGACCCCCGCGTCGATGGCCGCCTCGATCCCGTCGGGCATCGGGAAGAACCCGTCGGTGGCGCAGATACTGCCTTTGGCCTTGCTGCCTGCCCGACCCGCGGCCAGCTGCACCGCCTCCACCCGGCTCATCTGACCGGCGCCGATACCCACTGTCTGGCCCTTCTTAGCGAACACCACGGCGTTGGACTTGACGTGCTTGACCACCGACCAGCCGAACTTGAGATCTTCCCAGTCTCCCTCGGACGGGCGGTAGCTTCCGGCCACCGTCCAAAGCTGCGCGCTATCGCCTTTGACCTCGTCGACCTGCTGCAGCAGGTACCCGTCGGCCGCCGACTTCACCTCGATGCCCGCCGAGAAGGGCTTGGGTGCCAAGATGACCCGCAGGTTTTTCTTGCCCTTGAGCGTCTCCAGCCCCTGCTGGGTGTAGGCGGGGGCGATAACGATCTCGGTGAAAATCTCGGTGATGCGCTTGGCCGAGTACCCGTCGACCGGCCGGTTGGAGGCGACGATGCCTCCGAAAGCCGAGCGTTCGTCGGACTCCAGCGCCCGGGCGTAGGCGTCCTCGGTACCCTCACCCAGCGCAACGCCGCAGGGATTGGTGTGCTTGACGATGGCCACCGCCGGCTTATCGAACTCGTTGACCAAGCGCCAGGCGCCATCAAAGTCCAGCAGGTTGGTAAACGACATCTGCTTGCCCCAAAGCTGCTTCCAGCTGGGCTCGGTTGCCGCGTAAAAGGCGCCCGCCTGGTGCGGGTTCTCGCCGTAACGCATCTCGAGCTTGCGGTCGAGCCTTAGGAACATACGATCCGGGAAGTCGCCGGTGCGGTTCATCCACTGGCTGATCGCCACGTCGTAAGCGGCCGTGTGGGCAAAGGCCTCAGCCGCCAGCGCTGCCCGGGTTTCGTCCGACAGGGCGCCGGCGCGCGAGCGCATCTCCTCCAGGATCTCGTCGTAACGACCGGGATTCACGACCACTCCGACCGAGCGGAAGTTCTTGGCTGCCGCCCGTACCATCGCCGGCCCGCCTATGTCGATCTGCTCGACGGCCTCGTCCTCGCTCACCTGGCCGTTCTCCACCGTGCGGGCAAACGGGTACAGGTTGCACACCACCAGATCGATAGGCGAAATCTCGTTGGATTTTAGCTGAGCCAGGTGCTGGGGGTTACGGCGGTCGGCCAAGATGGCGCCGTGGATCTTTGGATGGATAGTTTTAACCCGGCCGTCGAGCATCTCCGGCGACTTGGTGACCTCGCTGACCGCGGTCGTGGCAATGCCCACCTTGGCCAGCATCCGTGCGGTGCCTCCGGAGGCAACCAGGTTGACATTCATATCGATCAACCCACGGGCAAACTCTTCGATTCCGGTCTTGTCGCTGACCGAGATCAGCGCGCGCTTGATTTTCATACGTTCACAATATCCTGACCAGACACCACGTCCGTCCTCCCCGTTATCAACCGACCATCTGCGCCGCCAGCTCGGCAGCCTGAGCGGGGCTCCTGGCCACCTGGACGCCGGCGGCTTCCAGCGCCTCGGCTTTAGCGGCGGCCGTCCCCGAGGCACCCGAGACTATGGCTCCGGCGTGGCCCATGCGTTTGCCCGGAGGCGCCGTGAACCCGGCGATGTAGGCCGCCACCGGCTTGCGCATGTGATCCCGAACGTACTGCGCGGCGAGCTCCTCCTCCTCGCCACCGATCTCTCCGATGAGCAGCACCGCCTCGGTCTGCCCATCCTGCTCGAACCGCCTCAGGCAATCGATAAAGCTGGAGCCGACGATAGGGTCGCCTCCGATGCCCACCGTGGTGCTTTGCCCGACTCCCTTGCGAGTCAGCTCGTCCATAATCTCGTAAGTCAAGGTCCCCGAGCGCGAGACCAACCCCACCGAGCCGGGCGCCGCCACCTCGCCGGGAATGATCCCAACACTGGCCTTGCCCGGTGAGATGATCCCGGGACAGTTGGGACCGACCAACGTAGTTGAGGTGCCTGCACACGACAGATGCGCGTAGAGCCGGCTCATCTCGTGGACCGCAACACCGTCGGTTATGCAGATCACCAAATCCACTCTTGCGTCAGTGGATTCCAAGATAGCGTCGGCGGCATGCGCGGGTGGCACGAAGACCGCCGCGGTGTTGGCGCCGGCCTGCTCGACCGCCTCCAGCACCGAATCATAGACCTCCACGCCGTTGACTTGCTGGCCGCCTTTGCCGGGAGTGACTCCGGCTACCACCCGGGTCCCGTAGGCGGCCATCCGCGCAGCGTGGAAACGGCCCTGCTCACCGGTGAGGCCCTGGACGACCACCCGCGTGTTCTCGTCAACGAAAATGCTCAACGCCGCCGCCCACAGCTCACGGGGAAGACTGAGAACGCCGCGTGCCGCCGGCTCACGCCTCCAGACACCCAGGGGTCGGTG
>JBBDRQ010000048.1:0-5565 GCA_040905365.1 Actinomycetota bacterium
CCGGCGATTATCGATGCGACGACCACGAGCGACGAGACGTTGAGCTGCGCGGCGCCGGACAGCCCGTGACCAAGGTTGCAGCCGCCGGCGATCTTTGCGCCGCCCCCCAGCAGAAATCCCCCGACCACCAGCTGTACATAACGGCCCGGACGCTCCCCGCGGATCCAACCGGCACCGGTGGTTATTGCACCCACCGCCGACCCGGCCACCAAGGCGGCGAGAAAGGCGATGAGCCACCACAGCGGGTCACCGCCTGCGATCGACTCGACAGCACCCACCGTGCTGGGACCGAACGAGTGCCCCCCGACGCCGGCAAGAACCCATGCCGCGACGGTTACGATCCCGAGCGCGACCCCTGCTACGGGCCATCCCCACCGCCATTTGTAGCCTTGTCGCCCCGCGGAGCGAAACAGCACCAATACGACGGCGGCTGCAATTGCGACCGCTACGGCGATGCGCGGCAAGCCGAGCACCCCGGGGATGGTGGCGCCGTCTCCGTGGCCCAGCACGGTGGGTCCCGGCAGCGAGATGCCGCCGGCGACGAGCTCTCCGGCACCCAAGCCCATCAGGCCGGCCAGCGCACCCAGCATCCCTGCCCCCAGCTTGTAGAAGAGGCCGGAGTTGCACGAGGCGGCCACGACCATGCCGGTCCCCATCGTCAATCCACCGACGATGTTGGCCACCGGCCTAAAGGCCAGCCCGCGGTTTAGCCCATCCCAGGGCCCGATCGCAAAGACGGCGCTCAAACCCACCGCGGCGATCGCCACGCCGAGGGCCCAGGTCTTGAACAGCGCCCAGCGGTGTTCGAATACGCCGCGAAACGTGGAATGGAAGCAGATGTCCCCCCTCTGCAGTACGTATCCGACCAGCAAACCCGCCAGGGCTCCGGACCCGATTAAGAGCATGGCTCATTTTCCATCGGAAGGTCGCTCGATGCATGCCGCCGCCCAGCTTTGGCGCACGGTTCGATTTTGCGAACCGATTAGTTTCAGCTAATCTATCGATTAGATATGACAAAATTCAGAACCAGACCACATCTAAACGCCTTGCGGCTTCGAAGCGGGCGAGGTACCCGGGCCACGGTTGCCGCCTCGATCCTTATCGGATCCGGCGGTGCCCTAATGGTCTGGCATGCTCAGGCACAGGAACCGACAGTCGTGTGGGCCTTGTTCATGGTCGCGGGGTTGTTGCAGATAGGGCTCGCTCTTGCTCTGCTCCGCAGGTTCGGTCCGGCGAGAGCGGCGAGCCGGCCCGCCCGAGCCGATAGCGGCAGGCCGGAAGGTGCGCCTTCTGTGGCCGGCGATGACCAAACCTCGCACCGAGCGCTGTCCAGGAGGAGCCTGTTGCGCGCGGGTACCGCGGCGGGCGCCGGGCTGCTGTTCGGGGGTGCCGCAACCCGAGTTGCCGCCACGGGTACGTCTAACGGGTTGCGTCCTTATGAGCTTGCAGGCGCCTCCGACGGTCATCGGTCGCACGACGGCGGTCTGCTGGGTGTCGAAGGCGAGGTCGACCACCGAAGAAATCGATTCAATCCCACCGACATGCTCGACGACTGGGATTTCGGCCAGGTTTCCCGGGCGCCCGATGGCCAGACGCTGCGCGAGTACCGCATGGTCGCGCTCGATCAGACCATCGAGGTGGCGCCGGGGGTGTTCTTCGAGTCCTGGAACTACAACGGCAGGGTGCCGGGGCCGACGCTGCGTTGCACCGAAGGCGACCGGATCCGCATAGAGTTTGTAAACGCCGGAACGCACCCCCACACTATTCACTTCCACGGCATCCACGCGGCGAGTATGGACGGCGTCCCCGGGGTGGGAGCCGGCGTGATCGAGCCCGGCGCCAGCACCGTGTACGAGTTCGATGCCGCCCCGTTCGGCTGCCATCTGTATCACTGCCACTCGCTGCCTCTGACCCGCCATATTCACAAAGGGTTGTACGGGGCGTTCATCGTCGATCCCGATCCCAGCCGTTTCTCCGGAGCCGAGGCTCAGGCGGCATCCAGGCGCACCTTCGAGGGGGCCCGGGACGCCGGGGTCAAGGAGATGGTGATGGTAATGAACGGCTTCGACACCAACTTCGACGGTGAGAACGAGATCTACGCGATCAACTCGATTGCCTTCCACTACATGAAGCACCCCATCCGCATCGGTACCGACGACGACGTCCGCCTGTACCTGATCAACGTCACCGAGTTCGATCCGGTCAACTCGCTGCACCTGCACGCCAACTTCTTCGACTACTACGATCACGGCACGACCCTGACGCCGACGCTTAAGACCATCGACACCGTGATGCAGGTGCAAGCGCAAAGGGGGATCTTGGAGTTCAACTTCAACGGGTTCGAGCCCGGCTCTTACATGTTCCACGCGCATCAAAGCGAGTTTGCGGAGCTGGGCTGGATGAGCTTCTTCGAAGTCGTCGAAGGGAGAACGGTTTGACCGCCGACCGCAACCAGACCGAGGAGGCTCCCGCCCGGCCGGGTTGGGTCGCGGGGTTGGCGCCGCTGGCGTTACTTGGCGTGGTGGTGGCCGCGTTCTTCTTCTTTGACCCGCTGGCCAAGCTAAGGGAAGGGTTTCCACCCATAGAGGAGCTGACCATTCAACGGGTCGTGCTCAACGACTCCCCGAACGAGTTTGTCGTCAGCGTGGTCAACGGGGGTCCCGAGCCGGTCACCGTCGCCCAGGTACTGGTCGACGATGCCTACTGGTCGCACGAGGTGACACCGTCGCGCACCATAGAGCCGTTGCGTTCGGCCACTGTGCGCATCGACTACCCCTGGGTAGAGGGCGAGCCGCACGAAATTGTGCTGATCACCGAGTCCGGGGTGACGTTCGAGCATGAGGTGGAGGTCTCGGTGACCACCCCGACCGCCGACCTCCAAACCTTCGCGTTGCTCGGCTTGCTCGGTGTATATGTTGGGGTCCTGCCGGTGGGTATCGGTCTGCTGTGGTACCCGTGGGTACGCCGGCTCGGAGCCCGGTGGGTGAGCTTCCTGCTCATGTTCACCGCGGGCATCCTGGTCTTCCTCGCCTTCGACGCCACAGTGGAGGCTATCGAGCTCGCACCGGCTGTGCCGGGAGCGTTTAGGGGCACCAGCTTGCTCGTCGTATCGATCGGCGTTGCGTTGGCGACGCTGCTTGCCGTCGGCGGCAGATCCACGCGGAAGGGCCAACAACCCTCCGCACTGGTGCTCGCCACCTTGATCGCGGTGGGTATCGGCCTGCACAACCTGGGTGAGGGCCTGGCCATCGGCGCCGCCTACTCGCTCGGTGAGGTGGCTTTGACCAGCCTGTTGGTGGTCGGGTTCACCATTCATAACGCCACCGAGGGGTTGGGGATAGTAGCCTCGCTGTCGCAACAGCGGGTTGGCATAGGAAGGCTGGCCGGGTTGGGCCTGATCGCCGGAGCGCCCACCATTGTCGGATCTTGGCTGGGCGGTATCGCATACAACCCGGGCCTTGCGATCGCGTTCTTGGGCTTGGGCGTCGGCGCTATCTTGCAGGTGGTCTGGGAGCTGGCCAGCTTGGTACGTGCACGTGGCCGGCTGGTGGAGCCTTTGGTGCTGGCCGGCTTTGTAGCCGGCATGATCGCCATGTACCTGACCGCCATACTGGTGGTTGCGTAGCGCCTCGTTAACCCAGCGAATCAAATACGCTTGGGTGTATGAGCCAACCTGTCGTGGTGGTCTGGGCAGACTATATATGACCGTTTTGCTACGTGGCCCTGGAAAGGGCGGCGTGGCTGGAGCGCCGGTACGGCGCCCAAATTGAGTGGGTCCCATTCGATCTGCACCCCGAGTACCCGCCGGAGGGGATCCCACGGCGAAAGCTTGAAGAGCGCTACGGCGAAGGCTTCGCCGATAGCGTCAAGCACATGATCGAGGATGCCGGATTCACCTACAACCCTCCCGAGGTGATACCCAACTCCAAGCACTCGCTCGAAGTGGCCGAGCTTGCCCGGGATGCCGGCCGCTTTTCCCAAATGCACGAGCGTCTGTTCGACGCCTACTGGTCCCGGCAGCTCGACATTGGAGATCCGGCCGTCCTGGAAAAGCTCGCCGTGGAGGTGGGACTGGAATCGGCCGACGTCCGGGCGGCGTTGGAAGATGGTCGATACCAGGAACGGATAGGTCTAACCACTAAGGCGGCATTGGATCTCGGCGTCGGGGGAGTGCCGGCCTGGCTGATCGATGACGAGCTGGTTGTGTCGGGGGCAAAGCCCCACGAAGCCTTCGATCAAGTGATGCAGGAGATGGGCTACAAGGGGGACTGACCGTTGACTTCGGGCTAGGCCTTGGCTTGACCAAGAGTCGCCTTGAGGACGGGTAGGATGGTAAAGATGGGAGTGATTGGCGAACGCGACGTAGTCGTTTTTTACGACGACCGGATGCTGGCGCATCAGCCGGACGTCAACGACGAGTTCCTTCCCGGCCGCCTGGACCGCCGAATCCGGGACATGCTCGGCAACCTGACCGTCAAGTGGGCTTATCCGGAGATTGCCGGCCGGCTCAAGGCGGTTATGGAATTGCTCCATCGAGAACCGGTTCCAGGGGTTCGGTTCGAGCCCGGCTCCGTCGCCACGCCCGAGCAGTTGGCTCGCGTACACACCTCCCTCTATGTGGAATCCATACTGGAGCTGCGCGGCAAGAGCGCCTGGCTGGATGTCGACACCACTGCGGTGTCCCCGGGAAGCGTCGAAGCCGCCGAAGTTGCTGCGGGTACGGCGACCGCGGCGGTTGAAGCGGTCTGTGAGGGCCGGGCGCGCAGCGCCTTTGCGCTCGTCCGCCCGCCCGGACATCACGCCGAGCCGGTTAGAGCGCGGGGCTTTTGTCTGTTTAACAACGTGGCCGTCGCCGCAGCTCACGCCCAAGCCAAGCTCGGCTGTCAGCGTGTCCTAATCGTGGACTGGGACGCCCACCACGGCAACGGCACGCAGGACATCTTCTGGGCGGACCCGGATGTGATGTTCTTCGATATTCATCGCTCTGCACCTTTCTATCCCGGCTCGGGACTGATCGAGGAAGTGGGTGCGGGGTTGGGTGAAGGTTTAACTATCAACGTTCCGATTCCCGGAGGGTCTGGCGACCCGGCGATGGCCAAGGCTTTTCAGGAGATCCTCGTTCCGGCAGCCGACGACTTTCGTCCCGACCTGGTATTGGTTTCGGCAGGCTTCGATCCTCACCGGTTGGATCTGACCTTGAATATGAGCGATGAGGGCTTCGGGGTTTTGACGGGAATCGTCCGGGACATTGCCGATCGTCACTGCGACGGACGTCTTGCCATGGTGCTCGAGGGCGGATATCACTGGCAATCGCTTTCCTACGGCATACGCTCGGTTTTGCAGGTGCTGGCAGGGGCGGATCCCCCCGAGCCGCAGACCCCCGGCTTTGCCGACGTGGAAGCGGCAGCCTATTTTCACAGCCCCGCCTTCAAGCCGGCGGAGTAGAGCCGCCGGCCTCGATCTCCGGCCGCGAGCACGAATTCGGGACGCAGCCGATACCGCCGATCGGGCGGGATAGTTTGCCGAGGAGTTGGGTACAGCTTGTACATGGGACCGGCAGCCGGA
>JBBDRQ010000049.1:0-31336 GCA_040905365.1 Actinomycetota bacterium
CGAATTCGCCCTTAACCTGGGTGCGGGGGACCGCGCTCAGGGCAGCTTGCAGAAGCGATCTGAGGCGATCGTCCTCACCCAGACCGGTACGCCGCAGCCAGGCCTGCGATGCCGCCACCCCTTCTTCGTCGAAAACCAGCATTAGCGCATGCAACTGGTCGATCGCGCTCGGCCACTCGTTGTCATCGGGATCCAACGTACGCATCGATCGCCTCTGAGCAGGACTGAGGAGCATGACGGTGCCGCTCTTAGCCTGCACCAGCCCAGCCTGCTTGGAGACTTCCTCCAGCTCAAGGTTGGTGGCTATACACAGCTTCAGCGCCTCGCCGGAGGGGAACTCGGCGGCCTCAAAGTCGCTCCACGCCAGCAGCCAAAAATCGGTTAGCCTGTCGAACTGCACGTCCCGCCCGCCCAGCAAGTCGGCCTTTTTCAGCTTGGCCACCTCGGCCCGCGCCAGATTAAGCGCTACGTCAGGCCGCAACACTTCCGTCTCGCCCTGCACATCCAGCTCGCCGGTGTACACCGGCCAGTTCCGGGACAGAACCGACAGCGAGGGGCCGTAAGTTGCAATCGACAGGTCAACCCCGCGAATGCCCATTTTCGAGAATCGGTCGGCGTTGGTTCTGGCTACCGCAGCAACCTCATCCTTGATGTCGGCCCAGTACGCGGGCGCCGTGGACTCGCGCTTGCGGCACGTAAGGAGGATCGTAGACTGCGCCGCATTCTTCTTGGCCTGGTGCAACGAATGCTCCGATTCAGTGTGCACCGGCCAAGACGACAAGATCGCGAAGCCTGATTCCAACAGCGCCGACCCAAGAGTGTCCCAGGCATCCACACGCTTGTGCGTAAACATCACGGTCATCGTCCCATCGCCTTTGAGCACGCGGTGAGCCTCGCGAAAGCACTCGATGAGAAGGCGTTCATACTGCTCGTCGGCCAGCTCAGACGCCGTCTTCGACCCGGGGACCCGTTTCCCACGGCCAGAATGCGTTGCAAGTTCGGAGTACAGCGACGCATTTGCCACGGCTTCGGCTTGCTTGTCGGAGACGGGTAGGTCACACAACTCCGGCCAGGTCTCTCGCAGCGCGCGTCTTAGCCAAACCAGAAAAAAATCAGAGCACTCCCCATACATCACATTGTCGTAATAGGGCGGATCGGTGATAACGGCATCAATAGAGCTGTCCGGTAGTGGAAGCGATTGCGCCTTGGATCGCAGCACTACCGGGCTAGGTGGCGAATCACCGCCCGCCGACCGCGCTAACCGCGCTATGCCCCTATAGGAGTCTTGCACTTGCGACAGAGTCCACTGGAGCAAAGCGGCCGCCCCGTCGAACTCGGCGAAGGACCACTTGAAGGCGAAGTCGTGTCGGTCAAACGTGTTGCGAACAACCCCACGCGACGCATGCCAACTAGAAAGGCGGCTGTTGTAGTCAACGGCCTTGTCCAGCGCGAACGCCAGATAAAGCGACAACGCCCTTACCTCGGTTTCGGACAGCTCGGCACGGGCCTCGGCGACGATACGATGGAGTTCCTCCAGAGCGGTGCAAGCGCTGAGCAGCTGACGATCCGTGAACATCTTGCGCCACATGTCCAGGCCCATATTCCGCGGCTCGCGGGTCTTGGCGCCCGGGAGAATTGGATCGTTGGGAACCAGGTCCGCGACCTCCCAGCCGGGGAGGCGAACCGCCAGCTCCTTGCTTGCCGCCTCAACGGCGTCAAGGTCGGCCTGCGACGGCTCCCGAAACTGCCGGCCCCGAGCCACCAGGCGCGTAACCGAAACTGCAAGCATCATCTCGTCGAGGTTGCCAGCCTTGGCCTGGGCCCTGATGTACGCCCCGTCAAAGGACTCGTGGGTCCAGATGCTGATGCCGGTCCCCCGCTTGTAGGTAGAGCGGGCACCGTAGGTCTTGGCGTCATCGCCCTGCACCACCACTGGGGTGACCTGACCGTTGGCGCGGTTCACATCAAGCCGCACGGCAACCTTGCGCTTGTCGTCCCTGGCAAGCCAAAAGTCGGGTGCAAGCGGCGTGGGGCGCCCGGTGGTCGGGCACGGCACCGTGTGCGCCCATATGTAGCCAGCAATGCTGGCCTCTTGATCTTGCTTGGGAAAGAAGGGCTTCAGACGCTTGCCGACCCGCGAAGCCCATAGGTCACCCCAGACGCCTATCTTCTTAGAAAAGTCTTCGCCCAGCTCGGCCGGCAGGCGAACCGTGCCGTGCAAGATGGCTGCCGCCACGGGATTGAGCTCACCCGCTACCGCCTCGCATCCGTATCTTGCAGCCTCAAACGGTATCGAGCCTCCGCCGGCAAAGGGATCGAGCACGGTGGGAACGCCGTCTATCTCGGTGCGCAAGGAAGCCAAGCGGTGAATACGCGCGACGGTCTGCCTGTCAGGCGTGACCGTAAACGCTCGCTTATACCCGTAACCGCCGTCCGCAAGCTTTTCTCCGGTAATGCGCGCCTCGGCAATCCTGCGTCGGCCAGCAACAGGGTCGCCCATGATGCCCATGGACTTTACAAACCAAGCCCGGTACTGCTCCTCGCCCTCGGGAAACTCGGCACTAAGGGACTCCAGCGCGCGCCTGGCGACGGGATCGTTGGCTTCCTCGGCCGTCGGCCAAGCCGGCAACAACGATGCCACCACCGCGGCGCGGGATGCGGTAAGCGGCCGGCGCGCCCACCATACGTGCAGTCTGCTATTAGGGGGCTTCTTTGCAGCACTCGCGTCCCGCAAACTCTCAGCGCCAATCGTCTCCGCAGGGATCCAGTGCTCGATAAAACTTCGCATCACACGCAGCTGCGTCGATCATCATTTGAGAGCAGCAACCTCAGTGCCCGCAATCCGCGGGGCCTGGAGGCACGCGCGTACCAATAAGCGGCCTCCTCGGTGCTCATCATCTCGATCCCGTCGGCAATCTCATCCGGCCGATCGATTCTTCGAAGTGGCTGCAGGGCCGCCAGAAGCAACCACGCGTGGGCGCCGGTCGTTTGCTCCAACTCGATGGGTCGGTTGCCGGTCCAGCCACGCGTGGTGACTCCCCCGGCGCTCAAAATGCCCCAAAGCCGCGGGGACACCAAGCTGGCTTTCAAGCCGTTCAAATTGATACTCGGTACACCGTTGCAGCCCTCGACGTCGAGCTCGATTGAGTGGACCCGGCCGGTCTCGTCCCGGCCGACGGTCAGCAAGAACCGCTCCGCTATTGGGCTGCGCATCAGGCACCATCCTCTGTCACGAACCGGACCTGACAAGCTGCCGGCCCCGTGGAGCGTGCACGCTCCGAAACGTCTTGGATCTGTTGACCACTCAATTCCGCGGCAGGATCGAAGACCGCCCGCACACTGCTCCTAAGGACCGCCGGGCGCCCTTGAAGTACCTGCTGCACGGTCGCCTTGAGCGACTGGTAGTCGGCCGCAACACCCCGGTACCGGACCAGCAATTGATGCTGGGGGTTGGCCATCTCGGACTGTACGTCGATGTCGTACTCCAAACCCACCCCCTGGATGCCCTCCGGAACCATTGCCAGCAGCCGCGCCAACTCCGGCCCGCCACCGGATCCGTTGTGCTCGATCGAAATAGTGAGCTCCTTAAGGCGTTTTTGGCCCGAGTCGATAGCAGCTTGCCTAACCTCGGCCAGAGCAACGGCAGCCGCTCCCTGAGAAGAATAGGCGTCCTCTGGAATTGGCGCCGCAGCAAGCGCCTCGCAACCTTCGGCCCCGTGCACCTTGCCACACATCGGACAGGCCACCGGCGCCGGCGGCGGAGCGCTACCCAGAGGGTGCAACAAGGTGTCTTCGGCCAAACGAACCGGCACCTCTGGACGGGACTTCGTCGCCCATCCATCGGCGCCCCGGGTGGGGTCATGGTACTCCCAGGCCCCCTTGCGGGTACCGTCCACCACCAACCCCAAAATGCGGTCACGGTCGAGCACCATCTTGAGGTCGGTGCGTCGCGCGAAGGCTCTAACCAACTCCATGGTGGTCTGCGGTGACTCGAAAAACTGGCCCAGCTTGGACTTTATGAATGCAGGGTCAAGCGGCTTGTCTCCCGCTGCCAATGTCTTCTCTCGCGCCGCCAACCAATCCACTATGGCGTCGGTTTGATTTTGCTTTTGGGTCGCCTGCGTCACGATGTCGAGCTGGTGGCCCACCAAACCCTGCGCTTGAGGAACGTAAAGGGCGCTCAAATGATTGCAGACCGCCACCCTGGCCTCCAGCCTCGAACTACCGTGCAGCTGACGCAGCTTCTGTTGGTTTTCCTGCGACAGCTGGGAGCGGACTTCTGTGTTGTCCCACAGGGACTCCCGTGCCAGATGCGCCCGCACCGTTGCAATCATCGCCTCATGCCGGCTCTCGACCGGTGCCAGGATAACCAGGCGATTGCGATAGGTACGATTTCCTCCCGCGGGAGTCCTTTCCCACAGCGCCCGTACCCGGTCAGGTACAGCGCCGGTAGGATCCGAAACACATAGCTCGTCCCAGTGCAACACCACCAGGTACGCCTGATCGTCGTGATCGCCGACGTCATCTCCGCGCCAAGTCCGACGAACCTTAAGGGCAGAGTCACGAAACAACTCCTCAAGAATGGCCTGAGCTCGCTCCTTGACCTTTCCCATGGGAATTCGCTGAGCCTCGTCCTGGATCAGCTTCACCAGCGAGGCCTCGGTGGAGAATCGCAGGCCCCGGGCGTCGGTGTGCAGATACCAGCAGTAGTGCTCAAGTGTGTCGAGAGCTTTGGAGAGTATCGCCGGATCATCGCCCGGCTCCAGCACGGCAACCACTAGCTCTCCCGCCGGCGTGCCGGCAACGTCGGCCGTCAGCGAGTACAGATATGCAGCGATAGCCAGCCTGCGCGCGTACGCCTGTCCCATCTTGGCGTCGACCTTCTCTGCATTGGACGGTTCACCGCCAGGTTGGGAGGCAATGTCCGCCCGCACGACCGGCTCAAAGCGCTCTCTATCCAGTCTAGAGGTGAGCTCCTCTACTATTTCCGGGGCCGAAAGATCTAGATGGTGCAGATGCAGCAACTCCACTCCCTCGGCCCTGGTGCTCCACAGATTGCGTATTGCGCGCGCCAACAATCGCAAGGCACCCCGCGTACGCTGGAAATTTGGGATCGTCGACAGACGTTTGTCCAGAACACGGATGAGTGCAGGATGAAAGGGGTAAGCATGCTCTATCTCCGCGATCCAGGCGCCCGACATGGCCGACTCAGGGAGGTCTATCCCCTTTCGCACAGCTTCTTCTGCGACCTTGACGTAGCGCTGAGCTACCTCCTTGGTTGCGCTACGGTCAATGCGGGAGAAGAGCCGACGGGCCAATATCTGAGGTAGGTCCGCCTCCTCGGAAGGCCGGATTATGTGCTCCTTGCGAGCCATCAAAGAACGCGCTTCGGTCAGCGCATCCAACATCGACTGGGTAGAGGATCCGTAGGCAGCGGCGGTTTGGGTGATGGTCATCACAAGAGCAGACGACGCCTCCGCTGAGACCGCCTCCATAATTGCCATCAGAAACGCAGTGGTCTGCTTCGCCAGAGTGCTCTCCCCCACCGTGACGCCGTCCGCAACCTGCAAGTAGCGGGCTAACTCGTCGATGAGGATCATCGAGGGCTTGCCGTCCAGCACTCTGCGCAACGCTTGGGCACCCGGCGCCGTCAGCGCCCGGTCATCGGAACTCACGTGGGCATAGGCATCCGGTCCTCCGAGCTGCAGGGCCAGGTGTCCCCACAAAGTTTTCGGCCGGATACCCTGCCTTTCAGCAAATGAGGTGGCGCCGGTACCCGTACCAACAAATACCGCTACTTGCTCTACCGGTTGCCTGGGCAACAGTGCCGGATCCATGAATTCAGATGCCTGCTCATGAGCGAACCCACCACTCACGGCGTGGTAGAGCGCGATGAGATTGTGGGTCTTGCCTCCCCCAAGGTTTTCCTCGAGGCGAATCACCGGAGCAGCGTCAGGCTTGCCCCCACCCACTCGACCCAAGACTTCATTTAGAAGTTGCTTCAACCCCGCCGAGGGATGAGTGGATCCAAAAAAAGTTTCCGGATCTCCGTAGGCATCCGGAGCGGTCCCGGCCGCCACCTCATCCAAGCTGGCCGCAAAGATCGCCTCGGTCAGCGTCCCCTCAAGGACCTCGGGCCGGGGCGTAGCTGCTTCATAAAGAGAGGTTCCTGGCACCGATGCTCCTTCGCCGGGGTGCACATTACGGAGGGGAAGTAGTCCTTTCCGATTCTAGACCCCATCAGTGACAGACCAAAGGGTCGATCTGGCAGGAATAGGCCCTCGATCGGCTTGCCAAAACCGGCAAGCGCGTTCCTGGTCGGCGCGGATTGAGCTCTTCTACCCCTTTGCTCGGTCCTCGGCATCATTAGCCAATCGGTGCCATCCATCCACCTCCGCGTACAAGACCAAATACTGATTATCCGATACTGTATGTTGTGGTCGCCATACCTTAAGATACAATATGTTGCGTTAGACATTCACCTCTTAGTAGAATCTAGCAAGCTCGTATGAGTATTGAAAAGGATGCCGTCTGACGTCGACAGCCGTGGAATCGGATCGAGTCCATACTCTGGATGCAAGCTGGGAGTCCTGTGATGGATATTGCGGGCAAGGGATCATTGTCCAAGAAGCTGCTTAGAGTTGCCAAAGGCATTTGGGAGATATGGCAAGCATTTACTGCTCTCAACCTTTGGGGGAAACTGACACCAGCACTGTCCGGCATAGCCATTGGCGGAACCGCCATTTGGGAAGAATCTACTATCGCTGCGTCGCTAGTGCTGGGTCTCTTGGGCGCTCTAATAACCGTCCTTTTGCTGGGCGCTTCGAAACAACAACGGCGGAGAACTCCAAATACGCAAGCTACGCACCGCTCACCTCCAATTCCGCCTGCAACAGCCCAACCAGACGTCCGTCCGGAGTCGACGGGAGCATTTAATGTCAACGGTCGAGCGCCTGCACAACCAACGGGGCTCAACCAGCGGGGAAGGATCTGGCAAGACCTTTATATCGAGGGCTGGCGACTCAAAGAAGGTTTGACCGATTTGTTTAGAGCAAGGGGTCCTGGATTCCTTGCGACCACGACTAAGGAACAAATCGATGACTGGGAGAAACGGGTAACTGCCTGTGTGATTGATGACCCAGAAAAACTTGCAATTTTTGAGGGACACGGACCAACAAGCTTTCCAGATATCGCATCAGTCGGATTGAACTACCACGTTAGGAATATGGAATATCGACTACAGGCCCTCAAGCGGATCATCAACCAATTCGGACGAGTTTAGTTTCCAAATCGGACGATCCTTAGTCCAAGTTTCTGGACGCACCTGACCCAGACACGGACGCGATCACGCAACTGCTCAGCGGGGCAATCTCGGTTCGGGCACCCCATAGGTTTCGCGCTGCAGGCCCAGATCCGCAGGGACTCGACCCCGACTGTCGACGCCCGCTCCGAGTTGACGAGCTACCCGGGGAATTACCCCGTGCCCGTTGCACCCCTGCTCCTCGATGGCCTCGGCGACCGTCCTCTTACTGCCCGCTCGCGCGTCTCGGCGGGTTACCGCTTGGCTGAAGGGCGTGAGACATGGCTTCATGATCGCCAAGTTCATGAGCCTCCACCAGACCCAGGGCGGTTCAGGTCACCTACAGCTTGTCGTCCAGGCAATGGCCCACCTACAAGATCGGTTCGATTTTAGGCTATGTCCAACCACAGGCCTAATCATGCAGGGCCGGTGTCACCCGTCTTGGTACGCGTCCTGGCCACCTGCTTGTAAACACCGATTTTGCAGAAAGTGCACTTATAGGTCTCGTATGGATAGAGAACAACCGGAAGAACCGCTCCGGGAGTACCCCATGAATTGGGCTAGAAATTTCGGGATCTCTGTCAAAGAGTCAGATACACCGCACGCGGCAGTGAAAATCCGATGGTCAGCCAGCCTTTCTGACGTTCCTGTCGCCAAGCGGTTGACTTGGGAAACTCACATTTGCTGGACCATTTTCAGGGGATCTCGTCATAAGAACGGTCCGCGAAGAATGTGTGGACTGCAATGCTCATATTCGGGCGTCGCCATCCGATTCGGGTCCTGCGTCTAATCGAACACTACAATCGGGAGAGGTCACACCGAAGCCGTGGGCTGAGTCCGCCACTGGATTCTGCGGAGAGGGCAGGTCGACCCACACCCAAATCATCATCGATCTGCCGGAGGGATGGCTCCATGAGTACTTTCGTGGAAGACGCCGCAGGGTCGATCGAGTTCTTGAACCCTACGCCTCGCCGCCTGCAGATGACCATCTGAACGGCACGTCTCGGAAAATGTCTCCTTGGGGCGACGTGTTGGGGCGGACGTCTTCGTAATAGTCCTCGTCGGCAGGTCGGGCTTTGATCTTCTCGCAGGTGCTGGTCTCGTACGCCTGGAGAGAATATCATACACGTCTGTGGTGTACGAATCTGCAGGCGAGATCCTCCGGGCGGCTCGACACCGACTCGGGATAACCCAGGCCGACCTGGCAGCGGCGATGGACGTAAACCAGCAATCCGTGAGCCGATGGGAGTCGAGTCGGGCGATTCCAAGGAGGCAAATGGCCCTTCGGCTTGCGCATTTCATGCAGATGCCCGACCACGATTCGTTCCTAAGGTCGTGCGGCCACCCAGTATCCGAGCTTCCAGAAAAGGCGGTGCGTCCCCTGCTCCCAAGGCTGCCTCTTGGAAGCATCAGCCCGGCCGATTTCGAGGGGTTCTGCCGAGACTTCGTCGCGCTTCGCCACTCAGGGAGTGAGGTGAGTCGATTCGGTGGTGAAGGTCACAAACAAGACGGCATTGATCTCCTCGCTCGCTTTGAGGGCGGATCGTCGGCCACGTTTCAATGCAAACGCAGACAAACATTCGGTGCGGCGAGGGTGGCGGAAGCCGTCAAGGCTAATGCTGTCGAAGCAGATAGGCACTACCTGCTGTTGAGTCGTGTGGCGAGCCCCGATGCGAGAAAGGAAATCCGCAAACATGAGGGGTGGGTTTTGTGGGACGTCGAAGACATCAGCCGTATTGTTCGCTTCGAGCTGTCGTTGGACGACGCTCGTCGTCTCATTGACACCTACTTCCCTGGTTACCGCGAGCACGTTCTAGGACTGACCGCTGCGGGCCTCTGGCTTACGCCTGAAGAGTACTTTCGTCCTGTTCTAAAACCCAATGCCGTGCTAAGTCAGCGATGGCTACTTGTAGGCCGCGATTCGGAGCTGGATCGCTTGTCTAAGTTCATGGAATCAAAAGAGAACGCGCTTTTGGTCTTGGGGCGCGGCGGCGCGGGAAAGACGCGGCTCTTGCTAGGCCTGGTAGACCTTATGAGAGAGAAGAGGCCCGATCATCCGATTCGATTCGCCGCCCGGGAGGCGGTATTTCGACCTGAGGATCTCGAAACTCTTCCTCGTGAAGCACTCGTCATCGTTGATGACGCCCATGACCGCGATGACGTCGACGTGCTATTAGCCGGACTGGCACGACGAGATGATGTCAAGACCGTCCTTGGCGCGCGCCCTTACGCGCTCAGCAAACTCATCGAGAGCCTCGCTGCTGCTGGGATGATCAGCATTGATGGGCCTTCCCGTCTCGAACTTTGCGATTTGGAGCGAGAGCATCTTGAGGAACTTGCCCGCGAAGTCCTTGAAGACGCTGGTGCTGATCACGAGGCCGCATCGCAGATCGTGGACGCCACCTTGGACAGTCCTCTCTTCACCGTTGTTGGTTCGCAGCTTGTTGCGTCAGGTAAGACGGACCCTAGCGGATTGGCTTCAGACGACACTGCGCGGTCGCTGCTTCTCGCAACCTTTAGAGACGCGATCGTCGGTGACGTCGGAGAGCCCGGGGATCAGGTCCTTCTCCGCGAGCTGCTACGTCTTATCGCGACTCTACAGCCCGTCAATTGTGACGACGAGTCGTTTCGCATTGCCGCCAGCGAAGTACTGCAACGATCTCCTGATGTATTGATTCGTCATCTTCGGACGCTCGAGGAAGCTGGGATTCTGATTCGGCGTGGACGAAAAATGAGAGTCGTTCCTGACCTGCTTGCAGACTTCCTCGTAGCCGACGCGTGCATCGACCCTAAAACAGGGTCGCCAACTGGTTACGCAGATCGAGTTTTTGGTGCCTCCAACGGGGAGGTTGCGCAGCACCTCATCATCAATGTCGCAAAGCTCGACTGGCGGATAACTCGCGAGCATGAGATTCGGTCACAGCTACTTGATCGAATCTGGGGATCCCTAAGCGAGGAAATCCTGAGTCTGGACGCTGCGGGTCGGGCAAGCCTCTTGTCAGCTTTCCCCGACATTTCGTTCTACCAGCCAGCCCGGGCCCTGGAACTCGCTGGTGACCTAATCGAGAATCCCGCAGAGCGTTCTCAGGAACTGCTCGGGTCGTTCACTAACGAGCACGCCCTGGCAGAGATTCCAAAATTCCTGAGGGGAGCTGGCTACCACCTCGATTACTTGGGCGCAGTAGCGGACCTTCTTTGGAAGCTTGGCCGAAGCCGTCCAGCCCGCCTACATTCAGAGCCCCACCATTCCGTTCGGATACTCGCAGAGCTTGCTGAGTTCGAGCCGAGGAAGCCGTTGACTTACTCGGAGGTTGTTGTCGAGCGCGCGATCAAGTGGCTTGACGATCCTAAAGTAGGTGAATACGCGCACTCCCCATTCGATGTGCTCGAGCCGGCCTTGGCAACCGAGGGGTATCAAACTCGATCGAGGGGCTGGACGCTCCAAATGCAGCCGTACTTCATCAATGCTGATGTAGTTCGAGGTTTGCGGCACCGTGTCTTAGGTGTCGCAATCAATGCGCTGAGCCATTCAGATCTGCGGGTTGGCTTTCGAGCGGCCGCTTTCTTGGAGGAAGGGCTGCGCTATCCAACGGGCCTTTTCGGAAGACGCGCCGGTGAACGTGAGCAACAGCCGTGGAAACCGGAAGTGCTGAGACTCCTCGAACAAATCAGGCAAGTCCTCACGAGTGAGCCGTTGGATCCCGTTGTTAAGGATCGCCTTCTCCGAGCGGTTAGCTGGGATGCACGTCACGGAGACGGGCCCGCCCAAGCAGCAGCCCGAAAGATTGTGCCGCTTGCGGGGAACGACATCCCCATGAGGCTCACAAGGGCGCTTGCGCATGGCTGGGCTCATTCCGCAGAGCTACCCCAAGAAGAACTGGATTACGCCGAAGTCGAAGAGAAATGGAGAGGCTTTCAACGGCAAGTCGCTGCCGACCTGATTTCGGATCCGGCTCCGGGGCACATTGCTGCTGCCGTTGACTTGATCGAGGAGCGGCTCGGAGCACTTGCTCTGGTGGGTGAGATTGATACGAATCCGGGGCCATTTCTAGATGCATTCTTTAATCACGCTCCCCAAGCCTCCGAGGAAGTGCTCAGGCGAATTGCGTCTGACCCTGAGGGACCACTATGTCGGCAGCTTCACGTCGCGCTTGGAAGTCTTCTAGACGTCGATCCGACCAAGGGTCTAGAGTTCGCTTCGGAACTCGTCAAGATAGGGGACTCGTCTCGAGGAGTAGCTGCTGCCTATGGATGGGCAGCGCGAAAGAGGTCGTTTTCCGAAGCAGAACTAGAGCTCATAAACGAACTATGCAGGCACCCCGATTTTCAAACTCGGCTGAGCCTTGCCCGCGGGCTGCGTTTCGCCTCGTCCCTAGAAGACACGTCCAACGTAGACCTTCTTCTTCGGATCTCGATCGACGGAGTCAGCGAGATCGCAGAGGAGATTGTTGGGTGTTTTGGACGTCACGGGGACTTTTCTGTGCGGGACTTGAGTTCAGGCCAAAGAAAGCGACTGCTGACGGATCTATCAACTTGCCAAGACATCGACGACTATCAGATAGGTCTTTTTCTAGGTGACCTATCAGTAATCGACCCGAACGCAGTCATTGAGTTTCTTGTTGATCGTGTTCGGAAAACCACAGGTCGACGCGAGGGCAAGGGTTACATCCCCATCCCCTACCTATGGGAAAAGTCGTCCCCGCTCAGGTTCCGAGAGTCAAACAACTTCATGGGTGTCATCGAGCGATTGCTGGTGTGGACTCTAGATAAAGGTCGGTCGGGACCCAAGTCGTTTTGGTCACCCCTCATATTCAAGGCGGTTGTCGGAATCTTTGATGACGTCATCCTTCAGGCTCTCGGCGAGTGGCTACTGGACTCTGATCCTTCGAAGATTAAGGCCGCAGCACAGCTTCTTCGTCACGCTCCAGCAGCTCTTGTATGGGAAAACGCTTCGTGGGTGCGGAGCGTCTTGGAAAACGCTGACTCGATTAGTTCCGACTGTTATTCGGAGGTCGCAAGCGCCTTTCATTCAGCGGTGATCTCGGGAACGAGGAGGGGCACGCCCGGCGAACCCTTTCCGCAGGACGTGGAGCAACGGGACAAGTCTGCGCAGATCGCGGCTTCATTGCCTCCTGGAAGTCCAGCGCATCGCTTCTTCGTTGCCCTTAAGAAATCGGCGGACGAATCGATCCGATGGAGCATCGAGATAGACGAAGAAGACCGACCGCGCTAAGAAATGTTGAGCCGCCACCTTCTCAGAGCCCTTCCAGCCGTCGGTTCTGACCCACCAAAAGCGTCGGGTGAGGATTGGGGATTCGTATGTGCAGACGTCGGCGTATAGGCGGCCCGCATTTACGACGCTTATTCAAACTTGGCTGCTCGCTGCAGACCGGTCAGTTGCTCGCCCCCTTTAAAGGGCTTTGACGCTCCGCGTCGGCCACCCGTGTCTCTCCGGAGGCTGGGAGCCTGCTACCGGGGGTCCTGGCACCCTCCCCGGACCGCACTTTCACCGACTGGCTGTCCTCAGCTTGCGCTCGGATGTTCCGCCTTATCGACCACCTCCTTCGGAGATCGGCGTCCGAGCTTCCAGCCGCACCGGACCGGAGACGGACCAGACTGAATCGGCTTCCATAAAATAGGCATTCAAAGGCCGGAATATGCGTGATTTTCGGTGGGCGTGAGTGTAGGAAAGGGGATTTGAACCTCGGACCTCTTCCGTGTACAGGAACAGTCGGGGAACTTGGCCCGTGCCGAACAAGACCGCACTTCGTGCCGAGCGACCCTCATCAGGGCGACAGCCAGGCACGCTCAGAGGTTTTCAACCGCCCCCACAGGCCCGGGGCATGTACAAAACCCGGTAGAAAACCCGACGAAATATCGGGTCGATGGTGTTTCCACGCCAGTTTAGCGGTAGGAGGCTGCGACGAGGTATCCCTTGAGCCGACGTACGCCGCGAGGTATTCGCCGGTGCGGGTGGAGCGAGCGGCGATGAGGTCTGCGGGGCAGCGTTAGAATGCTTTTTAAAGCGAGGAGAATCGCCGTCGAGGAAGGGGCATAAACCATGCTAGGTGACGCTACCCTGATTCTGTGTGACTCGTGTGGACGGGCAATACCGGACCAGGCCGGTAAAGAGGTTCTCTACCAGGTGGAGAAGGTCCGCTACCGTCTGGAGCTGTGCGCCGGCTGCCTGGACGCGGAGATGAAGCGTCTGAACGGGCACCGGGGAGTTCCCGGCTTTCGTAAGCGAGCCGCGCTCATCTTCACCATCGGCTCCCAAGACGAGCTCCCACGGCACGGCGAACGCCTCAACCCGGCCGGCCAGGGCAGCTAAGGCCTTCGCAGCAATCACCAATAACTCGGCGACGTCCCGTCGTCTGAGCGAGGACCTCGGTCATGCCTCACTGCTGCAACGGACCGTCGAACTCTCCGTCCCAAGCCCAGGCCAGCGCGCGGGGAAGTCCCCACTGTCCCAGCTTTGTAAGCCGGCGGCTGGAATCGACTACTTGCCCCACCTCCCAGGCGGGCAGCACCAGCTCGAAAGCCGTCTCGACGGCGAAAGCTTCCTCGGGATCAACCTCCCCGTCTACTTCGGGGCATTCGTTGACGTACCGGACCAAAGTGGCCGGATCGGCAGGCGCTCCGACGCCGGCTCTGGCCAGTCCGATCACAGCACCGAGCCAGTCGGCGTGCTCTAAAGCCATGATCATGGACTCTTCCTCAGGTTCCAGGCCCGACTCCTCCCGCATAGCTACCATCCCGCCAAGCGCGGCCAGCCAGGTATCCGGGCTCTGCTCCAAATCTCGTTGCCCAAGACCTGCGGCCCGCCGCATATGCTCGTACGGCCAAGCCCGTTTGCTCATGCCCTCAAGCAGGCGGTCAACCGCCGACCCGAGCTCCGGCGGCGGTGGCTCGTCCCGAAGCTCGGCCAGCGCCCCCCGCAACAAGTCCACAGCCTGCGCCTCCGCCCGACTCCAGGCCTCGAGAAATGCCTCGTCCTCCATGTCGAGATCCTCGAACATGTCCAGATCGTCGAAATCTCCATCGACACTCGATGCCGGCGCGTCCTTTGCTGCAGCGGCGCCGCCGGCGTCCAACACCGGCATCCCTTCGATGGTCAGTGTGAAATCCCAGCCCTCGAACGGTTCTAGGGCTCGACCCAGTTCATCCCAGGTCAGCCTCTTTCCGTCGACGATCGCATCGTAAGGCTTTCCGGCCTCCTGTCCGTTCCACTCCAACCGGCCGGTTAGCTCCGTTCCCGCCGCGATCCAGCCTTCTCCGGTCGGATTGGACTTGAGCTGAACCTGGCTCAGCCCGGCACGCACGCGCCGGCGCAGAGTCGCCAGCAATTTCTCGATGTCCACGTCATGGGGACCGATTGCCTTGAATCTGTAACCCTCCCCAGAGTGCAGACCGACCTCCCCTGCTTCGGCTACCACCCCGGTCGGAGCACGCCACAGCCGAAAACGGAACGCGTGAGCTGTCCCGTCGCCACCGGTGAGAATCTCGTCCGCAGGGGCCTCCGGCAGTGTCGGTAGCCCGGCAACCTCCGCTATGCGTTCATCGACGCACCGGTCGCACAGCAACTCGTCGCCCAGTTGTACCGTGGCGTGGCTGGCGCCGCACACCTGACAAATTCCGCTCAAGCTTCCCTCCCCTCGAGCGCCATCAGCTACTGTGCTTCTACTTGCCGGAGCCGTTCACTATCGTCGCGACTGGCTCGACGGCGCCTGCTTGGTTCCAAACCCCGCTGACATTATTCCCAAAACGCTGTACTTGCAACGCGGCCCGGCCATCGCCCGCGAACTTCCTGGCGTTCCGGTTGCATCTCACGTGCGAATGGGGCAAAGGGCCCCTTGGAGCCAAGGAGGGTTCAACATGACTAATCACTCCCCGGGTCGAGTCCGCCGGGCAATTGTCGCCGCGTGTTTGGCTGCGGGCCTCATGACGGTTACGGCCTCGCCCGCGTTGGCAGCCCCCCAAAGCCCGACGGTCAGCGAGCAAAAGGAAGCCTGCGAAAAGGCCGGCGGCACTTGGAGGCCCCGCGGCGGCGGCTATGGCTGCCGTATCAACGTCGGCTACGGCTGCGGAGTCGACATCCTGGTCGGTCCCGGGGGCAAGGTCACCGGCGTGGACTACTGGTGCTTCGACTACCATGGGTCCATCGGCAAGATGACCCCGGTCCACTAGCCAACTAGAGCCGGACCGGTCCGAAAGTCCGGCCGGTCCGGCTCTACCGGTACCGCGTCATCGCTATGCAGAATTGTGCCTCCGGCGCTTAGACGGGAGCCGGCAGGGCCTGCGCCTCGATCTGAAGCTCGATCTGCCGGCCCACCAAGACTCCTCCGGACTCCAAAACTCGATTCCATACCAGGCCGAACTCCTCACGATCGATGCGCGACCGAGCCTCGAAGGCCATCCTGGGCTGGCCGAGTGCATCGGTCACGGTGCCAAGATACTCCAGCTCCAGACTGACCGGACGGGTCACGCCCCGGATGGTGAGATCGCCGCATAACCGGCAGTTGCGCGGACCGCGGATCTCAAGGCCGGTGCTCACAAAACGCATGTGCGGGTGGTTGTCGACGTCCAAAAATTCGCCCGACCTCAGGTGTGCGTCACGCACCGGCTCTCCGGTGTCGATACTTGCCGTCTCCACGGTGACGTCCACCTGCGCCTCCGACGGGCAGGTGCCGACGAACACGCTGCCCGACACTTGCTTGAAACCGCCCCGCACCTTGGCAACCATCAAGTGCGGCGCCACGAACCCCACGGTGGTGTGAGCGGGGTCGATCGCCCAATGGCGAGAGATCCACTGCGGCTCCACCGGCCGGACGGGCTCGAGGTTGTTTGCCAGACGCTTTAGCAGATCTCGACGGCGAATCCGGTAAACGCCGCGATCTCGATGTACGCTCAACTGCTGCGCCCAACTGCGATCGAGCTTTACCCAGCGATTGGGTTGGCGGGCGGGAAGGTGCCGGGCAGCAAGCAACTCGGACCGATGTGTAGTCATGGGGCATTCCTCCTCGAGCGAGCCGGGATACCCTGGTTTCAGGATACGATCTTGCAGGTTTCGGCCGGTTATCTACGGATGGACAGTTGGTGTACGCGCGCGGCAACCGGCCGCTGTTTATTTGGAGTGGCGGCGGATGCATCTATGCCGCCAACTCCAGTCTGGATCACAAACCGTCTGATGTAAAGCATCCCCAGATCTGCGCGGCGGACGGTTGCCGGATACCCAACTATTGCAGGGTGCCGATGTCTTCCTCGGAGATGCCCAGCTCCTCCCACGCCGGCGCAAGGGCGGCACGTACCTCGTCGCCTCCGCCGCCGGCTGCCGGTTCGTTGCTCAACTCGAGGATCGCGTTCACGGTCTCCACGTCGGCGCCAGCGTCGGCCAGCAGATTCTCTATGACCCGGAAGAACGCGTAACCTTCCGCCTGGTGCACCCTTGCGGCGTCTTCATCTCCGTTGGCTATATCGTCGGCGGCTACGGTGGCGTACTTAACGGTTGCCTGCGAGTAGATGATCGCCAGGTTGCGCAGCACCTCGTCGGCGGCTTCCTGCGCGCCCTCGGCATCCTCTGCCACCAGCGCGTCCCGGCCATCGTTCATCGCCTGCAGGATCGCCGCGTTGGCCAGCGCGGTCTGCTCCTCGTTATTGGTCCCAAAGTCGTCGGCTCGCTTCTCTGCGGTTACATACGGGGCACAGTCCCGGTCGGCGCCGTAGTAGAACGCCCAGGCCTCGTCCCAGTTGTGCGGCGCCCCTCCGACCGGATCAAAGTCTCCGTCGGCCGCCTTGTCCAGCGCCGAGTTGAGCTCGTGCACCACCCAAGCGACCATCACCTGGTTCTGGATGCCCTTTTGGACTCCCTGACGCCGTACCGCGTCGGACTCCCCCTCGAACTGTCCGGTGCCTTCAAGCGCCGCCCGCACAAAGTCATCGAGCGGGGTGGCGGTTCCGTAGTAGTCGTCCAACCCGTGGTTACGGTCTTCGCTTGCGGCAAACCCGCCGATGGAGCGAACCGACCCATCGGAGTTGACCGAGTTCTTGCCGTTCTCGTACAGCTCGCTAACGGCGGCAAAGTCGATCTCGTCGGCGTCGAGCAACTCGTTGACCTCGCAGATGTCGTTGACCACCAGCCGGTGGGCGTCGACGTTGGATGCATACGCATACCCGCCGTCGGCGTCGGTGGCCGCTGAGTCGTCGGCGGTACCGGTGGCCGATGCGGACCCGCTGCCGGTAGCCGTGCCCGTGCCGGTATCGGTACCGGTGTCGGATTCGGTAGCACATGCAGCAAGGCTCATCGCCAAAGCCAGCAAGAGTGCAGCAAAACGGTGCAAGGGACGGTTGGCCATAAACACGAGACCTTTCATTCAGATTCTTTTGGCGGCCTAAGGATTGACATTATTGAGCAGCGTCATCCTATGTAAGGTTCACCTAAGAACACAACTCAACCGTCGTTAAACCCAACAGATCATGGCGAAGCCGCCGAGCTGGCAGAGCTCGCTCACGCCGCCCGCGCGCGGCGCAGGTCCTGGAGCACAGCGCGAACGCCCGATCGAGCTATCCGCGCGACAGGTGCGGCCTCAGTAGATCGTAGACTCGGGCTCCGGCGATTTCGCCTTGCGCCGTCGCCGCGTCCACCGCAGCATGGGCGGCGGCGGAGGTCACCTGCGACGTCGATCCCTCGACCAGATGGGCGACCTCGATGGCCCCTTCCACGGCGCCGATCGCCACCGCAGTGACATCGACCCCGGCCTTGAGCGCATCTTTGACAGCTTCGTCTACCGCGGTCGATACCAGGTCCACCCCTGGATGGTCCGACTCGCGAACCCAGGCGATGACCGTGCCCTTGGCCGCGTTTCGCACCGAGGTCGCGGCTTCCGCCGCCAAAGCCGCGGCATCGGGAAGACGGCTCCGCTCATGATGTCGCCGGGCCACCGCGCCGGCCACCACCGCACCGGCCGCCGTGACCAAACCCACAAACAGACGCGACGGTGCCTTGACCAGATGGGCGGAGCGGCGCCTGCCCGCCGCCTTGCCTCTTTGCTTGCCGGCCCTGGCGTGCTTGGTCTTCAGCCGCCTCTTGTCGACCGCGTGCGTTACGGTCCCGCCACTGGAACCTTTTTTGGATCTTCCGAGCAATGCCATCTAGGCAATCGTACCCACTGTGTACAAAACTGCTGCAACGAACGGCAGCGCAAGGGTCCACACAATGATCAGGCGCGGTCCAAACGAAATCTTGCCTATCTTCTTGTGGTCGGAGACGAACGCGGCTACCAGTCGGCGCCGGGGCAGCTTGTACGCCAGCAGCGCGGCGCCGGCCAAGCCCAGCACAACGATGGCGCCGGCGCCGGTCAGCCGGTCCACCCGGCCCAGGACCGGTTCGCCCCCGATGCTCAGCCCGAGATCGGTGAAGCTAAGCGCCGACGGGATGCCCAACAGCACCACCAGCCCGACGGTGAACGCAGCCGCCCGCCGCAAGTTCATCCCCAGTTCGTCACGGACCGTGGCGGAGATGACCGTCGCTGCTCCCAAGCACGAGGTGAAGCCGGCCAAGAACAGCAGAACAAAGAAGGCCACCGCAAGCAGTGCGCCACCGGGAAGCACTGCGAAAACCCGCGGGAAGGCCGTGAACGACAGCTCGCTGCCGGCCGATGGCGACAGGCCGAAGGTGAACACCACGGCGAACACCATCAACCCCGCGATTACCGACACTGCCGAGTTGGTGATCGCGATCGTTGCGGTGGAACGAACCAGGTTCGTGCCGGCCGGCACGTAGCTGCCATAGACGAGCAAGAGACCCTGACCGATCCCGATCGAGTAAAAGGCCTGTCCGGCGGCCGCCCGCCAGGTGGCCGGATCGGTCAAAAACTCGCCGCTGAGACCGAAGTAAAAATCCCGGGCGGCTCCGGCGCCGTCGAGTGTAAGCGCGTAAAAGGTCAATCCGGCGACGATGACAATAAGTACCGGTACCAGGTAGAGACTGGCTTTCTCCACCGCCTTGACGCCCCGCAGCAGCACCAGGTAAACCAATAGTGCTACAGCAAAGAACAACCACAGCGACGTGTAGCCGCCCACGAACTCGCGAAACAGTCTCACCTCACCGCGCACAGCGTCCAGGGCGTACCCCAGCGTCCAACCCGTCACCACCAGGTAATAGCTGAGGATAGCGGTCGCAAGAACCAAAACCGCCCACCCGACGGCGACGCCGGCCGGGCCCGCCGCCCGGCGAAACGCCCCGACCGGCGACCGGCGGCCCAAGCTGCCTGCCGCGCTTTCCAACGAAGCCAACGGGATGGCTATAAGCAGCACGCAAATCACATAGGCGAGTACAAAACTCCCGCCGCCGTTGAGGCCTGCCATGTAGGGAAAACGCCAAATGTTACCTAGCCCGACCACACCGGCAATAGTCGCCAAGACGTAAGCACGCTCCGACCCCCACACCGCCCGGGGATAACGAGCCGCATCGGCGACCGCCGACAGTATGGTGAGGCTCTTTGGGTCCCTTGAAGCCACTTAAACTAGAGTCCGGCGATCAGTTTGGCGGCAATCGGCGCGGCGACCCGGCCCCCGACTCCCCCGTCTTCGACCAAGATCGCAAACGCATAGTCGCCGGTGAAGCCGATGAACCAGGCATGGGTGCGGGGAGGTTGCTCCTCACCGAACTCCGCGGTGCCAGTCTTGCCGCCGATCTCGGCGCCCGGGACTTGGGCCCCGCGGCCGGTCCCCTCGGCCACCACCTGAGTCATCAGCTCCCTGAGCGTCTGCCCGGCGGCCGGATCCAGCGCAATAGATTCGGGCTCCCCGCCGTCTGCCAACAGTGAGGGAGCTCGCCACCCGTCGGCGGCGACCGCCCCCGCCACCGTCGCCATGTGCAGGGGGCTGGCCAACACCCGGCCCTGCCCGATCGTCGCTGCCGCCTTCTCGGTGGAGTCAGCCGGCTGCGGAAAGACCGCCTTGGCTACGTTGAGCGGAAAATCGAAATCTTCACCGAACCCGAATCCTCTGGCTCCGGCAATCAGCTCTTCCGATTCCATCGAAGAAGTCAGCTCGACAAAGCCTGTGTTACAGGAGTGGACAAAGATCTGTTCGAACGTCGTGACGCCCAGGGCCTCGCCTTCGAAGTTGCGAAAGGTCCTGCCGCCGATCTCAGTCTCCGCCGGGCACGAAACCTCTTGATCGACGGTGACCCCCGCAGCCAGCAAAGTTGCCGCCGAGACTACCTTGAACGAAGATCCCGGTGGGTAGCGCCCGCCGAACGCCCGGTTGAACTCGCCCAAGGGCCTGCTCACCACGGCCCGCACCTGGGAGGTGGAAGCATCCACCACCACCACCGCGGCCGGCTGCTCCACTCCCTCCAGGGCGGCCTCCGCCGCCTGCTGGGCCGCAACCGACAGCGTGGTGGCCAGATCCTCGGAAGGTTCGCCCTCCTCGCTAACCAGCACCGCGTCCTCGGCCTCCGGGTAGGAGATGCGCAGCTGCAAAGTCGGTCTGCCCGCCAGCCGGGCTTCGAATACCTGCTCCAGCCCCGTTCGGCCCACCCGGTCTCCCCGGCGGTACGGGTCTCCCAGGTTCTCCAAATCCTCGGCGGTGATCTCGCCTACAGTGCCCACGACATGACGGGCAAACTCCGGCGAGGGCGGCTGGCGGTCCTGCTTACTCTGAAAAACCAGCCCCGGAACCGGATAGATGACGGGTCTGAGCTCCTCGAACCGCTCGGCCGGAATCTCGATGACCGGCAGGAACCAATCCTCGCGTAGTCCGGGCCGGTCCAGCGCGGCGTTTACCTCGGCCGGGTCCACCTCCAGGTTGTCCACCAGCGCCTGGATCATGGCGTCCCGGTCGGTGACCCGCCGCGGTTCGATACCCACGACGACAACATCGCGGTAATCGGTGATCGGCTGGTTGTCGTGAGACAGGATACGGCCCCGCTCCGGCCAGCTGCGGGTCCGCCGGAACCTGGCGTCGTAATCAAAATCCGGGTGGATCGCAGCAGGCGCCCAAACCACTCTCCACCGCTCCTGCTGGCGCTCCAGCTCAAGCTCGGTGCTGTAGGTGAACTCGCCCAGCTCATCCAGGGTCCACGTGGCCGTGAAGACAGCTTGGGCCAAGTCGCCTTCCTCGCTCACCTCACCCAGCTCAAACGAGTATTCCGTGACGCCCATGTCCTCGTGAATCGACTCGTACAGCTCGGCGAGACGGGCCGGCTCGCTGAGCGAGATCTCTTTCATGAACTCGTAGTCGCCGTCTTCCCATGCCTCAAGGTAGGCGCGGGCGGCGGCGTCGGGCTTGGCTTGGTTCTGCCGGTAAAAATAGGCACCGGCGGCTGCAGCCGCCACCAGCACCGCAACCGTCCCCGCAATGAGGATCCGTTTGGTGGTCACTTAGCCGGCTTGTTGCACCAATCCATCTAACACTCCTCGATCGCATCGCGGGTTCGCAACTGTATCCATTGTCAGCCCAGCCCCTGCCGGATACAAGGCATTGCCGGCGTCGGCGCTAAACCATGCGCCGCCGAGGCGCGGCCGGTGACCCTCGGGGAACCGCTAGTGCCGTGACCACTAACGTTTGCGAGGTTTGGAGCGCGTACCGGTCCTTTTCTTTTGGGGGCTCTGGGACTAGGATCGCTCTCGGTTCCCGCTACCCAAAAGGCACGTTAGGAGAGCACGATGGCGCAGGAGAGCAGAAGCACAAAGTCGGCGTTCCGGCTGCTGGGCCTCCTGGTGACCACAGTGCTCGCTCTGCCGGCTTGCGGCGACACACCCGAGCTGACCCAGACACTGACCAGTGAAAACGGTCTACAAATGCAAATACCCGAGTCGTGGAGCGAGGACACCGAGCTCAACCCGGTCGCCGATCTGCAGGCGTCCAACCGGGAAGCCGAAAGCTACGTTGTGGTGATCAGCGACCTCAAACAGGACCTGACAGAGGATCTAACGCTCCAGGAGTTCGGCGAGTTCGCAGTCGACGAGTTCATGGCCAGCCTAAGCGACCCGAATCTGAGCTTTTCCGACCTGAGCGAACCCCGGGAACTTGAGATATCAGGCTTCGACGCCCGGCGCTACGAACTCAACGCCAGCCCCGGCGAGTTGGATCTCAGCTACCTGTTCACCGTTATCGAGACCTCCGACCGCTTCCTTCAGGTCATCGCCTGGACCGAGCGGCCGCGCCTGGATGACAACCGGGCAACGCTCGAGGCGGTAACCGACAGCGTCAGCCAGACCTAGTACCCTGGAACCTACTCCTCGTCCGGGTTGATCCCCGCCTCCCGGATCTGCTCCAGGATCTCGGCGTTGGCCAGGGTCGTCACGTCGCCGAGCGGGCGACCTTCGGCTACGTCGCGTAGCAGCCGCCGCATGATCTTGCCCGAGCGGGTCTTGGGCAAATCGTTGGTGAACACCAGCGAGTGCGGCCTGGCTATCTTGCCGATCACTTTGGCAACGTGCTCGCGCAGCTCGGCCGCGGTGGATTCGTCGGCAGAGTAGGCCGACTTGAGCGTCACGAAAGCCACGATCGCCTGGCCCACAATGTCGTCGGGACGCGCGACCACGGCCGCCTCCGCCACCTTGTCGTTGTCCACCAGGGCCGATTCGATCTCGTATGTGGAGAGCCGGTGCCCGGCCACGTTCATCACGTCGTCCATGCGGCCCAGCAGCCAGTAGTACCCCTCCTCGTCCCGTTTGGCTCCATCGCCGGTCAGGTAGATCTGCGGACCGTAACGGGAGAAGTAGTTCTGGACGTAGCGGTCGGGATCGCCGTAGATGGTCCTGAACATCGCCGGCCACGGGTGCTTGAGCACCAGCGCTCCCCCCGAGCCCAGCGGAACGGAGTTGCCCTGCTCGTCGAGGATGTCGGCCTCGACGCCCGGAAACGCGCGGGTTGCCGAGCCGGGCTTGAGGTCGGTGAGCCCCGGAAGCGGCGTAATCATGATCGAGCCGGTCTCCGTCTGCCACCAGGTGTCGACGATCGGGCACCGCTGCCCGCCGATGTACTCCCAATACCACATCCACGCCTCCGGGTTGATCGGCTCTCCCACCGAACCCAGCAGACGCAGCGCGGACAGGTCGTGTTGCTGGGGATACTCGGGCCCCCACCGCATGAAGGTGCGGATCGCGGTCGGCGCGGTGTAGAGAATCGTCGCCCGGTAGCGCTCCGCGATGTCCCACAGGCGATCCTTGTCCGGCCAGTCCGGGGCGCCTTCGTAGATGATGCTGGTGGTGTGGTTGGCCAGCGGCCCGTAGACGATGTAGGAGTGCCCGGTCACCCACCCGATATCGGCTGCACACCAATAGACGTCGTCGTCGTGTATGTCGAAGATCCACTTGTGGGTAGCCGTCACCCCGGTCATGTAGCCGCCGGTGGTGTGAACGATGCCTTTGGGCTTACCGGTGGTTCCGGACGTGTACAGCAGATAGAGCATGTCCTCGGCATCCATGCGCTCGGGCGGACACTCCGAAGACTGCCCGGACACAACCTCATCCCAGGTGTGGTCGCGCCCGGCCACCGCCGAGTACTCGTCGCCGGTGCGGGTCACGGTAATCACATGTTCGATGGTCGGGCAGTCCGTCAAAGCGTCCTCCGCAGCCTTGCGCAGCGGTACCACCGATCCCCGTCGGTAGCCTCCGTCGGCGGTGATCAGCGCGCTGCACCCGGAGTCATTGATGCGGTCACGCAGGGATTCGGCCGAAAACCCGCCGAAGATGACCGAGTGCGGGGCGCCCAAACGGGCGCAGGCCAGCATCGCCACCGGCAGCTGAGGGACCATGCCCAGGTAGATGGCTACGCGGTCGCCCCGTTTGACCCCGAGAGCCTTGAGTCCATTGGCGAACCGGCCGACCTCGTCGAGCAGCTGCGCATAGGTAATCGTGCGTTTGTCGCCCGGCTCCCCTTCCCAGTAGAAGGCCACCTTGTCACCGCCGCCGTTCTCCACGTGGCGGTCCAAGCAGTTGTACGAGGCGTTGAGCTTCCCCCCCACGAACCACTTGACCCACGGCGGATCCCAATCCATCACCTGGTCCCACTTGGAGAACCAGGACAGCTGCTCGGCTTGACCCTCCCAAAAAGCCTGGTAATCGGCGTTGGCTCGTTCGTAGACGGATTCATCCGAGACATGCGCTTGCGCGGCGAAGTCCGTGGGCGCCGGTATTACCCGCCGCTCCGAGAGCAAAGCCTCGATGTTCGCCAGCGAGTCGTCCATATCTGCCTCCCGTCTAGTCTGCTGCGCTCTCCCTGGAGAGCCGAGCTGCCGGCCACACCGAATCCACCTTTGTTCCACCGGTCAAGGTCTGCAACACCACACAGTAACGTTCCGTTTTCTCCCTCAGAGAGTCAAGCTGCTCCGCGGTGACCTCCGGTCCGGCCAGATCGAACTTGACCTGGATGCGCTCGAAACCGACCGGTACGTCGCGGGAAAGCCCGAGGGTCCCGCGCAGGTCAAGTTCTCCCTCCACCGCCACCCGCACATCGGTAACGGGAATCTGCATAGCGGCCGCGACCATCTGGCACGTAACCTGGGCGCAGGCGGCCAAGGCTCCTAACAACAGGTCGCCGGAGCACGCTGCGGTCCCGGCCCCGCCCACGCCGGCGTGCGCCTGGGCTTCGTAGACGGCCCGGCCGATATCGACCGAGCAGGCCATCGGGCCGTCCCCGCTGCTGGAGGCCGCCCGGATTGTGATCACCGCCGCGCCGACATCCTCCCGGTAGCGTTGCTTCAATGGCTCCTGAACCTCGCGAAGTTCCATCCCAGCCTCCCGTTTGCACGCGGTGCACGAACCGCGATTGTACTAACGCTCTAGACGCCACCGGTTGCTCTACGCTTAACCCATGGACGGAATTCGCGTTTCCAGGAATGTGTCCATCCCCCAGCACGAACTGCAATTCAAGTTTTCCCGCAGCGGCGGGCCGGGTGGACAAAACGTCAACACCCGCGACACCAAGGTGGAGGTCATCTTCGACGTAACCACCTCCCCGTCGCTGGGCCCCCGCCAGCGCGACCGGGCCCTGCGCCGCCTGCGGCCCCGCCTGGATTCGCAGGGCCGGCTGCACATCGTGGTCTCCGACGAGCGCACACAGACACGTAATCGGGAACTCGCGGTGGAGCGGCTGCGATCGACTTTGACCGAGGCACTGGCCCCCGGCCCCCCGCGGCGCAAACCGACCCGACCCAGCAAGGGCGCCAACGAGCGACGCATAGCCGGCAAGAAGGCCCGGGGGCAGCTCAAGCGCCGGCGACGGGGATCCGTCGACGAGTAGCTCTCCTAGGTCTAGCAGGTCTAGCCCAGAAAACCCATCCTCTTGACCAATATCGAACACACGTTCGATACTATCTCCCCCTATGGACAAGACCTGTGATGCGCGACCGCCCTACGCCGAGCTGCACTGCCACTCCAACTTCAGCTTTCTCGACGGCGCTTCCCACCCCGAACAGCTGGCCGTCCAGGCCGCAAAGCTTGGCCTGGACGCGCTGGCGCTCACCGATCACGACGGGATGTACGCGGTGGTGCGCTTTGCCCGGGCAGCCGAGCAGGTGGGGCTGAAGACTATCTTCGGCGCCGAGCTGTCGCTGGACCTGCCCAAACCGCAAACCGGCGAGCCGGACCCGGCCGGGCACCACCTGCTGGTGCTGGCCCGGAACCCGCAGGGCTACGGCCTGCTGTGCCGGGCGATCAGCGAGGCTCAGCTGGCCGGCAAACAAAAGGGCAGGCCGGTCTACAACCTGGCCCGGCTGGCGGAGCTGCACTCCGGCCACTGGCTGGTGCTGACCGGCTGCCGCAAGGGAGCGGTTCCCAGGACCCTGGCCTCGGAAGGCCCTGAGGCGGCCGCCCGGCAGCTGGCGGACCTCACCGCGTACTTCGGCCGGGACAACGTGGCGGTGGAGATCTGGGATCACGGCATGCCCTGCGACTCGGTCCGCAACGACGCCATGGCCGCGCTGGCGACCGGCGCCCGGCTGCCGCTGGTGGCCACTAACAACGTCCACTACGCCACCGCGGACGACTGGCAGCTGGCCAACGCCGTCGCCGCGGTACGCGCCCGCCGGTCGTTGGACGAGATCGAGGGTTGGCTTCCCCCCGCGCCTACCGCCCGGCTGCGGTCCGGAAGGCAGATGGCGGAGGTCTTCTCGCGCTACCCCGGCGCCGTCCAGCGCTCGGCCGAGCTGGGCCTTGACTGCGCTTTCGACCTGTCGCTGGTGGCGCCCAAGCTCCCCGACTTCCCCGTACCCCAGGGGCACACCGAGATGAGCTGGCTGCGCCATCTGAGCTACGAGGGAGCCGTGCTTCGGTACGGCCCCCGCCGCAGCGAACGGGTGGTCGGAGCCTACCGGCAGATCGACTACGAGCTGGACATGATCGACCAGCTGGGGTTCGCCGGCTACTTTTTGATCGTCTGGGACATCGTCCAGTTTTGTAAGCGCTGCGACATCTACTGCCAGGGCCGGGGCTCGGCCGCAAACTCGGCGGTCTGCTACGCCCTGGGCATCACCAACGCCGACGCGGTGTCGCTGAAGCTGCTGTTCGAGCGGTTCCTCTCCCCCGAGCGCGACGGACCTCCCGACATCGACCTGGACATCGAGTCCGACCGCAGAGAAGAGGCCATCCAGTACGTCTACGACCGCCACGGCCGGCAGCACGCGGCACAGGTGGCCAACGTCATCACCTACCGGGCCCGCTCGGCGGTCAGGGACATGGCGCGCGCGCTCGGGCACTCCCCCGGCCGGCAGGACGCCTGGTCCAAGCAGATCGACGGCTGGGGGCCCCTGGCGTCCAACACCGACCACGACATCCCTGCCCCGGTAATGCAGATGGCCGGCCGGCTGGAGGGCTACCCGAGACACCTGGGCATCCACTCCGGCGGCATGGTGATGTGCGACCGCCCGGTGATCGAGGTGTGCCCTGTGGAGTGGGCCCGGATGGTGGGACGCAGCGTCTTGCAGTGGGACAAAGAGGACTGCGCAGCGGCCGGACTGGTCAAGTTCGACCTGCTGGGGCTGGGGATGCTCTCGGCGCTGCATTACTGCATCGATCTGGTCAACGCCCACTTTGACATGGAGGTAGATCTGGCCGCGCTGCCCCAGGACGATGCGGTGTACCAGATGCTCAGCCGGGCCGACACCGTCGGAGTCTTCCAGGTGGAGTCCCGGGCGCAGATGGCCACGCTCCCGCGCCTTAAACCCCGCTGCTTCTACGACCTCGTGGTCGAGGTGGCGCTGATCCGTCCGGGCCCCATCCAAGGCGGCTCCGTACACCCCTACATAAAACGGCGCAACGGCAAAGAGCCGGTCACCTACCTGCACCCGTTGCTGGAGAACTCATTGAAAAAGACTCTCGGCGTACCGCTGTTTCAGGAGCAGTTGATGCAGATGGCGGTAGATGTGGCCGGATTCACCGCCGCCGAGGCCGACAAGCTGCGGCAAGCTATGGGGTCCAAACGCTCCACCGAACGCATGGAACAGCTCAAGGCCCGACTGTATCGGGGAATGGCGGAACGAGACATCACCGCAGGGGTGGCCGACGCCATCTGGGAGAAGCTACTCGCCTTCGCCAGCTTCGGGTTCCCTGAGAGTCACTCGGTCAGCTTTGCCTACCTCGTCTACGCCTCGGCGTGGCTGAAGTACCACTACCCGGCGGCATTTTTGGCGTCCCTGCTCAACGCCCAACCCATGGGCTTTTGGGCCCCCCACACTCTGGTCGCGGACGCCCGGCGCCACGGGGTCACGGTGCTGGGCCCGGACATCAACGCCTCGTCCGACCGGGCGACGCTGGAGCGCCACGACGGCGAGGCCGCGGTCCGCATCGGGATCGGCTCCGTGCGCAACGTCGGCGAAGAACCGGCGGAGCGAATTGCGCAAGGACGCCCCTACGCCGGCATGGAGGATCTGGCCCGGCGGGGCGAGCTGAGCGTCCCGCAGATGGAAGCCCTGGCCACCGCCGGCGCTTTTGGCTGCTTTGGCCTGACCCGGCGCCGGGCCTTGTGGGCAGCCGGAGTGGTGGCCGGCTCCAGGGAAGATCAACTATCCAACCTGGTCTGCGGAGTCCAATCGCCCGACCTGCCCGCGATGGCCCCCGTAGAGGAGGTCTCGGCCGACTTTTGGTCGACCGGACTGTCGCCCAGCGCCTCCCCGGTAGAGTTCGTCCGTCCGCAGCTAAAGCGCCGGGGAGTGTTGAGCGCGGCGGATCTGGCGGGCGCCGAACCCAACCGAATCGTTACCGTAGGCGGGGTGGTTACCCACCGGCAGCGGCCGGCCACCGCCGGCAACACAGTGTTTTTGAACCTGGAGGATGAGACCGGGCTGGTGAACGTTATATGCCAGCGGGATGCATGGAGCCGCTACCGCAAGGTGGCCCGTACGGCTAAAGCGCTGCTGGTTACCGGACGCCTGGAGCGATCGGAGGGAGCGGTCAACCTGATAGCGGCCAAGTTCGAGCCGCTGAGCTTGACCGTTGACACGAGCCCATCCTCGAGAGACTTCCGGTAGCCGATCCGTCGCTGTGCGCTCACGACCAGCTCACGGTCCAGAGCCTCACGTCGGACTGCTCGGCGCCCTCGGGGTTAAGCTCCACGATCTGGTCGGCCAGTCCCCACTCGATCGCTTTGTCCGGGTCCACGATGACGGGCCGCGCTTGCCGCCCGTACAGGGCGTCCAGCTCCTCGGGCGGAATCTTGGTGTGACGTTCGGCAATTTCTCGAGCCAGCCGGGTGTCGTGAACCACACGCTGGCTTGCTTCGTCGATTTGGTCCAGCGACTGCGAGCCTTCCCCGAACGACCAGCGGAAGGCGTGGAAGAAAAACCGAGATACCGGTGCGCAGGTGCGCCGGCGGCCGCCGAGAAACACCGGCACCGCCGCGCTGCCCACATGCCCGGCCGCGTGAACCTCCACTGGGTGCGGTAGCACGCGTAAGAAGTGGTACAGCGCCAACCCCTCCCGGGTGCTGCCGCCCTCACTCGACAGCACTACCGTCAGACGGTCCAGATCCGGCTGCTCCAACGCCTCCGCGACGCGGCTGCGAAGAGCGTTGGCCGAGGCCCGGTTGAGGTTGCCGTTGAACACCACCCGATAGTCCATGAGACCGAGAGGCTACCCTCTTTGGGTTCCCGATGACGGACCGGGCGCCTGTGCGGATCTGCGTTTAGCGGGCGCGCTTAATCAGGCCTCGACACCGGCAGGAACTATTTACTTAAAGTTCCTCATCTGGTCGAGCATACGGTGCTTGGAGTCGCCGCGGCCCTGCAGCTCTTGCTTCCTGATCTCACGGCGCCGATCTCGCTCGGCTGCCGCGAGCGACTCCCAGTGCGATTGCTCCTCTGGAGTCGGACCACGACGCTTCAAGCCATCCAGGAACGACATAAATGACATAAAAGCATCCTACCCGATCAGTTCGCTAGTACCCTGGACCGTTGGAGTCGGTCAGACACTCGAGCGCTTCCTGAACGCCAGAAAGCCTCCGGCCGCGACCAACACGACCACGGCCGCGATAATCAGCCCAACCGGCAGTCCCTCGTCGTCATCGGCATCTTCCTCGCCTGCACTTTCCTCCTGAGGGTCCTCGGACACAACCGGATCCTGCTCCGACGTCGTTGGGTCTTCGTCGTCGACCGGTGCCGGAACCTCACCCGCGGCAATCGTCACAGTTGCCTCGTCCGCCAAAGAGAAGTTGGGATTCACCTCGCAGCCGTCCGGGCCGCTCAATCCAACGGTGAAAGTCATGTCCGTTTCGCCGCCGGCGAGGATGTCGATCGTGACCGACTTCTCGAGCTCCGAGCCCGTGAAACTGACCTGCTCGTCCAGTTCGCTAAAGTTCACCCCGGCCTGGGCGCTCTGACCTGTAGCAGTTACCCGGACACTGGAATCTGCCACGCTCCCGTCCCGATCCACTGTGACGGTTACCGTGTCGCCCTCACTTACCGATGTAGGCGAGACCTGCAAACCAAACCGATGACACGCGGCCGAAGCTGCCGGCGCCAGCCAAACCAGAGCGACCATCACCAGAACCAGGACCACACCCAGACCAGCCTTGCGATTTCGCATGCTCCTCCACCTCCCCAAGTAGTCGGCAAAAGCATGGACCTCTAACGCCGGGCGATCAAGTCCTGCTCGGATCTGCGGAATCCCTCAGGCCGAACCACTTACCGGGCAGCACCTTCACGTTGACGAACAGGTCCCCGAACCCTCCGCCGTTGGCACCAAAACCACCCTTTCCCCTCAGATGGAGCCGTTCGCCATCGGCAATTCCCGGTCGAAGAAAGACGATCGCGGTGCGGGTGGGCCTGCGCGGATCGCGGCACTGGAGTCGCACCAACTTCCCGCTTCGGGCTTCCCGGTGAGCGAGCACCACCTCGGCTTCCAAATCGTTGCCCCGAACGGGCCTGCCGGGGCCGGGCCGCATAGCGGCTAGGTTCACCCGGTACTTGGCGAATCCGGCCGGCCGCACCGAAGCAGCCGGAGAGTAGCCGGCGCGGTTCCGGTCATAAAGATCGCGCTGCGGAGCATCGGACAGGACCGAATACGCCTCGAGGACCTGCTTGAAGCGCTGCTCCGAGCGCGCGTCCCCCCTGTTGACGTCGGGATGATATTTGCGCGCCATAGTCCGGTAGGCGCCCTTTATCTGCTCCTCAGAGGCATCTGGGCCCACGCCCAGTGCGGCGTAGAAGTCCCGACCGAGCCAGTCCCGGCGGTTCATGCAGCTTATTCTGCGGCATCTCGTCGGTTAAACGACACACCGTGCCGCTTCGAACCTATTGCCCCCCGGACGGCGGAGGCGGCGCGTGCGGCCGGCCCAACTGCAGGTAAACCCACAGCGCGGTGAGCAAGACGGCGCCGCCCAAGCCGCCGAACGCCCAAAGAGGCACGCTGGGGAGCTCATCGTCCCCTTCGGCAGCCAGCAAGTCCGAGTCGTCGTCATCCGGCCCCTGAGCTTCGTCGGAGTCGTCCGGCGTGGGCGAGGGGCGGGGCTCGGGCTCGGGTTCGGGTTCGGGTTCGGGTTCGGGTTCGGGTTCGGGCTCGGGCTCGGGCTCGGGCTCGGGCTCGGGCTCGGGTT
>JBBDRQ010000050.1:0-5177 GCA_040905365.1 Actinomycetota bacterium
CAGGGGGCAAGCTCACGCCGCCAAACGCCCCGAAGGTTGGTGGTCACGGCACTAGTCTAAGCCCGTCGTGGTAAGTCGCCCGTCAATTTGTTGTGCGGGTTTTCATGGGTTCGGATGCGCGGCGTCCGCGGCTTACGCTGCTATGATGCCGAACTAATGTTCGATCCATCCATGTTGAGCGAGGAGCAGCTAAAAGCTGTCACCCACGAGTCCGGCAATCTGCTGATAGTTGCCGGCGCGGGTACCGGCAAGACGGCTACTCTGAGCGCCCGGCTGGCGCACTTAATCGCCGGCGGCGTGCCGGCCGAGCGGGTGCTGATGCTCACCTTCAGTCGGCGCGCCGCCCGTGAGCTGCTGGCCAGGGCGGAACAGGCGGCCGGAGAGGCGGTTTCGGGCACCTGGGGAGGCACCTTCCACGCCGTCGCCAACCGCCTGCTGCGCCGGCACGCTCAGGCGTTGGGTCTTAGCCGGTCCTTTACGGTTATGGATCAGTCGGATTCGGCCGATCTGCTGGCGCTGGTTCGCAAAGATCTCGATGGCGCCGGCGCGTACGAATCCGAGGATGCGGGGCGCCGGCGGGCCCGCAAACAGACACTGGCCGGCATTCGCAGCCGGTGCGTCAACACATCCACCCCTTTGTCCAAGGTGCTGCGAGCTCATTACCCGTGGTGCGCGTCGGAGAAGACGCAGATCAAGGCCACATTCGAGGCGTACACCGCCCGCAAGCGCGCCCACGGGATGCTCGACTACGACGATTTGCTGCTCGGCTGGGCCGGTCTGCTCCGTGTGCCCGACATATCGGCCGTCCTGCAACGGCAGTTCGACCATATCCTCGTCGATGAGTACCAGGACACCAACCCGCTGCAGGCCGACCTGCTGGAGGCGATGTCCCAAAGCGGCGCCACGGTGACGGCGGTGGGGGACGACGCACAGGCAATCTACTCGTTCCGGGCGGCGACCCATCGCAACATCATGGAGTTTCCGACCCGGTTTGGCGCCGAGGTGGTGAAGCTGGAGCGCAACCACCGCTCGACCCCGTCTCTGCTCGCGGCAACCAACGCCCTCATCGCCGAAGCCGCACACCGGCACCCCAAATATCTCTGGTCGGCCCGTGAGGATCGGGGGCGGCCGGTCTTGCTCAAGTGCGACGACGAGTCCGATCAGGCGCGGCAGGTGTGCCGGCGGGTGCTAGAGCACCACGAGTCGGGGACCAAGCTGATGAGCCAGGCGGTACTCGTCCGAGCTGCCCACCACTCGGACCTGCTGGAGCTGCAGATGGCCGCCCGCAACATCCCCTACGTCAAGTACGGTGGCCTTCGCTTTTTGGAGACCGCCCACGTGAAGGATCTGTTGTGCCTGCTGCGCATCGTCGCTAACCCGGCCGACGAGCTGGCTTGGTTCCGGACATTGCAGCTGCTGGAGGGCGTGGGCCCTGCCACGGCACGGCGGATCACCGCGCAGGTGCTGAACGCGCCGGCGCCCATCGAACAGCTGGCCGAGGCGGCCTCGGCGCTGGCCCAGCCGTCCGGCGGGTCTGCCGACGAGCTGGCCCGGGCGCTGACCGAGGCGGCGGACTGCGGCGATCTATCGGCAGGCCCAGCGGTGGAGCGGGTCAGAGCCTGGCTGGACCCGCTGCTAAGTAGCCGGTACCGAAAGGCCAGGGCGCGTCTGGAGGATCTGGATCAACTGCAGCGGGCCGCCGCTTCTTACGCCGGGCTGGGACAGTTTCTGGCCGAGGTCACTTTGGATCCTCCCAGCTTCTCCAGCGACCTGGCCGGGCCGCCGCACCTGGACGATGACTACATAACGATCAGCACGATCCATTCGGCCAAGGGGTGCGAGTGGGACGTCGTGCACGTCATCCACGCCACCGACGGAAACATCCCCTCGGATATGTCCACCGGGGACCCGGAAACCGTCGAGGAAGAGAGGCGCCTGCTGTACGTAGCGATGACTCGGGCGCGCGACCATTTGTACGTGTACGCGCCGTTGCGCTACTACGTGCGCCCCACCGGCCGGGACGACATTCACGGCTACGCGCGGCTGAGCCGGTTTCTAACTCCACAGGTGGTGGATCATATGGAACAGATGACTTCGAGCCCGGCCGCGCGAAAGCAGCCCCTACAAGAGCAGGGTTCCCTTACCGGAACCATGGAGGCGGTCGACGATATGGTCGCGTCGCTATGGGATTAGCCGACGCAGGCCCACCGAACCGTCGACGTGTCGAGCGCCGGGTGGATCCTGCTGCATTCGCGCCGCTGTGCATGTCCGGGGAGCAGCGGCCGTGCATCTAGAGCCGGCGGCGTCGGCCTGGGTGCGGCGTTTTGCTCCGTTGGTGCCCGCGGGTTCTACTGTTTTGGACCTGGCCTGCGGGGGAGGCCGGCACACGAAGCTGTTCCTCGACCGGGGCAACTCGGTTGTGGCGGTGGATAAGAACATCTCCCACCTCAAGGAGCTCGAAGGCAGTCCGGGCCTGACGATGATAGAGGTCGATTTGGAGGACGGTAGCGATTTCCCGTTCGCCGGCCGGCAGTTCGCCGGCGTGGTGGTTACCAACTACCTGCACCGGCCGATTCTCGGCGACATCGTGACCGCGGTTGCGCCGGACGGGGTGCTCATCTATGAGACCTTTGCGGCCGGCAACGAGCGATTCGGCGGCCCCAGCCGTCCGGACTTTCTGCTGCAGCCGGCGGAGCTGCTGCGAGTGGTCGAGGGCCATTTGCGGGTGGCCGCCTACGAGGACCTGGTATCGGGCGAACCCCGCCCTGCTGCCATGCAGCGCATTGCCGCGGTCAACCGCCGCGCAGGCCCGGTACTGCCCTGACCGGAGCGGCTAAGCCCAAAATAAGCTGTTGCCGGCGAACCTGGGATGGGCACGGGCACTAACATTGGACTGTGGACGACTCCAAGCTTCTTAGCGTTGCCGATTATGCCGCTGCCGCCCGGTATGAGCTGGGCCAGGCGGTCTTCGACTACTATGACGGCGGTGCTCTGGACGAGATCGCCCTTGCCGATAACGTACAGGCCTGGCAGCGCTTAAAGGTGTACTACCGGGTGCTGGCTTCGGTCGGACCCCGCCGGCTGGAGACGACCGTGTTGGGCCGGCCGGTCTCGATGCCGATCTTGGTGGCGCCGACCGCTTTTCACCGGCTGGCTTGTCCCGGGGGCGAGCCGGACACGGCCGGGGCTGCGGCGGCCGCGGGAACCGCCTTCATTTTGAGCTCGCTCTCCAACACGGCTATGGAGGAGGTTTTCGCGCGAGCCTCCAGCCCCAAGTGGTTCCAGCTGTACATCTACAAGGATCTCGGCGTCACCGAGGACTTGGTCCGGCGTGCGGAAGCGGCGGGAGCGGAGGCTATCGTCCTCACCGTCGACGCGCCCGGGTGGGGCAGCCGCGAGCGCGACGTGCGCAACGCCTTCGCGTTGCCAAAGGGCTTGTCGGTGGAGAATGTCGCGCCTATGGGCAAGGGAGAGTTTCCCGAAGTAGAGGGATCCGGGTTAGCTGCGTACGTGCGGGCCAACTTCAAGCCGGACCTGGGCTTCGGAGACTTGGAGTGGTTGTGCTCATCCACCAAGCTCCCGGTGGTGGTCAAAGGGGTCTGCCGCGGCGATGACGCGCGGCGGGCCGCCGGTCACGGTGCTGCTGCGGTAGTAGTTTCCAATCACGGCGGACGTCAGCTCGACGCCGCTCCCGCCACGTGCGATGCCTTGCCCCATGTCGTCGAGGCCGTACCGGACGCATGTGAGGTCTACGTCGACGGCGGCATCCGCCGGGGCGGCGACGTGCTCAAGGCGCTGGCTCTGGGAGCCAGGGCCGTGTTGGTGGGCCGGCCGATACTGTGGGGCCTGGTGGCCGGCGGTGAGGCCGGTGCCCTGCAAGTGCTACAGATCTTGCGCAACGAGCTGGAGGAAGCGATGCTGCTCAGCGGCTGCGCGTCGGTGGCCGACATCGACGCGGCGCTGCTGAGCCCTTAGCGCTCCAGCTCCTTGGGCGAGCGGCGTCGGTACTGTTCGTCGGTTACTTTTTCTGGCTCCCACTGCGCCGGCTCGTTGGTTAACGACAGGTGCATCATTGGGCTGGACGGTGAGGCTCCATGCCAGTGCCTTTCGCCGGGCGGGCTGTAGACGACGTCGCCGGGCGATATCTCTACCGTGGTGCCGTCGTCCCGCTGTACCAGTCCGGCGCCGTGAACTACGTAAAGGACCTGGCCGTTGGGATGGGTGTGCCAGTCGGTGCGGGCACCGGGGTCGAATTGGACGGCCAGGGCGTGGATGCCGTCTTCGACCGCGCTCAGCGGCCCGAACCACACCCGGCCCGTGAAATGCTCCTCCGGAGCCGGGTTCCAGGCAATGTCTTCCGCGGGAACGTGTTCCATGAATGCCGTTCTCCATCCAAGCACCGGCCCGCCGGATGTAGGCCGGTGCTTGCGAGTTGTTATCAACAGGCCCATCCCGCCGGCGGCTCTTACTTACTCTAAATTCGTTCCAAATACCCAATCCATCAGCCGGCATACCGGTGATACGAAAACTTGTATTCATTGATTCGTGTCGTTTTAGGTTCCGAGGGAGAGAGTGGCGCAAAACGCCTACCCAACCCTGCGGTGACCGAGGCCGATTCTACGGGCACCGTGGGGCTCTTTGAAAGCGGCGGCGCCCGGGTTACTAAATGGCTACTAAATGCCCAGCCGCCCCCGGTCGGCGCGCAGGGCATCGATGCAGCGCTGGATGTGTTGAGTTTTGAACTCTTCGAGGTTGGTGGTGCCGAGTTCTGCTGCGAGCTCCTCGATGCCCCGGTTTATGTCTTCACGACTGACGGCTGCTGCGAACGCCTTGTCTTTGAGCTTCTTCTTGACGCTTTTCGGCTGCAGGTCCTCGATGCCGTCGGGTCTTACCTTGCAAACCGCCACGATGAACCCGGCCAGCTCGTCGCAGGCAAACAGAGCCTTGGCCAGCGGGGTGGTGCGGGGGACGCCCGTGTAGTGGGCGTGGCCGAGGATCGCGGTTCGGATCGGCTCGCGTACGCCCAGCCGCTCCAGCTCGGCCACTCCGACGTAGGGATGGTCGTCGGGCGAGGGGTTATTTTCGTAGTCAAAGTCGTGCAGCAGGCGGCAGACCGTGCAGTCCTCGATCTCGCCGGGAGCCTGTTCCTGCGCTTACGCCCTATCGCATGCCGGCAC
>JBBDRQ010000051.1:0-28675 GCA_040905365.1 Actinomycetota bacterium
CGCCCACCGCCATCGACCAGGTGGCGTTGAACCCCAGCTTCGTCTGGCTGCTCACCGCGTCATCCTCACCCACGCCGATGTCGTCGCCTCCGCTGTCCGAGCAAGAAAGCAACCGGCTGTAGCGGCTGGGGCGGCGTTCATAGGCTGCTGCTGAGACGTTGCAGGACCACCTGTCCGGCGGCTACCACCAGCAGAGCCAGGACGGCGACATGACGAGAACGCAGGTGCATGCGGCGGGCCAGAGGTTGGATGAAGGGGTCGGTGAAATAGTAGACGAACGGAGCGACCCGGTCGGCGGCGTCCGCTGGGCCCGGGAGGACCGGTAACAGGACACGCCAGATGAGCCAGAAACCGTAAAACCCCAGTGTGATCTGGCCCGTCGTGATCAGCACCTGGAGCCCGAACACCATTGCAGCTTCTCCTCGTGAGCGTTCTCATTGCGGGTCAACCGTACTGCCGGATCCATGTCGCTGGCCAGGGTTCGAATACGGAAAACGTAGTGGAGCCGAGGGTGTGTGATATCACCACATAGCGGAGAAGCGTCTCTCTGATTCGTATCCAATTGCGCCGGCCCAGCTTGTTCGGACTGTGTCGAGCGCCTCTTCGGGACCGATCGTTAGCAGGGTTTGCGCGGCTAATTGATCGCGCCATTCCTCATCTGAGGGTGGGCGACCAAACATAGACGGGTCAGGGACGTCCGCCAAAGGACCGTGCGTGCGAAAGAGCGCTACGGCCTCGGCGCTAATCGCGCCGATCCTGGCGAGACCCCAGAGGTCGTAAAGATCGCGTGCCGCATGACGCTCCAACCATGCTTCGGTTTTCCATGCGGCGAACGAATGGAGAGTAGGCACCCACAGCGTCGCTGGAGGGGAGTCGGAATACCTCTGCTGGATTGATCGGAGTTCAGTTGGCCAGGGAGCGTAGCCGTGCTGACGCAAAAGCTGGATCCTGATCGAGATGTCGGCTCCGATCGACATGACACTCGATTCAGCGTCTGGAGCTTCGCTCAAGTCCGGATCCCATCTGACTCGCCCGTGCGTACGAAGTAAAGACCGACCTACGACGAGCGGTATCTCCCGGGCTAGATCGTTGCGGTTTCCCCGTGCTATGACATCGATATCTTCGCTAAGTCTCCCTGGGACCAGGAACGTTCGATTCAGCGCCGTTCCGCCAAAGAAAATCAGCCCATCTCTGAAGTGATCGCTCAGTGCCGCAAGAACGTACGAAATGATGTGGTCGCGGCGTACCTGCTCCTCCGCGACTCCGAACTGGTCCATGACGCTCGCGAGATCATCCATCGCAAGAGTCATCGAGAGGTCCCGATCCTTTCGACACGGACTAGGCTTGCTCGCAGCCTCTGTTGTGTCGCGATCTCGACGAGTAGCTCGTGGTCACACCTCGGCAACAACGCCTTTATTGCGGCCCAAGCCTCACCTTCGGCGTGACCAAGCTGCGGTCGGTGGGCGAGATCGAGAACAGTTTGCTCCGGCGTGGTTGCCAGGCACTTGCCTAGTTCCGTGGCGACTACTTCAGCGTCGAGCTGGTCGGTCTTGCGTTCGACGAATCTGATGGTTCCATCGCGGTCGCTCAACCGAATGGGTCTGTGCCACTTGGGTACGGCAACCAGGGCCTCCCCGAGAGCACGCGGTAACGCGTGATGGATCCTGGCGGCAGTCAATCCCATGAGCACCGGAATGCGTTCGCCGACGATCGCGGTCGCGATGCCGGCCGCTACTGCTTCGATGGGAGGTCGCCAGTTCGTGCCGATGCGGTCCTGGGGTACGACGACGTAGTAACCGAATGCGACTCGGTGGAGCAGGTCCTTGCGCTCAAGGCGAGCAACCTGCGTTCCCGGGTGAGCGTAGACCTTCTTGGCATCTGCAGCGCGAATAGTTCGCATCGGAGCCATTGCCAGCTCAACCGGTAGTCCGCCTGCTCTCTGCCCCATCACCCATAACCCGTGACTCTGCATTATCTACTCTTATAGAGTATAGATTACAGACAAAGATAGTGTGTGCTTAGCGGCTGGCTTCCTTCAGCGGACGAGCAAGCGTGTCCACGATGACCCGCGATATGTTGTCCGCGATGACTCGCGACATGTGTCCGCGACACGACAGTAGTGGAGAAGAGTCTCGCTTATTCGAAACGTGGGACTTCAAGTGTTCATATCAGGACGACTTCCAATCTAGGTATTTCCTTGAAATCCCGATCCTGAGTAACGACTGGTATTTCCTCGGAGATGGCTGTGGCTGCTATGAGTGCGTCGACCACGCCAACCCGCTGACCCTTCGTTCGAAGGTCGGAGACGAGTCGGGCAAAGCATCGGGCGACGTTGCTATCGACGGGCAGTGGGTCGAATGCTTCCTCGAGAGCCGAAAGAGTCCCTAGCCGGCGGGCACGGGTGTCGTCTGTGGCTACAAGGACGCCTATGGTCAGCTCAGCTAGTGTCATGACCGAAATCTCGGTTTGATCGACCTTAGGCAGCTCGTCTATCGGTCGGCCGGATTCAGTTGCCACAAAGACCGACGTGTCCAGCAACGCCCTCATATGTCGTCGGTTGTGTCCGGCGCTGCCCCCTCGATATCGGAAAGCAGTTGTCGATCGGAGGCCCATCGACTCACGATAGCCAGTGCTTCGCGCACCGGTACCGGACCGCGTTTGCGGAGGGGTCGCAGCTCGGCGACGGGACGGCGATCGACGGTCACCGTAATGCGCTCTCCGCTTTCGACGCGCCGCAGAACCTCGCTGACCTTGTTCCTAAGCTCTCTCACCGATACCGTCTCGTCCATACGCTAAGTGTAGCACATGTGTACACATAATATTCTGGAAGTAGGAGCAAAGCGTGTCTTCGTACACTGACAGGAGTAAATTTCTAGGCTCAAAAGCGCAAGGTGACGCAAACCCGCCCGTCGGTGATGGCGGTAGATTACCTTCGGCGCCCAACAACCCAACCCGTGGCCACGAGGTCGAAGGGCAATATGCATGATCGAGCTGGGATGGATCACCAAGAGGACGAGGGGCCAATCCGCGCGGTCGGCTGGGGCGGGCACGTCGACCTGGACTGCAACCCCGGTTTCTCCGATGCGGCGATCTCCATCAGGTACGTCGACTTCGACATGCTGGCCGAGGCCGCCGAGAGAATTGCCAGGTCCGACGAATACTAGTACCGCGCCCGGGTTTTGAGTCCGAACCTATCCCTGTTCACCGCGGCCGAGCGCTCCGACCTGGCAGAAGCCGGCCGGGTGCTCGACGAGGTTTGGCCGGAATACAACAACCACGGCGAGGTGATGGTGCAGCACTTCGGCCGCGTCGAACCCGAGTTACCGGAGTTTCAAATGTTGCTGGTCAACGAGGACAAAGACGAGGTCGTTGCCCGGGCTCGTACCATCCCGGTCCGCTGGGACGGGACGGCCAGCGGTCTACCGGAAGGGATCGAGGCCGCGCTTGTGGATGGTTTGAAGCTACGAGATGAGGGTGGAACGCCCGACGCACTCTGCGCCCTTGCCGCCGAGGTCAGGCCGGACCGGCAGGGGCAAGGGCTCTCGGCGGAGATTCTCAAGTCGATGCGCGCCTGCGCCGGCCGCGACGGGCTGTCCCGTGGGCTGATCGCTCCGGTGCGACCGTCCTGGAAGGAGCGTTATCCCATCACTCCCATCGAACGCTACGCCGCCTGGACCCGGCCGGACGGGCTGCCCTTAGATCCCTGGATGCGCGTCCATGCCCGGCTGGGGGCCCATGTGCTCAAGACTGCGCCCAGGTCGCTGAAGATCACCGGGACGGTTTCGGAGTGGGAGAGCTGGGTGGACATGGAGTTTCCCGAGTCCGGCACCTACGTCTTCCCGCGCGGGCTGTCCACGGTGGAGATCGATGTCGAGATCGACCTCGGAACCTATTTCGAGCCCAACGTGTGGATGCACCATCGGTGAGAGACTGCGGCTCCCACGACGAGGGGTGACCAGGATGACTGCGCAGCACATCCCTACCGCCTTAAGCTAGAAGATCACGGGAGGGCGGCCCTTAGCGGATTTCGAACCAAAGGGTACGCCCGGCTAACTGTGGTTTAAGGTCAGCGGCCAAGAAGGATATCGATCCCGTGGAGGATGAGCTCGAGCTGTGCCCGCGAGACTCTCCCAATGTGCTCCGAGAGAACGCTTCGATCGATGGCCACGATCTGCGAGACGTTCGCCACAGAGTCCTTCGGAAGCCCGGTCTGGCGCTGCCTTAGGAGGACGTTTCCCGGAGCGGTGGCCCAGCGGACATTGCTGGTGAGAGGCACAACAACGACTGTCGCCAGACGACTCGCGTTGAATGCATCGCCCTGAACGATTACGACCGGTCGGGTCAAGCCCGGACCTGAGCCGAGGGGATTAGGCAACGAGGCCCACAAGACGTCCCCTTGGGCGACTACCACTCGGTGCGTTCGAGCGTTTGGCGAGCGGCTTGGCTCAGCCACGGATCAGGCTCGGGATGGATATCCGCTAGAACCTCATCCATGACCTGGGTCACGGCATGCGGGTCCCGACGGAGGAGATACTCCGATAGTGCTTCCCTGTATAGCTGACTACGCGATTTGCCGGTTCGCCGAGCCATCTCTTCAGCCCGGCCGAAAAGTTCGTCGGGGATCGAGATCGCCGTTTTCATACCGACAGTATAACCACTCGGCGCTAATGGAGAAGAGCTCGCTTATTCGAACTCGTCCTCAGGTCTTGGGATGCGTTAGCCGGCTGCATCGGCCGGCAAGACCGTGAACTGTAGACCGTCCAGTGAGCGAAGAGCCCGGAAGTGTCGCTCGTCAAACGTAAGGATCTTCGTGGTGCCATACCTTGCCGCTGCAACAACCGTACTGAGCTCAGCAAGCCCAACGTCGAGGTCCTCGTACTGCCTCTCTAATTCGAGGATCTTTCCGTAGTCAGACTCGTCCAGCGGGACCAGCAAGAACCGGCCGGCGGCAAGGTCTTCAAGAAAAGCCAGGCGTGCTCGATGTCCCAAGCGCCGCCCGAGCATGTAATCGACTTCTGCGGTTACGGGTGAAGTAACCACAAGCGGACCCGGTTCACTGCGAAGCAGGGATTCAACCTGGGGCTGGAGTCGATCGCGCCGGTCAGCTGCGGCAACGAGCGGGGCCGCATCCACCACCAACGTCACGAACCGAATCCCTCGAGGAGGCCTTCCTCCGCCAGATCGGCGACTGAATCTCCCGGACCGTCGGCGATGCCGATGAGCGCAAATGCTCGGTCGAACTTAGGTTTGGGATCGTAGCTGCGGATTGCCCGCCTGATCACCTCGGCTTGGGAAACACCCTCTCTGATTGCGAGAGCAGCCAGGCGCGTTATCTCTTGCTCGGACAGGTAGATACTGGTCTTGTTCACCTATGTAGGGTACCAGGTAGGGTAGAAGCTGGTGGTGCGCTATTCGAACCCTGAAGAGTTGCGGGCGTTCCTGTGGACAGTGGCCCGAAGACGCACCTCTACCGGCTTATGATTAGCCGATGCCCGGCAAGTATGACGTTGTGTGTTACATTGACGGGTATGGCTCGCACGATCTCGGTACGGCTCGATGAGGATGCGCAGCGCGCGCTCGCGGAGCTGGAGGCTACCGGCATGAGCCGGTCCGAAGCCGTGCGCGAAGGTCTGGAGGCCGCGGCCCAGCGATTGCGTGACCGCCGGCGCTTGACCGCTGAAGCGACCGCGCTCACACAGGACGAGGCCGATCGCACCGAGATCGCGGCGGTCAACGAGATGATGGAGGAGCTGCGTGCGCCGTGGTGACGTCTTCCAGCTGAGATTGAAGCGCGGCACCGGCCATGAGCAGCACGGGCATCGTTACGGGGTGATCGTGCAGTCCGACGCCCTGCTCAACCTGTCCACGGTGCTGGTCGCCCCGACTTCGACCGCGGCGCGACCGGCCTCGTTCCGGCCTGAGATCCACATCGGCCAGACCCCGACACGGCTCCTGGTGGAGCAGACGGGTGCCGTCGACTTCAGCAGGCTCGGCGAATTCGTGGGGCGTCTCAGCACCGAGGAGCAGTGGGGCGTCGACCTCGCGCTGAGCACCGTTCTCGACCTACGCTGAACCGTATCTCGTTGAGAGCCATCGTGTGGCCTCTCCTCTACGAGCTCTTGAGCTATTCGAACTCGACGGCTCAATCCTTCCAGACCCCTCTCAGGCTTGGCATCAAGGTGCCGGCGCCGAGGTTCTCAGGAAATACGCATAGGACATCGCCCACTCCGGTCGCCGACGGTGCGCGCAAAGCTTGAAAGCCCAGCGCATGTGCAGCCCCACCTATTGATTGGCAAAGGTCCCACTTATCGACGGTGAGATCTTCGCCCGAGATCGACAGTTCTTTCAGGACGACCGCGGAGGTTAAATCCAGGACTTTTCCGAATCGGAACTCGTACTCATAGAGTTCCCGGGGAAGCAGCGCAGTCTTTCCTGCCGGATGCTTGACGCCCATGCGCTCGAACTCTGCGGTAACACAGTCCAGGGAGGTGCAAAGGTACAGCGCCGGAAAGCTGTCGGGTGGGTTGTATCGGCCCCCCGCAATCCGGGCGCCCTCGCCGCTCAGGGGGTCGAAGCCGGGCGCAAGATGCCGAAAGGCGACACCCTCCAAAGCAACGAAGTCTACCGATCCGAGGAGGGATGGCTCAAAATGTGCACTCAGGCCGTAACGCCCTCCGCCAGCGCGAGTATTGCTCCGACCACCCGCCGGTACTTTCCTTCAGCCAGCAGTTCGATGGGCTTTTCGTAGCCGAGATCGGGGTTGGGGCTATGTAGCCACAGCCTAGCCGAGTCCTCTCTCATGACCCTTCGGAGTAGGTCGATTACCGCCCGCACTTCCAGCAGCCGCACCTCGGTCTCCCGTCGAGGCGTCGCTCCGGTCTTTTGCCACCTTGTCACGCTGCGAGTTGAAGTACCAAGCATCTCGGCAAGGTCGCGGGCGTCGACCACCGAATCCTTCAGTAGGCCCTCCAGCACCGATGTCACTGCGCCCAAGCTCGAACCCTTCTACTTACATGCTTGTATTTCGCGATGTTAATATCAGCTTAATGATCGTCTATGTGTCTTGATTTTGTCCAATGGACGGCAAGGTGGACATATGACCAAAGTGACGGTGAGTCAGGTGGGGGCGCAGCCATCGATGAGGGTGGTGCAGTGGCGGCGGCGTAGAAGTACGCGACGCCAATCAGCATGGCGGAGATGATGCCCACTTGAGCTCGTCTCGCTGGCGGATGCGGTCGAGCAGGGTGTTGGTGGACATGTAGCCGCGGGTGCTGACGCTGGCGTTCCAGAGCAGTCGGGTGAGCATGGGCAAACTTCTTTGGTATAGCTTCGGCAGGCCGAGCGTTGAGAAGACCCTACGGGTCCTGTCGCCGATCAAGTCGGACGACAGCGTTAGGGACTGCCCGCTTTCAGCGTAGTGGTTGCTTGTCGCGCTTGGTAGGTGTCTGTCCGGTTGGCCGCCGATCCTATCCGCCCGTCCAGCGCTGGTTCGGTTTCGCGTCGAGAACACGAGCGATGTACTTGCCACGAGACTGTCCTGGGGCTGTGAACTCATGCCAGACGGCTGGCGGGCACGCCGAGTAGGCCCATTCCACGCCATCGGGGAAGCGGACAAGGATCGTTTCGGCGTCGGGCAGATACGCCTCGGCAACGATGCGCGACGATCCTTCGACGGGGCTCCACTCGATCACAGGTCGTCCTCCTTCATGTACCCGTATCGTAAGCGCCTCGCCACGCACCAACCGGCGGAGCAAGATCGGGAAGGCTTGTCTGCTGTCTCCAGGGGTCGAGTGATGGGTCGTCGGCGGCTGGCAGGGGGCTCGGTTTGTCGATCAAAGTTCGTGCTGGCAGGGTGAGCGCTTCGCCGGTGATGACGGCTTCACCGGTACGAAGTGACGGGAGAACGGCGGCGAGCCCAGCCACGCTGTCGGGCAGGGCGGCTCGGATGGTCCCTTGGTCCGCTGAGTTGGTCAGGCGCAGAGCGATCAGGGTTCCCGTCTGGGCTAGCGCCGTGTCAGGTAGTTCCGATGGTCGCTGAGTGACGAGCAAAAGTCCGATGCCGTACTTCCGACCCTCTCTGGCAATTCGGTTCGCTGCGTCACTCGCCATGACGGCCGTCGAGCCTCCGAGGTAGCGGTGTGCTTCTTCAAGGACCACCAGTACTGGTCGGGGACGCCCGATGCCGGGACCGGCAGGAGTCGAGCGAACGCATACCTCGAACAGGAGGTTCAAGATCACGCCGATCGCCAGATCACTAGCGCGGTCAGGTACGCCGCTGAAGTCCAAGATCGACACCGGCCGATCGCCGCCAAGCCATGCAGCGATCTCGTCTACGAGCGGATCAGTGCCGTTCGGGTCTCCTCGCGGTTCCTGGAAGAACGCCAGGCGGGGGTCCAGGAGGCCGAGACGTAGTAGCTCTGGGAACGATCCATGCACTCCGTGGTGCGGTCCTTTGAAGGGCGCCGCGCCACCCGGACTGTATGGTGCGAATGTTGCTGGGGCGAGCGCTTCTGGGTCGCCAGGCGTCAGTTCTCGAACGGTGTCAGGGTCCTTAGCAACGTCACGGGTTTCGTTGTTCTCCCAGTCCAACTGGTGCCAGACGGAGCGAAGGTCGAAGGGCACTGGCGTATCTGCCGTGACCGCCGAGGGATCGAGCGTGAGCCAGGCAGCGGTGTCAGCAAAGTTGCGGCGACCCTCGGTCACCAGTTCCTCGAATCGGCTTGTGGTTGTTGGTCCCACAGTGGTGCCACAAAAGACTCGCATCATGTCGCGAGCAGGTAACGACCAGTGCGGGACACGCAACCGGGTGCCATCTGTTGCGAGAACCGATCTCACAGAGGCGTCGTCACCGAGTGACGCCGTGTACTCGCCATGCGGGTCCACCACGACGATGTTGGCAGCGGGCCAACCACCTCTTGCGAATCGTTGCAGGATGGTTGCAACGGTTGAGGTCTTGCCCGCACCGGTCGAACCGACTACTGCGCCGTGCCGGGTGACCAGCCGCTGCGCATCAACGCAGACCGGGACCTCCTCTGCTGCGGACAAGCGGCCAACGCAGAGATGGTTTTCATCCTCAGCCGGGAAGACAGCCAGAAGGTCCTCGGCCGTTGCGAAGTGAACTGGATCGTCCAGCCCAGGATAGGCGCCTACACCGCGTTGGAACCTGCCGGTGGATCGGTCAATCTCACCGAGTAACTGGACTTGGAGCCAGCGATCTCCCGTCTGCACGACATCAGATGGAGGTTGAGCGCCGGCCAACTCCGCAATGCCAAGCAGGCCGACCTGACCGATGAGATCGACAAGGCCCTGTGGCAGGCGGACGATCGAACCGATCTGACCGACAGATTGAAGGCGCCCTCGATAAATCGGGGCGACACCTGCTATGTCGTCATCAAGGGCAACCGTCACTTGCGCGCCCAGCACCTGGCGAACATGCCCGATCCGGGTAGGACTGTTGTCAGGCATCGGCACCTCCTGCTGCGCTGGCCAGCAATTCGGCGAGCCGAGCTTCCAACTCACCCATCGGGGGCGAGCTACGCGCGAGAAAGCTGGCAAGGTTGGCGAAGTTGCCTAGCCCCAGGCTGTTCTGAGGCCAGAGGTCTTGAGGAGCGTCGCTCGGTTTTTCCCAGTCAGCTCGTACACCTGACAGGACAGCTTCCGATGGTCCGACAGCCTGCAAGTTCGGTGTCACAGTAGCCCGTTCGGCGAGCACATAAGGGATGTCGCTAAAGCAGAACACGACGACCTCTGATCGTGGACGATGTTGGGCTGCGTCGAAGATCATTTCGTTGATGTGTTGGTCTGCAAATGAGTACCCGCTTATCAACATGAGAGTCTCAGGTTGGTACAGCGCGCGCCGCAGCCTGTCTTGAAGCACGATGAAGGGGACGCGACGTGACTCGTCGTACTTGGTGTCTGACGGGTAGATGGCAGCCGGCGCGTCGCCTGGTACGGGCGCTCCGAGGCGCACTATTTCCGAATGCTCATCCGAGTCCCACGCCCAGTTGACCGAACCGTGGAGTTTCCAGAGACGCACGACGAATGCGGGTAGCCAGGCATCGCCCCCGCCAGGCACAGCCTCAACAAGGTCGGTCCGAAAGCGGGCTTGGAGCGCTCCGACGAAACCATCGAAGTATGGCACCCCCAGAGCTTCAAGGGCCGTCTCAAGTACGAGGTCGTAGTTGACGGTGAACAGTTCTACTGGGTGGTGATAGTCGGCTCGCGCAGCCCAGGCGGCGAGCCGTAGTGCCGGAGATAGGTCGGCGTCTGCTACGTCGAGGGCTTGAACAACCAGCCGACATACGTCGCTGTCGAGGTTGGCGGCAATTTCAGCCGTTAGGCCGTCGACCTGATCCGTGCTCCTTTCGAGCAAGGTGCTGATACGGCGCAGACGGCTCAGGACCTGTTCAAGGTTGCGGCCCCCGAGCAGAGCGTCGAACGCTGGCCGATGATCAGGTGAGAGCCCTTGGGATACGGTGTCTTCGAGTCCAGCGACATCGGGCAGCCCGCAAGCCCGCGACGTTCCCGCGCCGAGAAACAGGCACACATGGCGAGAGCGAGCAGCGAGCTTTGCGCTGAGACCGTTCGCGAATGCCAGCACCTGGTGTGATCCCACTCTCAGATCGTATTTCAGTCCGGCTTTCAAGTCTTGCCTATTCGCATTCGCCGACAAACGCCGGCGACGTACGCGCAACCTAGGAGCTTGCCTCAGCCGTCCGTCTCGCCGGGTGCAGGATACGCCCGCGGCACTTGATTAGGCCTAAGTGACTGCAAATCTCTCTCCACACAGGAGGCAGTGAAGGGATTTGGTCCATTCGGTAGTGACTTTGATGGGCTCCCAAGGATGACACGGGGATTGTGTGATCACCATGTCAGGCGGTTCCTGGAGGGCATTTGGTGCGTCGACCTCATCGTGGGTGACTGAGATTTTGAAGAGGCTGTTCTGCTGACCACCTGCTGATCCACGAAGCTCTGCGGCCAGTTGTCGCAATACGGGCCCCGCGATGCTTTGCTCTGCGTACTCAATCTGTTCTGCAGTCCACCAGTGATCCGCTGGTGCCGGATCGCCGCAGTAGGGACAAAAGTAGAGCTCAGGATCAACGGCATCATCCGGCCGGTCTGGCGTTGCTCCGTGATGCCACTTGAATTGCCGCTCACAGTGTGGACACTCACGCCTAAGAAAGCCTTCATCCAGAGGCATTTCGACAGAGTAGCTCACTAGCTCACCAGACTAAGAAAGACGTGTTCATCGACGACCTGACCGTCAGGCAACCTGCCGGTGAGCCGTACATCAAAATGGTCTCTCCCGGGTCCCATGCTGCGGGAGGCGTACATCCTTGCACTTTTCCCTGCCGGAAGTCTGGGTAGGGGCAAGTCGTCGGAGAAAACGTGGAAGGTACCGGCTTCGCTTGGAACCTCAAGGTTCAGGTCAAGAACGGACTCCGTTCCAAGATTGATGACCTCAAGAGTACCGCTTCCCTTGCCGCGGTCGTGGTAGCGAGCGTCCAGTCGCACTCGGCTCGATTGGACTCCGGATGGCACGCGCTTTCCGAGCGGGAGACCGAATCCCGGTGAGGCTGGAGGGCTCAAATCTCCAATAGTCATCCAATCTGCTCCAGTGAGGTCCACAGGGCAGCCTGCGGTGCGTAGCCGCTGGGCAAGTTCCTTGCGGCTTGACGGGGAGTTGTCAAGACGAATGGCATGGCGCCCCGCAACATCGCTGAACGGGCGTACGGTCCCATGCTCCACAAGAATAGTTCGGTCGCTGTTTCTGCCCATCGCCATGCCGGCTTCGAAGAGGACGTTAGGTCTGGCTTGCGCAGCGGGATTGACATCCGCCTCGTTTGGATCGATGGAGTACTCCGACCGAAGGTATGCCACCTCGTCCGGAGTCATCAAAACGACAACGGCTTGAGCCCGTTGGAAGGCCACGTCCAAAATCTCGCCGATGTAAGGGGACCCTTGGCCAGTTGCTTGGACCGCCTGGGACCATTCAATCGGTCGCAAGCCGATCGCGCGGAGGAAGGCGAACATCCCATCGCGGGATCCGGCGTTTCTCCCGTGAACAACGAATACATCTCGGCGGCGCTCATCTTGAGCAAAAGAGTTCACAGTGCTAGATCATAACGCAGGGAACGAACAGATGTTCGAAGCATTATCTGCCACATTGGCGGCAGCGCTATCGAGGTGTCGGAGGTCCTGGGCGGCTGCGAGATCGGCAACTCTAACGACAAGGTCAGTTCCCAACGCGATCTCGTGATCATTTCCCCTTCGGCTTTGCATCGCGCCTCTTCTTCCTCCAGGTGCCCTTCTTTGTTCTTGAGCGAGGCTGTTTTCCGCCGCCCTCATCTCTTACATAAGGCCCTTTGCCGGCCCTTCTGTCGGCCATCTGCTTACCTCCCTGAATTTAGGCTAACTACAATATTGTAACTCCTAATTCGAGACGTGCCCCGCGGGAGTCGTGGGCTCACTTCAGTCGATCTACAACGGCTTTCCCGGCCACCGAACGTGTCTCCTGTCTTCAGTTCCTGGAGCGGCTCAGTGCTGTGTGGCGAAAGAAAGTTCAAACACTTATGTCCGCGGAGGGGCCGAAAACGCGGTTTATGTAGGTGGGGGACTCTTTCTCGCTCAGGACCTCACTGCTTCCTTACCGGAGAAGGTGGTCAGTTGTCAGGACTTCGTGTGCAGGCGAAGTGCCCTCATTGGGCGCTGGCGAAGAGGGAGTTCACCGGCTCGACCGCTGGCGAGAAGCCAGCAAGGAGGTGACGTTGAACGCCGCACCCGCATCACCCGTATATCTACAACGTGTGTCGGCCGCACCGGGCCAAGGGTCGAGCGACCCCCAAGGAGGCCTTCGACTCGATAGCGAAGGCAAAGCCAACCGGATCCAAGCTGCCTGACCTAACCGGCCGGTTCAGGGTCCGCAAGGACAAGGTCGACAAAAACGGCAAGGTCACCTTGCGCTACCGCGGCAGGTTGCTGCACATCGGCATGGGCTGGGCCAATCGAGGCCGGCGGGTGATCATGCTCGTCGACGGGCGCGACGTGCGGGTGATCGACGAAGACGGAGAACTGATAAGGCACTTAAGGATAGATCCCTCCCGCAACTACCAGGGAAGGGATCTAGAGTGTCCACGATGACTCGCGACATGTGTCCGCGATGTCTCGCGACACGACAGTGGTGGAGCTATGGGGATTCGAACCCCACGCCTCCGCCATGCCATGGCGGCGCTCTACCAAATGAGCTATAGCCCCGTGCAAACTATGATTTTAGCAAGTATGTGCAATGGGTGTTACCCAAAGAGCGGCTAGTGATCCTGCGGCTCGAAGTGTACCGTTACCCGCTCGACCTGCGGCCACTGTTGGTGCGTAGCGGTCTCAATCCGGGTGGCTGCGTCGTGGACCGCCTTGACCGATAGCTGCGCCTCCGCCTCGCAGTGCACGATCATCTCCAGGCCCTTCTCGATCCGGCTGATCACCACCTCGTGACAGTTGCGCACCTCGGGCTGGCTTTCGGCCACCGTCTTAGTCCAGTCGCTCAGCAAGTTGTGCTCGCCGGTTACGTCGCTGCCTACGGCCGGTTCCTGTAGGGGCTCCAGGTGGGTATCCACCCGTACGACCCCGTCGACCTCCCTGCCGATCTCCCGCTCCAGCTTGTCGGCGAGTTCGTGGGCCTCTTCCAGCGGCATCCGGCCGGGGAAACGGGCGTGCAGGGATACGTAGAGTCCGTCGGGGTGGTGGGCCACCTTGATGTTGTGCACCTCCGCGGCCACCGCCTGTCGCAGCGCCACCGCCTCTACTTTCTGGGCAACCATGGTCTCGTCGGCCAGCGGCTCGACGTGTACGACGACGTCGGCGCCCGGCTCCGCCGCGCGGATGGCGCGCTCTACCTCCTCGGTTACGTCGTGTGCGGTCTCCAGCGGGATCAGGCGCGACACCGCGATCACCACGTCGGTTTGGGGCTCGCCGCCTACGTAGCGGATGCGTACCCGGCGGACCTCCTCCACGTTGGGCACCTGGGAGGCGATCTGGGCGATGCGCTCGATCGACCCGGCCGGCGCCCGGTCCATCAACTCATCCACGCTGGCCCGGCCCAGCTTCACGCTCATGAACGCCACGTAGCCGGCGATCGCCAGGCTGGCGATGGCGTCCACCGCCGGGTAGCCCAGCGCCACCATGGTTAGGCCCACCAGCACGGTTGCGGAGCTCAACAGGTCACCGCGGAAATTCATGGCGTCGGCGCGCAGCGCCGGGCTGCGCTCCTGCTTGGCGATGCGTTTTAGGACTATCGAGCGCCCGGCGTCCACCGCCATGGCTGCCGCCATTACGACGAAGGCGTACCAGGTAGCCTCCACGGCAGCCGCCCCGCCGGTCAAGCGGCCGAAGGCTTCGTACAGGATGTACATGGCCAGGGCGAACAGGACTCCGGTTTGAAGCAGCGCCGAGAGGTTCTCCGCCTTGCCGTGGCCGTAGGGGTGGTCGGCGTCGGGTGGTCGGGCCGCGATGCGCACTGCGAAGAAGGTCACCGACGCGGTCCCCAGGTCCAGGGCGGAGTTGGCAGCCTCCGAAAGCACGGCCAGACTGCCGGTGGCCAGCCCCACCGAGAGCTTTGCCGCCACCATCACGACCGTGATGGCCAGCGAGGCGAGTGCGGCGTGGCGGACCCGCCGGGAGTTGGGGGAGGGCGGCGGCTGGGTGGGCATGTTCGCCAATGTTACCCACTGTTGCCCAACGTCCCGGCGGACATTAAGAACCTAGCGTCTGTGATTGAGCCGGTGGTAAGTTGATATAAGGCTGCCCTTTGCTCACTACTGGTTCCGGGGAGCCCGGGCGCCAGGGGCGGAGCGTAAAGCGATGACCGGACTGACCGATACGACCGAAGCGGTTCAGGACTACCTGAAGGCGATCTACTCGCTGTCCGCCGACGGTTCCGACGTGACCACCTCCGCTATTGCCGGACGGCTGGGCGTGAGCCCGGCGTCTGTGACCGCCATGCTCAAGAGGCTGGCCGGAGCCGGCTACGTCGCCTATCAGAGATACCAAGGAGTGGAGCTGACCCGCTCCGGGGAGTTGCTGGCGCTGGAGGTCATTCGCCACCACCGGCTGCTGGAGGCTTACCTGCACAAGAGCCTGGGTATGCCCTGGGACAAGGTGCACGACGAGGCCGAGGTGCTCGAGCACGTCATCTCCGAGGAACTCGAAGACCGCATCGCGCTCATCCTGGGTAACCCCACCCACGACCCGCACGGGGACCCGATCCCCCCGAAGCAGGGACGCCACGAAGAGCTGAAATTCAAGCCGCTGCTGGGCCTGGAGCCGGGTCCGGCCAAGGTCGAGCGAGTCTCCGACCGCGACCCGGAGGCGCTTAGGTATTTGTCCACGTTGGGCCTGTATCCGGGGGCATTGATCGAAGTGGAGCGCATAGAGCCCTTCGGCGGACCGATCTGGATCAATTTGGGCGGCAAGAGCTACTCGATAGGTCCGGAGCTGGCCGCCAGCATCTACGTCTCCCGGCCCCAGGACCCGTAGCCGGAAGGCGCAGTTTTGCGGCCGGGCAAGTCCGGCGCGCCAAGCCCGCGACTGTGATGTAACTTAGGGGCTATGGCTACCTCTGAACGCTACGAACCGCACGATTTCGAGCAGCGCTGGGCCCAGACCTGGGTATCCGAGGCGGCGTACGCCGTCCCCGACAACCCCGGCGGCAGGCGTAAACGCTTCGTGATGGAGATGTTCCCGTACCCGTCCGGTGACCTGCACATGGGTCATGTGGAGAACTACACCATCGCCGACGCCATGGCCCGGTACTGGCGCATGCGGGGCTTTATGGTCATGCACCCGATGGGGTACGACGCTTTCGGCTTGCCGGCGGAGAACGCCGCGATAAAGCGGGGCGTCCATCCGCACGAGTGGACGCTGTCCAACATCGACAAGATGCGATCTTCGTTCATCCGCCTGGGTTACTCCTACGACTGGGCGCGGGAGGTAATCAGCTGCGAGCCCGACTACTACCGGTGGAACCAGTGGATATTTCTGCAGATGTTCCAGCGGGGCCTGGCGTACCGCAGCACCTCCCCGGTCAACTGGTGCCCGGTGGACAAGACCGTGCTGGCTAAAGAGCAGATCTCGACCGGAGTGTGCTGGCGGTGCGGCACCGAGCCCGAGATCAGGGACCTTACCCAGTGGTTCCTCAAGATCACCGACTACTCGGACCGCCTGCTCGACGACATGCAGGGGCTCGAATGGGCCGAGTCGATCCTTACTCAGCAGCGCAACTGGATAGGGCGCAGCGAGGGCGCCGAGGTGGTCTTTAAACTCAAGGTCGACGGCAGCGACGAGGTCCATGACTTCCCGGTGTTCACCACCCGGCCCGACACCTTGTGGGGAGCCACCTTTTTCGTGCTGGCCGCCGAGCACCCGGCCGCTGCCGAGATGGTCTCCGGCACCGAGCACGAAGCCGAGTTCACCAAGTTTGTCGACGAGGTGCGGCGCCAAAGCGAGATGGAGCGCGTAGGCGGCAAGGACAAGAGCCGGGGCATGCGCCTGCCGGCTGTGGCCATCAACCCGGTCAACGGCGAGGAGATCCCGGTCTGGGCGGCCGACTACGTACTGATGGGTTACGGCACCGGCGCCATCATGGCGGTCCCCGCCCACGATCAGCGGGACTTCGACTTCGCCCGGGCCCACGACATCCCGATCCGGGTGGTGGTGCAACCCGAAGGTCAGAGCCTGGCCGCCGACGAGATGACCGAGGCGGCTGCAGGCACCGGAGTGCTGGCCGAATCCGGGGAGTTCACCGGGACTAAGGTCGACCCGTCCACCCAGGAAGGCATTGTGGACGTCATCGCCTGGTTGAGCGAGCAGGGCAAGGGCAAGCGCAGGATCAATTACCGCCAGCGGGACTGGCTGGTGTCGCGGCAGCGCTACTGGGGCACCCCCATCCCGATCATCTTCTGCGACAGTTGTGGCGAGGTTCCGGTGCCGTACGAGGACCTGCCGGTGCAGCTGCCCGAGCAGGCCGACTACGGCGCCACCGAGGACGCGGTGAGCCCGCTGGCCAACAACGAAGAGTTTGTAAACGCTCCGTGTCCCAAGTGCGCGAAGCCCGCCAAGCGCGAAACCGACACCCTGGACACCTTCTTTGACTCCTCGTGGTATTTCCTGCGCTACTGCGACCCCAAAAACGACAAGCATCCGTTCAACCCGGGCAAGGTGGCCAAGTGGGGCCCGGTGGACAACTACTTCGGGGGCGTCGAGCACGCAGTAATGCACCTTATCTATGCGCGCTTTTTTACGAAGTTCTTCAAGGACATGGGTCTCGTAGACTTCGACGAGCCCTTTATGCGCCTGTTCAACCAAGGCCACGTCAGCTGGGCGGGCAAGGAGATGTCCAAGTCCACCGGTCACGTGATCGAGGCGTCGGCCACGATCGATGAGTATGGCGCCGACTCCGCCCGCACCTTCATCCTGTTCTCCAGCCCCCCGGAGGCCGACTACGACTTTCCGGCCGACGGCTACGGGGAGATCGGCCGGGTGGCGCACAGCTGGCTGGCCCGGGTGTGGCGGATTCTGGAAAACGTTTCTGACGAGCCGGTTCCCGACGATCTCAACTCTCAGGTGCACCGCTCCGTCAAGGCGGTCACCGCCGACATGGAGGACTTCGGCCTCAATACGGCCATCGCCAAGATGATGGAGTTGATCAACGCTTTCTACAAGCGCTCCGGGCCGGTGCCGAGGGCGGCCGCCGAGGTCTTCCTCAAGCTACTGGCTCCCGTGGCTCCCTTTATTACCGAGGAACTGTGGCACCGGTACGGCAACGAAGGCTCGATCCATCAGCAGCGGTGGCCCACCTACGACGAGTCCCTGGCCGAGCTCAGCAAGGTCACCATGGTCATCCAGGTCAACGGCAAGGTGCGGGACAAGGTGGAGGTGGCGCCCGACGTGACCAAGGAGCAGATGCAGCAGCTGGCGCTGGACAGCGAGAAGGTGAAGTCCTACCTAAACGGCAACGACCCGCTGAAGGTCATCTCGGTTCCGCCGAAGCTGGTCAACGTCGTGGTCAAGTAGCCGTTTTAGCCGGCGGCGCAGGTCCGGCAGGTGCCGTACAGCTCCAACGTGTGATCGACCGCCTCAAAGCCGTGCTCGCCGGCCACCTCGTCGGCCCAGGACTCCAGCTGCGGGTTCTCCAGCTCGACGCTGGCTCCGCAGGAGCGGCACACCAGGTGGTGGTGGTGACCGGAGGAGCGGCACAGGCAGTAAAGGGCTTCGGAGTTGCCGGGAATCACATCCAGGGTGCCTTGGCGGCTTAGCGACTTGAGGGTACGGTACACGGTGGCCAGCGCCACATCCCGGTGCCGGCGTTCGAGCCGCGCGTGAATTTGCCGGGCGCTCAAAAAGCTGCGCTGCGCGCCCAGCACCTCGAGAATCGCCGTCCGCTGCCGGGTAGCGCGGGAGCTGGGCGTCGGCTGGGATTTGGTCACGCCGTCCATTCTCGCACGGTTGAATGCGATTGCGAATCATTCGCAGTAAGGGTACTCTGCGCTGGTGCATAGACGAATCGCGGCGGTTGCGGCCGGGCTGTTTGTGGCGGTGGCCGGAGCATGCTCCGGCGACCGCGGCGAGCCGCCTGCCCCGCAGGTGGTGGCCGCCTTCTATCCCCTGCAGTACGTCGCGGAGAACGTGGCCGGCGACGACGCGGAGGTAACCGGCATCACGCCACCGGGAGCCGAACCACACAACCTGGAGCTGAGCGCGCGGCAGAGGTCGCTCATCGCCGAGGCCGATCTGCTGGTTTACGTCGGAGGCTCCTTCCAGCCTGCCGTGGAGGAACTGCTGGCCGAGTACGAAGGTGAAACGCTGGACGCCCTGCAGATCAACCCGACGATCTCACGTCCCGGGGACCCGCACATCTGGATGGATCCGGTGGCGATGGCCGGCCTGGCCCGGCAGGTGGGCGAAGATCTTGCCGAGATCGACCCCGATCACGCCGATGAATACAACCGGCGGGTAATTGGCCTGGTGGAGCGGCTCAACGGGGTGGACGACCGCTTCCAGCGGGGCCTGACCCTGTGCCAGCGCCGGCAGATAGTGACCAGTCACGACGCGTTCGGCTATCTGGCCGACCGGTATCTGCTGGAGCAGATCCCCGTAGCCGGGGTGGAGCCCGATCGGGAGCCGCCTCCGCAGCGGGTGGCGGAGGTGGCCGCGCAGGTCCGGCAGCTAGGGGTGACCACCATCTTTTTCGAACCGCTCATTCCTGCGGAGGCAGCTGAGGCGATCGCCGCCCAAACCGGAGCCGAGACGGCGCAGCTGGACCCGCTGGAAAGCCCCCCGGGCGCCGGCGACTACGTAAGCGCCATGCTGGACAACCTCGGGGCTTTGCGCTCGGCTCTGGGCTGCCGATGAGCGTGCACACCGCCGGCGAACTCGCCGGCGCAACCGTGTACCTGGGCCAGGCCGAGGTGCTCAGCAGCTTGGATGTTGCATTTAGGGCGGGCGAGTTTGTGGCCCTTTTGGGTCCCAACGGGTCGGGAAAATCGACCCTGGTCAGATCCCTGTTGGGCGTGATCCCCGTCGCGTCGGGCCGGGTGCGGCTGTTCGGTGCCCCGTTGGATAAGTTTCGCGGGTGGGGCAGGATCGGTTACGTCCCCCAGCGCTTCGGCGCCGTCTCCGGCGTCCCGGCCACCGTCGAGGAGGTGGTCCTGTCGGGCCGGGTATCGGTCGCCAAGCGGCTGCGCGGGTACGGCTCTGCGGACCGCCGTGCTGCGGCGCGGGCTTTGCAGGAGGTGGATCTGTCCGATCTCGGCCTCCGCCGGGTCTCGCACCTTTCGGGGGGCCAGCAGCAGCGGGTCTTGATTGCTCGGGCCCTGGTGAACGAACCGGACCTGCTGGTGCTGGACGAGCCGCTTTCCAACCTGGATCTGGACCACCAGCGCGACTTTGCCAAGACACTGGAGCAGATGGTGCGCTCGGGCGCCACTGTGATCTTGGTGGCGCACGCCCTGGGTGCGGTGGAGAAGCTGGTAGACAGGGCGGTGGTCTTGGAGCAGGGGCGCATCGTTCACGACGGCCCGCCGAGCGCCGAGCACCAGCACGACCACGCGCACCATGTGCCGCTCCAGGAGCCGCTGGGCGGTACCGGCGCCGATCAGCACCGGATTCACTGATGGAAATTTTCGAGCTGGAGTTCATGCGGCGGGCCCTGCTTGCCGCGCTGCTGGTGGGAGTCGCGGCCCCCTCGATCGGCGTGTTCTTGGTGCAGCGCCGCCTGGCTTTGTTGGGCGACGGCATCGGACACGTCGCGTTCATGGGGGTGGCGGCCGGGCTGTTTTTGGGCACCTCGCCGGTGGTAACCGGCATCGTGGCGGCGTCGCTGGCGGGAGCCGTGCTGGAGGTGTTGCGGGAGAAGGGCAGGCTGGCCGGCGACGTGGCGCTGGCGTTGATCTTCTATGGCGGTATCGCCGGGGGCGCTTTGCTTACCTTCCTCTCCGATAAGCCCAACTCGGTGCTTGGTTACCTGTTCGGCTCGGTGCTGACGGTAACCGGCCAGGACCTGTGGATCTTGGGGGTTGCAGGCACTGTGGTGCTGTTGAGCGTCACGGTGCTTCGCAAGGAGCTTTTCGCGGCCTGCTACGACGACGAGGTGGCGCGTGCCTGCGGTCTACCGGTGCGCAGACTGAACTTCTTTATGGCGCTGGCGGCAGCTTTGACCGTCGGTGTGACCATGCGGGTGGTTGGGGTGCTTTTGGTCTCCGCCATGCTCGTGCTGCCGGTAGCTATCGTTCAGCAGCTGGCCGGCAGCTTTCGCGCCACGGTGCGGGCGAGCCTGGCGGTGGGCGGGATCCTGAGCGTCGGCGGGGTGGCGGCGGCCTTTTACCTGGACACCTCGCCGGGGGCCACGATCGTTCTGTTGGCTATCGGCGTCTTCGCGTTGACCGCTTTGGCGGCACGGCAGCGAACCGGTGGGTTGGCCGGCGGTTAGGAGGACGCCTGCCGGCAGGAGGCGCACAGGCCGAAGAGGCCCAGCGGCTGCTGGTGGTTCTGGAAACCGTACTCTTCCAGCAAGAACCGCTCCAGGTTGCCCAGCGCGGATATGGGCAGCTCCTGCACCGCGCCGCACCGCTCGCAGCACAGGTGGTGGTGCTTGTGATCGCTTAGGTGGTAGACGGTGCTCCCGTCGGCGAAGTAGACGCGGTCGACGATTCCAAGCTCCCGCAAGGTCTCCAGCGTCCGGTAGACCGTGGAGACATCCAGGGATGGAAAGTCCTTTTGGACCTGAGTGGCTATGTCGTCGGCGCTTACATGCCCGTGGTAGTCGACGATGACCTTGATCACCGCCTGGCGGCTCATGGTGCGCCGTTTGCCGCTGGCGACGAGCCGGTCCATGATCTGGTCGACTTGGTCTCGATGGGAATGTTCGGGCAATCGGGCCACCTTTGCTATAGCGGTTACTCCCTAATTATCCAACAGAGCCGCCGCGCGGTTTGGCGAAGGCGCGAATCCGGACCGATAGGCAATAAAGTGGTTGCTGCAATCGATTGGCAAGAGCTAATCGCTCCTGCTAGTATCGCCCGGAACGAGACGAGGAGCTTATGCACATACCCGACGGTTTTATCAACGCCACCACCTCCCTGGGAGCCGGCTTGGTCTCGGTCGGGGGCCTAGGCTTCTCGCTGCGCCGGGCCAAGGAATTCCTGGAGGAGCGGCGCGCTCCGCTGGCCGGGTTGCTTGCGGCGTTCATATTCGCCCTGCAGATGCTCAACTTCCCCGTAGCAGCCGGAACCAGCGGCCACTTCATGGGCGGCCTCTTGGCCGCGGTGCTGGTCGGCCCCTGGGTAGCGGTTCTGGTCATGGCGGTAGTGCTCGCCATGCAGGCATTGCTGTTTGCCGACGGTGGGCTCACCGCGCTTGGGCTCAACATCATGAACCTGGCATTGATCGCTCCGCTGGTTGGCTGGGTAGTCTTCCTCGGCGTCCGCAAGGTGCTGCCGTCGGGCCGCAACGGCGTGGTGCTCGCCTCCGGTGTGGCGGCAGGGGTTTCCGTACTGGCCGCGGCGGGAGGCTTTGTTTTGCAGTACGCCCTCGGCGGAACCGGTTCGGCGGCGGTGGGAACCGTAGCCGGTGCGATGGCGGCGGTTCACCTGGTAATCGGCGTCGGCGAGGGGGTTATAACGGCGCTGGCGATCGGCGCGGTTATGGCGGTCCGGCCGGATCTCGTTTACGGGGCATCCGGCGTTGCCTGGGCGCCTGCGCCGCAGGCGGCGATGGGGGAAGGGCTGTGAAGGTCGGGCTCCGGGTGTTCGTGCTGGCGGGTATGGCGGTATCGCTGTTGCTGGCGCTGTTGATCAGCCCGCTGGCCAGCGGCGCGCCGGACGGCTTGGAGAAGGTCGCCGAGGAAAAGGGATTTCTCGCCAACGCCGCCGACCACAGCTTCTCTGACGGCCCGCTGGCCGGCTACTCGGTGCGGGGCGTGGGCAGTGAATCGTTTAGCACGGGGCTCTCCGGCGTAATGGGCGTTTTGCTCACCTTTGGGGTCGGGTACGGGCTGTTTATGCTGGTGCGCTCCAAGAGCCCCGGTTAACTGGCGGCCGGCCCGTGAAGGCGGCGCACGCCCACAGTTTCTATATTCATCAGCGGGGCTGGCTGCACCGCTTGCCGCCCGAGTGCAAGCTGGCCGCGGCCCTGCTGTTCATCCTGGCGGTGGTGGCGACGCCGCGGGAGGCGTTTTGGGCATTCGGCGTTTATGCGCTGCTGGTCTTGGCGCTGTCGAGAGCGGCCCGACTGTCTCTTGGGGCGTTTGCCAAGCGCCTCACCCTGGAACTGCCGTTTTTAGCCTTCGCGTTTCTGATGCCCTTTTTCGGCACCGGACCACAGGTACAGGTGCTGGGAATCTCGGTGTACTCCGAGGGGCTGTGGGCCGGCTGGAACATCGTCGTCAAGGGGACCCTGGGTCTGGGGACGTCGATCGTGCTGGCGGCCACCACCCAGGTGCCGGAGATACTGGTAGGCATGGAGCGGCTGAGAGTGCCCAGGGCGTTTACGGCCATAGGCGGGTTCATGGTCCGGTACATGGATGTGGTTGCCGCCGACCTGCACCGCATGAAGGTGGCGCGCCAGTCGCGCTGCTACGATCCGCGGTGGATCTGGCAGGCTAAAGCGGTGGCGACCGGGGCGGCGAGCTTGTTCATCCGCAGCTACGAGCGGGGGGAGAGGGTTTTTTTGGCTATGGTCTCGCGCGGTTATGCGGGGGCCATGCCCGGGGCCTCCGCGCCGGTTGCCTTGCGGAGCCAGTGGGCGGCCTGCCTGGCGCTGCCGTGCGTCGGCGCCGTGGTGGCGCTTACGGCGTGGTGGGGGCTGCGATGAGCACGGTGCTCGAGGTGCGGGGCCTGGGATTTTCCTATCCGGACGGGCATCCGGCGCTCAAGGAGGTCAACTTCTCGGTTGCCTCCGGCGAGAGGGTGGCGGTGCTCGGTCCCAACGGAGCCGGCAAGACCACCCTGGTGCTGCACTTGAACGGGGTGCTCTCCGGCGGCCCGGGCGAGGTGGAGGTATCCGGGCTGAAGGTCGCCAAGCCCAACCTCCAGGAGGTCCGCCGCCGGGTGGGCATCGTCTTTCAGGACCCCGATGACCAGCTTTTCATGTCGACGGTGTGGGAGGACGTCGCGTTCGGGCCGGCCAACTTGGGACTGCGCGGCGAGGAACTGTCGCTGCGCGTCAAGACCGCGCTGAGCGCGGTGGGCATGGAGCATGTGGCCGACCGGCCGCCGCACCACTTGAGCTTCGGGCAGCGCCGCCGGGTGGCGGTGGCCACGGTGCTGTCCATGCATCCCGACGTCTTGGTGTTCGACGAGCCGTCGTCCAACCTGGACCCCGCGGCTCGGCGCGAGCTGGCCGAGCTGATTCTCTCCTTGGAGCTGACCACGCTGCTGGTTACCCACGACCTGCCTTATGCGTTGCAGCTGTGTTCCCGGTCGTTGGTGATGAATGCCGGCACCATAGTGGCCGACGCCCCGACGGCCGATGTGCTCTGCGATGCCGCGTTGATGGCCGCCAATCGTCTGGAGCTGCCCTTCGGCTTCGATCCGGCGGTGGCCAGGCTTGGCGGGTAATTTTGAGGATTTGTTCCTGGCCGAGTACCCGCGCGTGCTGTGCATCGCGGAGCGGGTATTACGCAAGCGCACCGAAGCCGAGCAGCTGGCTCGGGAGGTCATGGCTGCGTTCGGCCGCACCTGGCCGGCCCTTCCCGACGACTGCGCCGTCCGCCTGCATCGTGCGGCTCTGGACGCCTCGTTCGACAGGGCACGGGATAAGAGGTTGGAAGACGCCGGCGGCGAAGCCGGCGTAAGCGATGCGCAGGTGACCGCGGCCCTGGTTCGCATGCCCAGGCCGAGCGCCGAGGTCCTGGTGTTGCGGTCCAGCCGTTTGACCTACGCGGAGACCGCCGCGGTGCTGCAGGTGGAGGAAGAGCAGATCGGGGCTATGTTGCGGCGCGCGGAGCTACGGCTGCTTCGGGAGGCAGCCGTATGAAGCATCTGTCCGAGGCGACGCTGCGGCGAAGGCTCGACGATCCCGCGAGTCTGGCTGCCGGGGACCGTGCCCACCTGCGGGCATGCCGGCGGTGCAAAGATCTGGCCGCCCAGGTGGTCGGCGACGCCCGCCGGGCGGCCGAACTGCTCGAAGGGACCCCATTGGCGCCGGTGGATCCCGCCGCGGTGCTCAAGGCGCTGCGCAAGCGGGGCGCAGTCGGCTAGCGAGACATTTTCCCGTTGTTGCCCTTTGGTTCCTACCACGTAAAATAACTACCAGTTTCTGGGAGTTGTCGGTCTTGGTCCATTTGGAGGGGCTTTGCAGGACGTGTCGCTGCGGGAGCGTATCGCCGAGTCGGCGCGCGCCTCCAGAGGGGAGCTGGCGTTGCTGGCGGTTCTGGGGGTGGCGATAGTGGGCTCGGGCCTGTTTGTTCTGCTGCGGACCTCGGACCCGCCGGCGCCGCCGGTGGAGAGGGTTCAGCAGCCCGTCCAAGCCGAGGCGCAAACCCAGTCCTCCCCGGAACCCAAGCTGCTGGTGGTCCACGTGGCCGGCCGGGTGGCCAATCCCGGCGTCTACCGTCTGGTGGAGGGCAGCCGTGTCGAAGATGCGCTGATTGCCGCCGGCGGGCCGGCACCGGAAGCCGACGTGGATGCTCTCAACCTGGCCTCTGCGGTCGCAGACGGACAGAAAGTGTTCGTGCCCGAGCCCGGCGAAGCGGTGCCGGAGAACGCCGCTTCGGGGGCCTTGGCGGCGGGTGAGGCCGGCAAGGTCAACCTCAACACGGCCGGGCAGGACCAGCTCGAGTCCTTGCCGTCGGTAGGCCCGGTCAAGGCGAAGCGCATCATCGACCACCGGGAGGCCCACGGCCCGTTCACTTCCCCCCGGCAGATCATGGAGGTGAGCGGATTCGGTCCGAAGACCTACGAGTCCTTAAAGGACCTGATCGCCCTCTAGCGCCGGTTCCCAGGAGCCTGGTTGTGGCCGGGAGCTTCGCCGCGGGCGTCTTTGGTGCCGATGTGCTCAGACCGGCGGCGGCCGCATCCGCGTTGAGCGGATGGATCGGGTTGGCGCTGCTGGCGAGGGCCTGGATCACCCACCGGCGGCTCTGCGAGCCCGGGGCCGGCGAGCTTCTGCCGCGCCTGGGCGCGCTGGCCGTCTGTTGGCTGGTCGCCGGTGGTGCGGCGTTGGGGTTCGCGGACATGGGCCTTAGGGCGGCGGCGCAGGCTCGGTCCACTCTTGACGAGGCCGACGGGCGGGTGGTCCCGGTCATCGGTCGGGTAGCCGGCGATCCGCGGCCGGTGGCGGAGTCCTGGGACTTTGTCCTCAAGTCCTTGTCCATCGCGGACCGGGCGGTGACCGGCAGGCTGATGGTGCGCTCCTACGGCGGCCGGCCCGAGGTGGAACTGGGCGAGACGGTCGCGCTTGAGGTGAAAATCGTACGCCTGGACCCCGGGGACCATTTCGACGCCTGGCTGCAGCGTAAGGGGGTGGTGGCACGCGGGGTGCTGGCAGGTGAGATTGCCGTCATCCGGGAGGTGGATCAGCCGCTGTTGGTGGCCGCCAACCACTTCAGGAACCGGATGTTCGAGGCGGCGCGGGCCATCCTGCCCGAGGAGCGCACCGGCTTGCTCATGGGGCTGGTGATCGGCGACGACCGTTTCACCGGGGAGCGGATCCGGGATGACTTCCGGGCCTCGGGGCTGTCCCACCTGACCGCGGTTTCCGGCGCCAACCTGGCGATGGTACTGGCCGCTCTGGCCGCGGCATTCTCGGTTCTGCGGACCCCGCGCCGGGTTCAGATCCTTTGCGGTCTGGCCGCGATCATGCTGTTCGCGGCCATCACCCGCTGGGAGCCGTCGGTGCTCAGAGCCAGCATCATGGCGGCTCTCGCGTTGTCTGCTTTCCTGTTCGGCCGGCTGCCCAACCCCCTGCACGCCTTGGGCCTGGCGTTCGGCGGCCTGCTTGCCTATGACCCCATGATGCTGTGGTCGGTGGGTTTCCAGCTCTCGTTTGCGGCCACCGCGGGAATCCTGGTGCTGCGCAAGCCTCTGCTGCGGCGGATGCCCAGCCTGCCTACTGTGATCGCCGAACCGGTCGCCATCGCAGTGGCTGCTCAGGTAGCTGTGTTCCCTCTTCTCGCGGTGCACTTCGATCGAATTTCGATAGCGGCGCTGCCGGCCAACCTCGCTGCGGTGGCGCTGGTCCCGCCGGTGACGATCCTGGGTCTGGTTGCCGGGGTGGTGGCCCTGTTCTCCGTCTGGCTGGCCGGTCCGCTGGTGTGGTGGGCGGGCCATTTCGTCGCAGGACTGGCCTGGGTTGCCGGGGTCTTCGGCCGGTCCAACTCGGCTGAGCTCCCGGTGCCCAACTTCGGTTGGGCCGAGGCTGTGGCGGCGTATTTGCTGATCGCCGCGCTGTGGATGGTCCTGGGCGGGTACCTGCGCCCGGCGCGCTGGCCGGCAGTCCTGGGTTTGGCGCTTTTGTGCGGCGCAGCTGTGCTGCCGGCTTTGGGGCGCGTCCCGCCGGATGGGCTGCGGGTGACCGTTTTCGATGTCGGCACCGGGGATGCTGCGCTGGTCGAGAGTCGTGGGGGAGCGCGGGTGTTGATTGACGGTGGTCCGGATCCGGTCCAGGTCGCGGCGACGCTGCGGCGGTGGGGTTACGAGAGGATAGACCTAGTGGTGGCCACCCACCTGCACAACGACCACGTCGCCGGGTTGGAAGAGATTGTGGACGGGATGGACGTGGGGATGGCTTTGCACCCTGGGATCGCGGTTCCCGGCGTGGACTGGATTAGTCCCGCCGGAGGCTGGGAGGCGGTAGGCGACGGGCACGTGCTGCGGATCGGCGATCTGGAGGTCCGGGTCCTAGGCCCCGATCCCGACCTGCTGGCGGCGGCGGTCTCGGCGCTGGAGATCGATCCGGATGACCTCAGCCTGTTGAACGACTCCTCGGTGGTCCTGAAGATCACACGGGGTCGGCAGTGCGTCCTGTTCACGGCCGATCTGCAGGAGCAGGGCCAGCAGGACCTGCTGGACAGGCACGGCGAGGCTCTGCAGTGCCCGGTGATGACGGCGCCGCACCACGGCTCGGGCCGGCTGTTGCCGGAGTTCGTCGAGGCGGTGGACCCGCAGTGGGTGACGGTGTCCGTGGGGCGTAACTCCCACGGACACCCAACCGACAAGGCTCTGCAGATGTTCGAGGCAGCGGGGGCCCGGGTGCTGCGTACCGACAGGAGGGAAGATATCGTGCTGGAGCTGACCGGCGCAGAGGTCCGGGTGCGGTGACTCGGGATAATCGGCTCCGGGTGGTTCAATGGAAACATTCCACTAATCAACCAGGGAGGCAGATGTGACCGAAGCGATGGGGACCTGGCTGGATGTGCAGGAGGCCGCCAAGCAGGCCTTCGAAGCCAAAAAGGATGAGATCGACAATCCCGTGTACGAGGTGGAGAGCGCCTGGATCAGCGGTTACGGCGTGGGGTGGCGGGCCGCGGTTAACGCCCTGGGGGTCGACCAGCAGGAGGCCTTCAACAAGATGGCCGCCGCCAACGCCGGCCGGCAGTAGCCGAGCCCCCAACGGTGGATGGCTGGCCGAGTCTTAGATCAGGCGACAAGCACCGCAACGTACGTACCCTGCAGCATCTGCTGAACCACCACGGCAGCTCGATTGCGGTCGACGGCGAGTTTGGGCCCGAGACCGAGGCGGCGCTCAAGCGGTTCCAAAGCGAAGACGGATTGGAGCCGGACGGGGTAGTGGGCGCACCGGTGTGGCTGCGGCTGATCGCGCGGGTGTCGATGGGAGACGCCGGCGAGGCCGTCAAGGCGGCTCAGGTGCAGTTGCTGTACCGGCGGACCCTGCCCGACGTCGACGGCGTATTTGGGGTCAAGACCGACATCAGCTTACGGCGGCTCCAGGTGCTCAAGCGCCTGCCCGCCGACGGCACCGTCTCCGCGGAGACCTGGAGGGAGATGCTCGCCGACCAGTCTTTGCCCGGCGATGCCGCCGCAGGCGGGGACGAGGTTGATCCGGCCGATTGGCGAGCCCAGCTGCTGGCCAAGCTCAGGCCCGGTTACCAGCCCGGAGAGGGCAGACCCTTCTAGTAGTACCCTGGCCACCAACCTTCGGGGCGTTTGGCGGCGTGAGCCACTCCCTG
>JBBDRQ010000052.1:0-28033 GCA_040905365.1 Actinomycetota bacterium
GGGGCGCGTGAGGTGGTGGCACGCAAGGCCGCAGGGAGCCTTCGTAGCCGGAGCCATACGGGGGCGACCGAGAACGCCGCGTGCCGCCGGCTCACGCCTCCAGACACCCATCGGCCGGACGTCACGGTGCCAACACTCAAAAGCCGAAGGCTTTAGCCACTGCGTCGATGTCCGCCTCGACCAACTGGGGCTTCGGCGCGCCCGAGATAGCCCAGCTTGGATCCTTGAGACCGTGGCCGGTCAAGACGCAAACCGCGGTGTTGCCCTTCTCCAAACGGCCCTCGGCGCTTAGCTGCAGCAGTCCGGCAACGGGAGCCGCCGAAGCCAACTCCGCAAATACGCCCTCCAACGCAAGCAAACGATACGCCTCCAGGATGGACCGGTCGCTAACCGAGCCGATCCGGCCTCCCGACTCTGAAGCGGCGTTGTCCGCGCCTTCCCAGGACGCGGGCCGCCCGATACGGATGGCGGTAGCGATGGTCTTAGGCGATTCAACCGGGTAACCCAGCACTATGGGCGCCGCGCCGTGCGCCTGAAACCCGAACATTTGCGGCAGTGAATCGGTGATCCCGTCGGCCTTGTACTCCCGGTAGCCCCGCCAGTATGAGGTGATGTTACCGGCGTTGCCCACGGGTATCAGGTGGTAATCCGGTGCCCGCTGGAGGTGGTCACAGATCTCGAATGCACCGGTTTTCTGCCCCTCGAGCCGAAACGGATTGGTCGAGTTGACCACCACAACCGGGTACGGCCCTTCCAGCTTGCGGGTGATCTCAAAGGCCTGGTCGAAGTTTCCCTTGATCTCCACCACCTTGGCACCGTGCACCAGGGCCTGCGCCAGCTTCCCCGAGGCCACGTTGCCCGACGGGATCAGCACCACACACAGCATGCCGGCCCTAGCCGCGTAAGCTGCCGCCGACGCCGACGTATTGCCGGTGGATGCGCACACCACCGCTTCCGCTCCGGCGGCGGCCGCCTTGGTAATCGCCATAGTCATGCCGCGGTCTTTGAAGCTGCCCGTCGGGTTGGTCCCCTCATACTTGAGGTAAACCTCCAAACCGGTGCGCTCCGAAAGGCGTTGCGAGTGCAGCAGGGGCGTGTTGCCCTCCCCCAACGTGACGATGTGGGTGTCGTCATCGACATCCAACCGATCGCGATACTGGTTGATTACGCCCCGCCACGTCATTTAAGCGAGCCCACCGGAGATGACTTTATTGGGCACACGGACCTCGACCCGGACCGCAACTATTCTGCCGACTGGACACGCATCGACGACACGACGTCCTCGACTACGTCCAGGTGCCGCAGTGCGGTCAGCAGGGCTTGGAAGTTCTGCTCCAGGGCGGAGTGCGTAACCATAATGAGACTGGCCTCGTCTCCGAAACCTTCCTGCAGGACGCTGCGGATGCTGACCTCGTTATCGGTGAACGCCTGGGCCACCTGCGCCAGCACGCCCGGCCGGTCGGCGATCCTAAGCAGCACGTAGTACTGGCTGCGGGTCTGGTTCATAGGGCGAACCTTGGCGTCCGAGCCCCGGGCGTGCCGGACGCCGGACCCGCCCCCTACTATGTGGCGGGCCACGTCGATAACGTCGCCGATAACCGAAATGGCGGTGGGCGCGCCGCCGGCTCCGCGACCGTAGAACATCACCTCGCCCACTTTTCCGCCTTCCACGAAGATGGCGTTGAGGTTGTCCCGCACCGATGCGAGGGGGTGCGTCCCCGGGATCATTGCCGGGTGCACGCGCATGGCTATCTCGTCGCCGACCTTCTCTGCAATCGCCAGCAGCTTTACCGCGTAGCCCAGGTTCTCCGCAAAAGCGATGTCGGCCAAAGCCACTTTCGTGATGCCCTCCCGGTACACGTCGCCGGCAACCACGTTGGCGTTGAAGGCGATGCTGGCCAGGATGGAAAGCTTGGCGGCTGCGTCGAATCCCTCGATGTCGGCAGTGGGGTCCAACTCCGAGTAACCAAGGCTTTGAGCCTCGGCCAGCGCCTCGCCGAACTCCATCTCCTCCTCAGTCATCTTAGTAAGGATGTAGTTGGTAGTGCCGTTGAGGATGCCGACGATGCGTTCCACTCGCTCGCCCGCCAGCGACTCCTTGAGAGGCCGCACGATCGGAACTCCGCCGGCCACCGCCGCCTCAAAGCTGAACTCGACCTCGGCCCGGTCCGCGGCGTCGAAAAGCTCCTTGCCCAAAGTGCCGATGAGCTCCTTGTTGGCGCTGACGACATGCTTTCCCGCGGCGAAGGCCTCCAGGATGAGCGCCCGGGTGGGCTCGATCCCGCCCATCACCTCAATAATCACCTGAATATCGGGGTCCGAGACCACCTCGCTGGCGTTGTCGGTGAAGACCGACTCCGGCAAATCGACGTCCCGGTCCTTGCCCAGGTTGCGTACTGCAACCTTACGGATCTCCAGGCGCGCGCCGACCCGCTGCGTTATCTCCTCCTCGTGCGCTGCAAGCGTCTGCGCCACCTCCGCGCCGACGATGCCGCACCCGAGTAAACCTATTCCAACCGCGTCTGCCATAGCTCGAAAAACCTATCTTTTCGCGAACCCTGCGACAACCCGGACAAACTAACCGGAATCGCCCTCACAATGCTCCTAGTCCTGATCATCCTCTCTTAGCGGGGCGGCCAGTTCCCTGGCCAGCTCCCGGGCCATTCCAACGGCGGCGGCGGTGATCCCTATCCAGGCAACCTTGTTGGCCATCGACGCGTCGTCCGCGTCGGGTAGGGGACGGTGAAACCCCTTGGTCCAAACCTTCTCCGTGGCCATCAGGGCGAACTTAGCGGCCACTACACCCAAAGCGAGCCCCAGGACCTTGTTCCCTAGGCCACCTTGCCGTTCGGTCTTAGTCATAATGCAGCCTCCCGTGTACCGCCCGGCCCCGCAGTTCCAAAAAGGCCGGCAAGACGATGCTTAGAGTGTAGAAGACCCGCAGCGAACAAGCGGAGGGGCCCCGTTCCCGGGGCCCCTCCAGGCTGTGCAGTCGGCCTGTAGGCCGGGTTCTGTCCGCCGCTCAACGCCAGAAGCGCCGGGCGGGGGGCGGCCATCCATCTGGGACCGACATTGCTGCCGGCCTCATGCGACCCACCCGGGGTTTGGGAGCGGGCCGCTCCATAGCCCCTGTTGGTCTTGCTCCGGACGGGGTTTACCTAGCCGCCGGAGTCGCCTCCGGTGCTGGTGCGCTCTTACCGCACCGTTTCACCCTTACCCTTCAAAGGCGGTTCACCTTTGCAGGCGGTTTGCTTTCTGTTGCACTTTCCACCGGTCGCCCGGCCTGGGTGTTACCCAGCGTCCTGCCCTTTGGAGCCCGGACCTTCCTCAGCTTGCGAGGATCCTCCAATCTCGCCGTTAGAGTCCTGCAAGCCGCGGCCGCCCGGCCGACTGCCCCTATAGTTTACGCCCGACTCAGCGGGCCGTCTGCGAGGCGAGAGGATCCCCCTGCGCAGGAATTCCCGTCGAAGTTCCCGATCCTGCAAGCCGAAGGCCTTTCCCATGAAAGCCAGCAAAGCCAGTCCCACCAGCTCCATCGCCGCCACCCGTGGGTCGGTAACCGTTCGCAGCAACGCGTCCATCCAATATCCCGCGCTCGGATCGGGGGGAAAGCTGGTCGAAAACAGCGGCCAGAACAGGTTGATGGGATCGCTCCACATACCGTCCAAGGCAAGATGGATGAGTGCTGCGATCGGCAGAATGAACCACCGGCGGGCCGTCTCGCCGCGCAAGACCAGCTGGATCCCCAACAGCAGCAGGGTCACGAATAGCAACGTATGGCCGAAAAGCCTGCCGGTTTGAAACTCCTCCTCGAACCAGATCCGGCCGATCGGCTTGTCGATCAAATCCGGCAAAATCGCGCCCAGCAGCACCACCCGGTAATCGATGCGCCGCACCCCCAACGTTACGAAGATGAGCGCGGCGGTTACGCCCAGATGCCAAAAGATCATCGCTCTTGGGCCACGCCCCTACAGCAGGGTTTGCTGGCCCGCCTGCGGGGCGGGCGAGGGTTCTACACCCCGGCAGGCGTCCATACCTTGGTTGCTCAACCGGTCGGCGTGCTTATTGCGCTCCCTCGGTATGGCTTGGAACTGGACGTGATCGAACTGGGAGGCCAGTTCCGCGGCCGTTGCATGCAACGGCTTGAGCCCCGGATTCTTAACCTTGAACGCGCCGCGCATCTGCTGGATGACCAGCGTCGAATCCATGTACACGGCCAAGCTCTTGACGCCGTTTCGAAGGGCGGTCCTTAAACCTTCGATCAGGCCCTCATACTCGGCCACGTTGTTGGTCGCCCAGCCGATGCCTCTGGCGACCTCCTCCACCAGCTCCCCATCGGAGGTCTCCAGCACCACGCCGAAGCCGGCCGGGCCAGGATTGCCGCGAGCTCCGCCGTCCGTATACAGGCGGTGAGTAGTCTTGGCCATCCAACTCAGCCTTGTTTGCGATCGACGACAACCAGGATGCGGCCGCACTCGTCGCAACGCACCAGGCCGGTGGCCTTGCGGACCCGGTCCACCTCCTGGGCGGGAAGCTTCATATGGCATCCCATACACGTGGCGCCGTGCAACGCCGCAGCGCCGACACCGCTTTTGGCCGAGCGCAGCGACTCGTAATACTCGAGGAGGTCGACCGGCAGTCTGGGCGCCCATCGGCCGCGCGTCTCCCGCTGGTCATCGAGCTCCTTGGAGACCTCGCCGCTGGCCTCATCACGCTTTTGGGTCGCGGCGGCGATTTGCTGCTCCAGCTGCTCCAGCTCACTTCGCATCCCCGTGATGGTGTCTTCAAGGTTTTCCCTCTCCTGCATGACCTCCAAGTCGTCGTCCTCGAAACGGCTCTTGCGCCGCTGCAACGACTCGATCTCCGCGGAGAGTCCGGACAGCTCACGCACATTGGAGATGTCGCCGGAGTTCATGCGCTTTTGCTCGTACTCGATCTTCTGAGCGCAACCATCGATCTCGTGCTCGAGTTTGCGTTGCCGGCCGAGCACCTCATCCAACTCGGCCTCGCGCTCGGCGGTTTCCCGTTCCAGAGCCCGGTAACGTTGCTGGAGATCCTCCAGCTCCGCCTGCTCGGGAAGGCTCCCCAGGCGCGCCCGCAGCTGGTCGACACTGGAATCGATTTTTTGAAGCTCGAGAAGGTCGAGCAGCTGCTGCTGGGAGGCTTCCACCATCACAGTGTACTGAGGTTGATTTCGCCGGAGGTAATCCGGCGTAGTGTCTCCACGTAAAAAGCATGTTCTCGCTCCAGGACCCGATCCGCGAGGCTCTCAGGGCTGTCGCCCGGCAACACGTCCACCTCGCACTGAGCCACTATTGGCCCGCGATCGTACTCCTCATCCACCACATGGATAGTGACTCCGGTGGTCGTCTCCCCCGCCTCCAGTACCGCCTGATGCACGCGCAGGCCGAACATCCCGGCCCCTCCATGCTTGGGCAACAGGGCCGGGTGGATGTTGAGAATTCGGCGGGCGAACCGCCGCAGCGTGATCGGTCCCACCTTTTTCATGTATCCGGCCAACGCCACGATGTCGACCTCGTGCGCCTCCAGCAGGCGCGCTATCTCAGCGTCCAGTTCGACCGGGTCGGGGTGGGTCTTACCGCTCCGGTGGAAATTGGGTATGGAGTGCTTGGCGGCGCGACTGAGCGCCGTGGAGTCTGCGTTGTTGGAGATGGCTACCCGGACCCGTGCGTTCAGCACGTCCTGCTCGCACGCGTCGATGATCGCCTGCAGGTTGCTGCCGCCGTGTGAGGCGAGCACGCCGAGATTCACCCTATCCACCTGAATTCAAGTTACGGCCGCTACGGCGAGCGCCGCATCACAAAAGGGGCCGGGGCAAATGCGGCCCCGGCCCCTTTTGTGAACAACCAACCCCAGCAAGCAGCTTCCGCGGCAAGCTGCTGGCCAGGATACTAGCTGGCCGCCTTGTCCATGTCCGGCGTGTACTTGCCGTAGGTGGCCGCGGAGTTGGCCTTCGCCCGAGCCAGCGCCACGGTCTGTCCGGCCGGGAGGTTGTCGGAACTGCCTGCCCAGGTCTTCATGGCGGATTGCTGCAGAGCACGACCGTAGGAGAAGGTCAGCGGCCACGGCACTCCACCGATCTGGTTCATGGCGTTGAGGTGAGCCGAGGCATCCTCGTCGCTCTGGCCGCCGGACAGGAAGGCGATCCCGGCGACCGAAGCCGGAACCACCGTCTTCAGACACGATAGCGTCATCTCGGCGACTTCTTGGATCCCAGCCTGACGCGGCGCCTTTACGCCGGACACCACCATGTTGGGCTTGAGGACCATGCCTTCAAATGACACGCCCTGGTCGAAAAGCTCATTGAACACGGTGTGCAGGGTGCGCTTGGTAATCTCGTAGGTCTGCTCGATGGAGTTTTCGCCGTCCATCAACACCTCGGGTTCGATGATCGGCACGATGCCCCGCTCCTGACAAAGAGCGCCGTAGCGAGCCAGCGCGTGGGCGTTGACCGAAAGACAGTAGTCGGTGGGGATGCCGTCGCCGGGAGTAATCACCGCGCGCCACTTCGCAAAACGCGCGCCCAGGTCGTAATACTCCTCCAGCCGGTCCCGAAGACCGTCGAGACCTTCGGTGACCTTCTCCTCCGGTGAGCCGGCCAGCGGCTTGGCCCCGGTGTCGACCTTGATACCGGGCAGGATGCCCCGTTTGTTGAGGTATTCGGGGAAGGGGGATCCGTCGCTGGCACTCTGCCGGATGGTCTCGTCGTACAGAATCGTGCCGCTGACGTACTGCTCGATGCCCTCTGCGGAGAAGAACATTTCCCGGTAGGAGCGGCGGCTCTCCTCGGTCGAATCGATACCGAGCTTCGCAAAGCGTTTGGTGATCGTCGGCGTGCTCTCGTCGGCCGCCAGGATGCCCTTTCCAGGCGCCACCATGGCACGAGCAATATCGTTTAGTTCCTTAGTGAGTTCATCCATTACCAGGCTCCTCAAAGGTCATCCGTACAAAACTGTACAAAACTGTGGTTTGGGCGCGGAAATGGGGCCTTCCGGCCCTTTTTCTAAAAATCATGATACCGGCTAGATCCCGGGGTCGGTCAACCGGGGGGTCGCTGACCGTGGTGCCGCCCCGGCATCCGCGGAAGACCGTCAAATCCCCTCCACAAGAAGGCGAGCAGGTAATCGACAATCTGGTCGCGACCGGGTCGATCGGACAGGGTCAGCCACCATGAGGTAACCGATTCGACGGCTCCCAGCATGGCGTACGCGTACAAGGGGGCGCCCTCCGCCTGCAGGCCGGCTCCGCGCATCACGTCGGCTATGGTGTTGGCCAAGCCGCTGGCTATTGACTCCCGCACCTCACGCAGACGGCGGCCCACGGCCGGGTCCAGCTCCCCGCTGGAAGCGATCAGCAAGTTGAAGCCCGCGGTGTCCTCCTCCGCAAACTCCAGGTAGGCCCTCAGACCGTTGCGCAGGCGCTTGCGGGGTTCACTCGAGGACGCCATGGCTTCCCACAAGGAGCGGAGCAGGGTGTTTATGTGTTCCTCGAGTACCGCCAGGAAGATTTCGGCCTTGCCTCCCGGAAAGTGCCGGTAGAGCATGGGTTTGGTAACGCCGGCCAGCCTCGCGATCTGGTCTACCTCAGTACTGCGGTAACCCTGGGTACCAAACAACTCCTGCGCTCCCGCAAGCAGGCGGCGGCGCCTTTCCTCCCTGGGCACCCTCCTGCGCGGCTCCGACAAAGTTACCTCACGTAACTAGTAACGTTTCACTTACCCATGTGTCTTACTTGGTATGAGTGACAACTCTGGCAAGGTCCAGAAAGTTATAGCCTGGAAAGAATCAGCCTCTCGGGAAGTTTACTCCAGGTATATAAAGCCGGTCCATGCATATAAATAAGCGCGTGCAAAGTCATCACGACGCAGAGGAGATAGCCAGATTGATCGACGCCGTGAGCCATCCGCCCTCCGCCCGTGTGTTCGTACACCGGACGCTCGAGACTCTCGGGAGGAACGTATCGTGACCGCTTGGATCTTCCCGGGACAGGGATCGCAAAAGCGCGGGATGGCCTCCGCAATCGAAGCGTGCTCGGAACTGTTCGAGGAGGCCCGGCGCACGCTGCAGGTCAACCTCGAGCCCCTGTGCACCACCGACAGCGACCCGACCTGGGCCCCCGACACATTGCAGCCCGCTTTGTACGCGACCGAGGTAGGTCTGGTGCGCAAACTTGACGACGAGGGCGCACAGCCCTCGGTCGTGGCCGGCCACAGCCTCGGCGAATTCCCGGCGCTGGTGGCCGCAGGGGCGCTCAACGCTGCCGACGGCCTCAAGCTCGTGGCCGCGCGGGGTAAGGCTATGGCCGCCGCCGGCCGCCGCAACCCAGGCGGTATGGCTGCGGTAATCGGCCTGGACCCGGACACCATCTCCGAGATTTGCAGAGAAATCGACGGCGTCTGGATCTCAAATCTCAACTCGCCGAAACAGACCGTGATATCCGGTGAGGACCGGTCGCTGGTACAGGCTGCCGAGGCCTGCCGCAAAGCGGGGGCCGCCAAGGTTATTAGGCTGCAGGTTCCACTGGCCGCGCACTGCCCGCTGATGCAGCCCGCCGCCTACGAGTTTGCCGAGGCTTTGGAGCAAGTCAGCCTGCATGCGCCGCGGGTGCCCGTCTACTGCGGCGCCGACGGCCGCGCCCACGACAACCCGTCCGAGATCGGCCGGCTTTTGACTAAAGCCATCACTGCACCGGTTTTGTTCACCGACACCATCCGGGCCATAACCTCCGACGGAGAAGAATCGTTCGTCGAGGTCGGGCCGGGCAAGGTACTGCGAGGCCTGGCCAGGCAGATCAAGTCGGGGCTCACGCTAACCGGCGTGGCCGACGACGCGGCTGCGGCCGAATTCGCTCAGTCGGAAGCCTCGGCTTCCGGCGGCAACCCCACAAATAAGCAATCGAGGAGGACGACAATTCACACCACCGAGCCGGCAATGGGGGTCTCGAGATGACCGCCTTTGCCGATACCGTAGAAGCCTCCTTCGGGGAAGCTCTCACCGTAAACGAACGTCTGGTTCTTTCGCCCTGCAGCGGACGGTTCCGCCCGGCCGGCTCACGGCCGTCGGCCCTGGAGGGCCAGTACGTGATGGAGGGAGAGGTAGTTGGCAGCGTCACCTCGCCCGACGGCGAGGACATTCCGGTCCAGTCCCGTTTTGCGGGGTGGATGATGGGATACATGCTCCCGCCCGGGGCGCCGGTCCGCGACTACGAGCCCGTACTATGGCTGCGCAGGCACTAACGCCGACCGCAGCCGACCGCAGGGGTCGATCGAGGAGGGCATTTAAATGAAGGTATCGATCACCGGCGTGGGCGCAGCCCTGCCCGCGCGCGTGGTAACCAACGAGGAGCTGGCTCCCGGCTTGGGAGTTACCACCGAGTGGATCGAGCAGCGCTCGGGTATCCGGGAGCGCCGCTACGCGGCCGCCGATGAGTCCGCGTCCAGCCTGGGCGCCACCGCTGCCTTGGAGGCCATAGCCCACAGTGGACACCAGCCTAAGGACATCGCCACGGTCATCGTGGCCACCTGCACCCCCGATTACGTGCTGCCCGCCACCGCTAGCATCGTCCAAGACAAGATAGGCGCCACCAACGCAGCCGCGTTCGACTTGGCCGCGGCCTGCTCCGGGTTCGTCTACTCCTTGTCGGTCGCGGCCGCCCTGATCACCGGCACCAACTCGGGCCCGGTGGTGATCGTCGGCTCGGACCTGCTCAGCCGGCACATTGATCCCGACGATGCACTGACCGCCCCTTTGTTCGGAGACGCCGCAGCCGCCGTCGTGGTGGAGGCCGACCCATCGGCCGAACCGCTGTTCGTGGAGTTGGGCTCGGACGGCTCGGGCCTGGAGCAGGTGCTGATCCCCGGAGGGGGCAGCAAGCTGCCCGAAGGCGGTCTACCTCACGATCCCTCCAGCCTGCATCTGAAGATGTTCGGCCGCGAGGTCTTCCGCAACGCAGTTCGTGTAATGAGCGAGCTGGGGGAAAGCTACGGCAAAGACGCCTTCGACCTGATGGTGGCCCACCAAGCCAACAAGCGCATCCTCGATGAGTGCGCCAAACAGATCGGCATCGGCTCCGACAAGGTCTACATGAATATTCAGCGCTACGGCAACACCTCTGCCGCCTCCATTCCGCTGGCTATCTGGGAGGCGTGGAAGACCGGCCGCCTGGACGCCGGCGACCGGCTGCTGATGCTGGCCTTTGGGGCCGGCTACACCTGGGGCAGTGCCGCATTGCGCTGGACCATCCCCTCGCCGGCTCTCGCCCGCGCAGCCCCGGGCGAGCGCAAGCTGGCCGAAACGCCCGTATGAGTTTGACTTCGAAGGTGGCGCTGGTAACCGGCGCCGGCTCGGGCATCGGACGCGCCAGCGCCGTGGCTCTGGCGCAGGAGGGGGTCCGGGTGGCAGTGGGCTACCGCGGCAACTCCGACGGCGCCAAGCAGACCGCCGAGCTGTGCCCGGACTCGCTTCCCGTCCAAATCGACGTTTCCGACGCACAGAGCGTGCTGGACGCCTTCGGCCAGATCGAGCAAGAGCTGGGGCCGGTGCAGATCCTGGTCAACAACGCGGGAATCACCCGCGACGGCCTGCTTATGCGCATGCGCGAGGACGCGTGGGACGAGGTGATCGACGTGGCCCTGAAGGGCACTTACCGCTGCACCAAGCGCGCCCTGCCGTCGATGCTCAAAGAGCGTTGGGGAAGGGTCATCTCCATTGGATCGGTGGTAGGCACGACCGGCAACCCGGGCCAGGCCAACTACGCGGCCGCCAAGGCGGGCATCGTCGGATTCTCCAAGGCGCTGGCGCTGGAGGTCGCGGCCAAGGGCGTCACAGTCAACGTGGTAGCCCCGGGTCTGGTGGAGACGGATTTCATCACCAAAATGTCCGACGCTGCGCTAAAAGCCATGCAGGATCGTATACCCATGGGCCGGGCCGCACGGCCGGACGAGGCCGCCGAAGCGGTCCGGTTCTGCGCGCGCGCCGACTACTTGACCGGACAGGTTATCGGCATCGACGGAGGCTTGACTTAAGCTAGTCGGCAAGCATCCGGGGAAAATTCCAGGCAGACGAGGAGGAGTTTCATGGCAAGACAAGATGTGGTCACGGCACTGAAGGAGGTGCTGGTCGAAAAACTACAGGTAGAGGCAGACACGATCACCGAGGACGCTAACCTGTTCGACGATCTGGGTTTGGATTCAATCGACCTGATGACCGTCGTGATGGCCATCGAGGAGCGCTTCAACATCGAGGTGCCCGACGACGAGCTCGAGGATGTAACCACAATCGGCCAAGCCGCGGACCTGCTTGCGGCCAAAGTAGGAACTAATGCCTAACCAGCGTCGTATTGCGGTCACCGGCATCGGGCCGGGGGGGGGGGTGACGCCCATAGGTACGGGCGTCACCGAGTTCTGGGAGTCGATCCTGGCCGGGCGTTCCGGCGCCGGACCCATTACCAAGTTCGACACCAGCAAATACCCGGTGCACTTCGGGGGCGAAGTGGCCGACTTCGACATCTCCGAATACCTACACCCCCGGCGCGCCCGGCGCATGGGCCGGTTCACGCAGCTGGCCTACGCGGCAACCAAGCTGGCGCTGGATGACGCCAAGCTGGACCCGCAGGACTTCGACCCGGCCCGCATCGGGGTGGTCATAGGCTCGGGCATAGGCGGCATCGCGCTCACCGAGGAAGAGCACACCGTGCTGGGCGAAAAAGGCCCGCGCTTTGTAAGCCCGGAGCTGATCGCCAAGATGATTCCCAACGCCGCAGCCGGCGCCGTCGCCATCGAGTTCGGGTTTCAAGGGCCCAACGACTGCACGGTTACCGCTTGCGCATCCAGCGGACACGCCATAGCGCGCGCCGTGGATCTGCTGCGCTCCGGCGCCGCCGACATCATCATCACCGGGGGGACCGAAGCCTCGATCACTCCTTTGTCGCTGGCCGCGTTTTGCACGGCACGGGCACTGTCGAAACGCAACGACGACCCGCAGCACGCCTCGCGTCCCTTCGACGCGGACCGAGACGGGTTCGTAATGTCCGAAGGCGCCACAGTGCTGGTCTTGGAGGCCATGGACGTAGCCGACAATCGAGGCGCCGACGTGCTGGCGGAGGTCATGGGCTACGGGCTGTCGGCCGACGCCCACCACATCGTCATGCCTCACCCCGAGGGGGAGGGAGCCGCCTCGTGCATGGACCAGGCTCTTAAGGACTCGGATCTGGCGCCGCAGGACATCGGCTACATCAGCGCCCACGGCACCTCCACCAACCTGGGCGACCTCGCCGAGACCAAGGCGATTCGAAAGGTGTTCGGGGACAGCCCGCCGCCGGTCTCCTCCACCAAGTCCATGACCGGCCACCTGCTGGGAGCGGCCGGCACCACCGCAGCCGCCGCGACGATACTGGGGCTGCGGCACCAGATCCTGCCCCCCAACATCAACTACGAGACCCCGGATCCGGCCATCGACCTGGACATAGTGGCCAACCAGCCCCGCGAAGCCAAGGTCAACGCCGCCATCTCCAATGCCTTCGGGTTCGGAGGCCATAACGTGTCGGTGGTCCTGGCCAAGCCTTAGACCCACCCTCATACTGCAACAATGATTCGCTTGGGCGTGGACGTCGTCGACATCGCGCGCCTGCAACGGCGGATGCAACGGTGGCCCCGGCTGACCGACCGCCTGTTCACTCAGGCCGAACAGGCCTACTGCCTAAGCAAGCCCAACCCGCCGCAGCATTTCGCAGCCCGGGTGGCTGCCAAGGAAGCCGCCTTCAAAGCCGTCGGCAAAGGTTGGCCGGAGCTGTCGTGGACCGATGTCGAGGTGATATCAGCTGCGGACAAGCCGGTCCTGTCCCTCACGGGCAGGGCCGCCGAGCAGGCCGGACCGTGCACTCCGGTGGTGTCTCTATCCCACGACGCCGGCGTTGCGATAGCAGCCGTCCTGCTGCTGGACGGCTAAACGAACAGGGCGACAGGTTGCCCGCCGCCCCGTTGTTCGGTCCCGCATCTTCAATCTCCCGGGGGTCCCTCTGCGGGCTTCTGCATTAAGGGGCGGATCGATGAGACCGAGCGAAGGACCGATCGACGGTGATCAGTAGGACTGCGCCCAGGTCGCCCACTCGTTGGCTTTTTGCCCGCAGACTATGCAGGTAGAGCCGGGGTCCTCGGGGTCCATGGGCAGCACCCGGATGGTTGCCTTACTATCGTCTTTGACCCTCGATTCACAATCCGGGCTGGAGCACCATGGCGCTTTTGCGAATCCGCGAGCGTCGGCTACGTACTCCACCAACTCTCCGTACTTGCCCGGATAAATGGTGCGCTCCTCCCTGAACTCGGTGGCGTTCCGCAACAGCGAGGCTTGTATGTCCTCCAGCAGTCTGGGCACCTCGGCGGCCAGATCCCTCAGAGCGATAGTGGACTTGGACTCCTTGGCCGGCCTATCTCGGCGGCTGGCGGTGACCGCCTCGTTGTCCAGATCGCGCGGCCCCACCTCCAAGCGCAGCGGCACGCCCTTTAGCTCCCACTCGTTGAACTTGTACCCGGGCCGGTGCTCCTCCCGGTCGTCGACCTTCAGGCGGACTCCCGAGAGAGAGTCGGCAATCTTTTCGACACCTTCCAGGACGCGGGCCCGGTCGGCGTCCCGGTAAATCGGCACGATCACCACCTGGATAGGCGCCAGCCGGGGCGGGAACTTGAGACCCCGGTCGTCGCCGTGGGCCATGATCAATCCGCCCACCAGCCGGGTCGACACTCCCCAGGAGGTTGCGTACGGGTTGTGGGTTCCGCCGTCGCGGCCCAAAAACTCCACTCCGTAGGCTTTCGCGAAATTCTGGCCCAGATAGTGGGAGGTGCCGGCCTGCAGCGCTTTGCCGTCACGCATCAGCGCCTCGATGGCGAAGGTTTCAATCGCGCCGGGAAAACGCTCGGCGGCGCTCTTGCGCCCGGTCAGCACCGGCATCGCAAAGTCCTCCTCCAAAGCCGCCTTGTAGACCTCGGTCAGGATCATCCTGGACTCTTTGAGAGCCTCCTCCGCCGTCTCGTGGGCCGTGTGCCCCTCCTGCCACAAAAACTCGGTGGTTCTCAAAAATAGCCGGGTGCGCATCTCCCAACGCACGATGTTGGCCCACTGGTTCAGCAGCAGCGGCAGATCCCGGTAGCTTTGGATCCACTTGGCGTAGGTGGCCCAGATAATCGTCTCCGAGGTGGGGCGCAGAATCAGCGGCTCCTCCAGCTTTTGGCCTCCGCCGTGAGTTACGACCGCCACCTCTGGGGCGAACCCCTCCACATGGTCGGCCTCCTTGTCCAGCAGGCTTTGGGGGATCAGCATCGGGAAGTACACGTTGGAGTGACCGGTCTTTTTGATGCGGGCATCTATGCCCGATTGGATCGCCTCCCACAGCGCGTAGCCGTAGGGGCGGATAACCATCGTGCCCCGCGCCAGCGAGTTCTCCGCCAGCTCCGCGGTGCGAACGACCTGCTGGTACCAGCCCGGAAAGTCCTCAGATTGCTTCGGTAGGTCCATAAGTTACCGACAGCTTACTGGAATGGGTTCTGCATGGGCCGGGCAATGTCCAGGTACACCAGAGCTCCGCCCAGCAGGACGAAAAAGACCAGTACCGCGGCGGCGGCCGGGATCACCTTGCGTGCATCGATCTCACGCCGCAGCAGCTTTTCCAGCCCCAACACCAGCAGGTGCCCCCCGTCCAAGGGAGGAAGCGGCGCCAAGTTGATAACACCTACGAACACGATGAAACTGCCCAGGAAGGAGACCAATACGCTGAGGTTCCCGGCGGCGGTGGCCTGACCGGCGATCCGGGCCCCTCCCACCAGCCCGATCGGCTGATCCTCGGTAAGCTCCCGCTCGCCTGTGCCGCCGAAGGCCTTGAGAACCTCGGAGATGCCCGGGTGGACGATCTTGCCTACGCCGGTGATGCTGAGGACGATCATCTCGCCGGTCATCTTGGTTCCATCCACGATCGAAGCTATGGGTCCACTGCGCTCAATGTGGACCTCGGGCCCTATGCCGATCTGGCCCACCGTCTCCGTTTCGTCCAGATTTTCCGCATCGACCGGTACCTCGGCCGGAACCGGGGTCATCTGTCGGGTTATCTCCTCGCCGTCGCGCTCGACCACCACCTCGATCGTCTGTCCGGCAGTCGGGCGGATTGCCTCCCGAACGTCGTCCCAGGTTTCGATACCGGTTCCGTCGATCTGCACAATCGTGTCGCCGGGTTCGATACCGGCCTCCGACGCCGGTCCCGGCCGGCCCTCGATCTCCGGTACGACCATATCCACCGTGGTGGTCAGCCGGTCGGGCACCCCGATGACCCCGAACATCCCCGCAAACAGCACCGTAGCCAAAATAAAGTGCGTGAAAGACCCGGCGGACAGAACTATCGCCCGCTGCCACGCCGGCTTGGCACCGAAGGTGCGCGGCCGTTCCTCATCGGTAATCTCTTGAAAGGGGTTCATCCCGGCGATCTTGACGTAGCCGCCCAACAGGATCGCTTTGAGCCCGAACTCCGTCTCGCCTCGCCGGCGCGAGAAGATGCGCGGCCCGAAACCCACGAAGAACTCCTCGACCTTGATGCCGAACTTCTTAGCGGTGATGTAGTGGCCCCACTCATGAAACACGACCATCACCAGCATCGTGACGATAAAAGCGGTCAGGCCCAACGTACCTATGGCTAGCTCCTTTGCTTTACCAGCTTGCGGGCTGCATCTCTGGCCCACTCATCCTGTTCAATGATCGCCTCCAAGGTGGGCTCGGTGACCTCGTGAGCCTCGAGGACCGCCTCGACCGTCGCCGCGATCCCCAAGAAGTCCAAGCTTCCGTCGATGAAAGCTCCCACCGCCGCTTCGTTGGCGGCGTTGAGTACCGCCGGGTACGTGCCACCGAGCCGGCCGGCTTCAAAAGCCAGAGCCAAACAGCGAAAGGCTTCCGTATCGGCAGGCTCGAAGGTCATCGAATGGCACTCAGACCAATCGATGCGCCCGGCCGGCGCACCCAGGCGGTCCGGCCAGGACATGGCCAGCTGAATGGGCATACGCATGTCCGGCGGCGCCGCGTGAGCAAAGACGCAGCCGTCGTCGGCCTCAACCATGCCGTGAATCATGCCTTGAGGATGAATGGTCACCTGAATCTCATCGTAGGTCAGACCGAATAGGTAGTGGGCCTCGATCACCTCCAGGCCCTTGTTCATCAGCGTCGAGGAATCCACCGTGATCTTGGTGCCCATCTGCCAAACCGGGTGCTTGAGCGCCTGCTCCAGCGTCGCCGACCGCAGCTCTTCCTTGGTGCGTCCCCTGAACGGCCCGCCGCTGCCGGTGAGCACCACCCGGCGCACCTGGTTGGGCGGCAGTCCCTCCAACAGCTGCCACAGCGCGGAGTGCTCGCTGTCTACCGGGCGCAGCTGCCCCTCGGTCGCCTTGCTCATCACCAGTTCACCACCGGCCACCAGAGACTCCTTGTTGGCCAGCGCCAGGGTCTTGCCCGCCGCGATGGTCGCCATGGTCGCCTTCAGCCCGGCGGAGCCGACGACGGCATTTAGCACCAGCTGGGCGTCGGATTCCTGCACAACGCGCTCGGCGGAATCTGGTCCGGAAAGCACCTTGGTAGATCCGTCAACCCTGAGGTCGCCGGACACCAGCCCGGCCAGCGGCACTTTGAACTCGTCGACCTGTTCGCTAAGCGCATCGGCGCCCGACCCCGCCGCCAACGCCACAATCTCAAAACGGTCCGGGTAGGCGCGGGCGACGTCGAGCGTCTGACGCCCAATCGAACCTGTTGAACCCAACACCGCGACCCGCAGGCACTCGGGTGTGCCGAAAAGATCCATCAATCCATCATGCGACATATTTGCCTCGAACCTCGCGTTGGCTTCGCTGTGGGAACGTACCCGGTGCGTACCGGCCCTTACAGACCGAACCCCTCCATCAGAAAATAGACGGTAGGTACTACGAACAGCATCCCATCTATGCGGTCCAAGGCTCCCCCGTGACCGGGCAGTATCGTGCCCATGTCCTTGAGGCCCAGGTCCCGCTTAATCAGCGACTCGAAAAGGTCCCCCAGCGGAGCCGCGACCGAAACCGCAACTCCGACCATGACCGCCTGGGTGATATTGAGAGCGGTCAGCGCCGGACCGGCCAGTGCCAGCGCCCCCACGGTGGCGGCGGTCGCCACCGCCGCCCCCTCCCAGCTCTTGTTGGGTGAGATCGACGGCGCCAGCTTGTGCCGTCCTAGTTTGGATCCACCGGCGTAGGCGGCGACGTCGTACAGTGCGGCCGCGCCGATGGCCGTCACCGTCAGCAAGCGCCCGGCCGGCCGGGAAGCCAGCAAACCCACGAAGACTCCCAGCAAAGGTATGTAGATCAGACCCAGCATAGTTACCCCGACGTTGGTGACCAAACCGTCCTGCCGGTCGCCCACCATGAACCACATGAACGACCCGGCCAGCGCGGCGATCAGCACGACCGGCGCCGCTTCCTCTCCGGTGACGAACACGCCGATGAGCAGCACGGCGCCCGCTCCCAGACCCAGGGCGGCAGCCGGGTTATAACCGGCACCTCGTGCCGCACGGTAAAACTCGCCTTGGGCAAGCAGAACCACCACGCACACAAACCCGAAGAATGCCTCCGCCCCCACCCAGAGCAGTCCGACAGCCAAGACCCCCAGACTCAGCCCGGTGAGGATCGCGGTCGGCAGATGCCTGCCTGCAGAAGGCTGCTTTCCGGGAGCTGGAGCCGAAGAGCGTCCGGGACGCGGACGTGCGGGCCGGCGCGACGGTGGTTTGCGGGGCACGGGTCGGACTAGACCTCCTGGAGCTCTCGCTCCTTGTGCTCAAGCAGCTCGTCGATCAACTCGGTGTGCTCGTCGGTCAGCTTTTGCAGCTCCTTTTCGGCCCGGTGCAACTCGTCCTCGGACATTTCCCCGTCCTTCTGGGCCTTTTCGAGCTCGTCCTTTGTGTGCCGGCGGATGTTGCGCACCGCGATCCGGCCCTCCTCGGCCCGCTCTTTGACCTGTTTGACCAGGACCTTGCGGCGGTCTTCGGTAAGGGCCGGAAACGCCAGGCGGATCACCGTGCCGTCATTGGACGGGTTGATACCCAGGTCCGAGGATGCGATCGCCTTTTCGATGGCGCTCGTCGCGTTCTTGTCGTACGGGGAAACCACCAGCATGCGGGCCTCAGGCACCGAGATACCGGCGATCTGATTCAAGGGCGTCTTGGTTCCGTAGTAGTCGACCTCTATGCGATCCAGCAAGTGGGGCGAGGCCCGGCCTGTGCGGATCAAGGAGAACTCCTCCTTGGTGGAGGTGATTGCTTTGTCCATCTTTGAGCCTGTCTGCGCCAACTGCTGATCTACGTCCATCGATTCACCTACCCGTCTTGGAGACCGTCGTGCCCACTGCCTCGCCGCTGACCACCCGCTGAATGTTGCCTTCCTGCGTGACGTCGAACACAACGATAGGCATTTCGTTGTCCATACACAACGAAATGGCGGTTGCGTCCATCACCTTTAGCCCCTGGTTGAGCACGTCGATGTACTCTACGTGCTCAATGCGTACCGCGTCGGGGTTGGAAGTCGGGTCCGAATCGTAGACGCCATCCACCTTGGTCCCCTTGATGAGGGCGTCGGCGTCGACCTCCAAGGCGCGCACCGACGCCGCCGTGTCGGTGGTGAAGTAGGGGTTGCCGGTCCCGCCGGCAAAGATCACGATGCGGCCTCGTTCCAGGTGCCTAAGCGCCCTGCCCCGGATAAATGGCTCGGCCACCTCCTGCATCCAGATTGCGCTCATGACCCGGCATTCAGACCCCAGCTTGCCCAGCGAATCGGCCAGCGCCAGCCCGTTGATTACGGTGGCAAGCATGCCCATATAGTCCGCGCGGGCCCGCTCCATACCCATTGCGGCGGCGGTCGCGCCGCGAAATATGTTGCCGCCGCCCACCACCACCGCGATCTGGGCTCCGCTGCGCTGGACGTCGGCCAACTGCCGGGCCAGCGACGAGACGATGCCCGGATCTATTCCGAACTTCGTTTCCGGATCGGCAAACGCCTCTCCCGACAGCTTCAGCAGTACGCGGCTATAACCTGACGTTGCCACCGATTAGGCCGAGGGCTGAGTCGGGCAGGACAACGCTCCCTACTCTCCTACCGAGAAACGGGCGAACCGGCGGACGCCGATATTTTCCTTTACCGAAGCCGCGTAGTCGACCAGAACCTCGCCGACGGTCTTCTTGCCTGAGTCGTCCTTAATGTACTTCTGCTCGTTCAAGACGCCGCCTCGATCGGAGAACAGGGCGTTGAGCTTGCCCTCGACAATCTTTTCCTGAATGTTCCCGGGCTTGCCCTTGAGCTGATCCGACTCCTTGAGAATGGCCGTCTCACGCTCGACGATCTCCGCGGGCACCTCCGAGCGGCTGACCCACCTGGGCTCCATCGCCGCGATGTGCATGGCGATCCCCCTGGCCAGCTCCTTGAACTCCGGGGTCTTGGCCACGAAGTCGGTCTCCGAGTTCAACTCGAGAAGTACACCCTTCTTCGGCGGAAGCTCCGGGTCCAGCTGGTGGATGTAGTAGCCGATGGCGCCTTCGGTAGCGGAGCGGTTAGCGCGCTTTTCTACCCCGGCCAAGCCCCACTTTTTGATCAGATCCTTAGCCGACTCGACGTCACCGCCGGTCTCAGTCAAAGCGCGCTTGCAGTCCATCATTCCGGCGCCGGTGGCGTCTCGGAGCTCTTTTACGTCTGCTGCAGAAATGCTCACCTGTGCTTTACCTCGTCTTCGTCCTTGTACTTAGCCTTGAGCTCCGCTTCGATGTCCTCGCCCGGAAGCGGGGTGTCGTCCAAAAGACGCTCAAACGAGTCGCCCTCTTTGGGCGCTTCCGCTTTGGCGGCGGACTCGTCTACGGCCGCCTCGGGTTTCGCAGCTGCAGGTTCGGCTGCCTTGACCTTGGGGGGCGGGGCGGCCGCCGCAGCTGGTTTGGCGGAGCCAGCCGGTTCCTTGGGCTTGGCGTTCTCCTGTTGAGCGAGCATGATCTCCCACTCGGCCGGCGGCTCCTCGCTTCCGGCGGTCAGGGTAACGCTGGACGCTGCCGCAGCCTCGGCCGCAGCGACGACCTCAGGCGGACGGGACTCGAGCCCCGCCGCAACGGCGTCGGCTATCACCTTGGTAAGCAAGGTCCCCGACCTAATGGCGTCGTCGTTACCCGGGATGATGTAGTCGACATCGTCGGGGTCGCAGTTGGTGTCAACGATGGCGATGATCGGAAGGCCCAGCTTGCGCGCTTCGTGCACGCAAATGTCTTCCTTGCGGGTGTCCACCACGAACACCGCGTCCGGACGCCGGTTGAGGTCCCGGATCCCGTCCAGGTTCTTCTTGAGCTTTTCCAGTTCCCGGCGCAGCTTGAGCGCTTCTTTCTTGGGGAGCTCATCGAGAATCCCCTGTGCTTCTTGCGATTCCAGCTCCCGCATCCGCAAGATGCGGCGGTGCATGGTTTGGAAGTTGGTGAGCATACCTCCCAGCCAACGGTAGTTGACGTACGGCATGCCTACCCGCTTGGCTTCCTCGGCCACAGAGTCGGCAATTTGCTTCTTGGTACCGACAAAAAGTACGACTCCGCCACCGGCTATCAACTTGCGGACGTACTCGTATGCTGCCTCTATCCCTGTCATCGTCTTAAGAAGATCGATGATGTAGATCCCGTTGCGCTCCGCGAAGATAAAGCGTCGCATCTTCGGGTTCCACCGGCGAGTTTGATGCCCAAAATGCACACCCGCCTCGAGCAGCTGCTTCAGTGTCACGACGGCCATGCCGTCTCCTTTCGATTACCGGGGGTCCAAATTTCCCCTCAGCCCCGCAAAGGGGCAGCCTTGCATATCGGTCAGTTCTTCAGGATTGCCCGGCGAGAACCTTGGTCCCTACCGCACGTCCGCCCTCTACCGTATCCCACACGACGCTGCGCCAAAACGCTTGCCGGGTTTTCAGGCAGCATCGTACGCCGCCTCGGTAAACAGGCAAGTTTCTAGCTTATAGCCTAGAGGCGATGGCCGCCTATCCCGGTACCCGCACACGCTCAAAACCTTCCGGCTCAGGGCTTGACCCCGCGCTTTAACATCGAGCGAAGCTGCAGCACGCTGCGGGCATTCATCTGCGAAAGGCGCGCCTGGGACAATCCCAACACCTCCGAGATCTCGGCAAGGCTCAGCCCCTCGTAGTAGTAGAGGGTGAGCGAAGCCCGCGCCCGCTCGGGCAGCCCCGCAATAGCGTCGGCCAGAAACCGGCGCATCTCGTTCTTCTCCGCGGCGTCGGCCGGATCGACGGCGTCGACATCCTCGAGCGTATCCACCAGCGACAGACCGTCGGACCTGTCGGGGCCCGACATGAGCCGGTCCAGCGACAAAAACAGCACCGTGGAGACCTCAGCGTATATCGACCGCAGCTTCTTAACTGTGACGCCCATACGCTCGGCAACTTCCTCGTCCCTTGGATGCCGGCCGAGTTCATCGCGCAGTTTGCCCAGCACTTCTTGCACATCACGAGCCTGGCGCCGAACCGAACGCGGAGCCCAGTCCAGGGTTCTCAGATCGTCGATGATCGCTCCGCGAATCCTGGTGGCGGCATAAGCCTCGAATTTGTAGCCGCGTCCGGGCTCGAACTTGGTCACCGCTTCCATCAAGCCCAGGATCCCGGCAGAGGCGAGATCCTCCCGATCCACGGTGTCGGGCAGGTTGACCGCCACCCGGGAGGCTACGTACTTGACCAGCGGGGCGTAGTGAACAACCAGCTCGTCCCTAGCTTTGGTCGAGCGCGTCCCCAGGAACTCGCGCCACAGGCCGTTCACTGGACCTTGACCGAGATCCTCCTCATCTGATTCCGGCACCCTATACCTGCATCAAACTCATTTCAGCCAGTATAAGGCGCTAATTACCAGTCGCAGTCTCCATCCCCGGGCTACCCACCGCCCTGGCGTAACGTCCACCCGGGTGACGGGCCGCAAGACCCCCCATCTCCAACCTGACCAGGACCGCAGTCGTCGTGGATGCCGGCATCCTCGCCTTGCCGGCCACCTTTTCCAAAAGCATGGGGTGAGCGTCCAGCGCGTCCATGACGCGCTGCTCGTCGGGTGGCAGCTTCGGCGAGTCCTGAGCAGCCGGCGGGTTGTGAAGGACGCCCAGGTCGCCGAGGATCTGATCCGCTGTCCATGCCAACCGGGCCCCTTGCCTGAGCATCAGGTGCGGACCGAGCGAGGGCACCGAATGGATCGGGCCGGGCACCGCAAATAGCTCCCGACCAAACTCGCCGGCCAGCCTGGCCGTGATCATCGCCCCTCCCGAGGGCGGGGCCTCCACCAGAACCACCGCCATCGTCATGCCCACGATGATGCGGTTGCGAATCGGGAAATGAAACCCCAGGGGCGGCGTCCCGGGCTCATGCTCCGACACCAGTGTCCCGCACTCCAGGAGGCGCTTGCGCAAGCCGCGGTTGCACGCCGGATAGCAACGGTCCAGACCGCAGCCGAGCACCGCCACGGTCGCCCCGCCGGCATCGAGCGCCCCGCGGTGTGCTGCCGCATCTATGCCCTTGGCCATACCGCTTACCACCGTCAGCCCCGCTTCCGACAGCCCGCCGGCAAGCCAGGCGGCCACCTCCAAACCGTAGGACGTCGCGCGGCGAGTTCCCACGATGGCTATGGCCGGGGCGTTGCCCAAGGCCCGGCCTCGCAGGTACAGGCGCCGCGGCGGATCCGGTATCTCGCTCAGCGCCTTGGGGTATTCGGCGCTTGGGCCGGAGATAATTCGGCACCTCAAGGCAGGCCCCAGACCTTGCGGCGGTACTGCAGCGCCTCTGCCACGTGGGCTTCCTCGATGTCCGGGCAGGCCGCCAGGTCCGCTATGGAGCGGGCCACCTTCAATAACCTGTCCAGTGACCGGGCCGAGGAGGACTCCAGTGCCCTGGTACGCCTCAAGAAGCTGCGTACCGGGTGCCGCAAACGTCGCAACTCCGTGCCGCCGGCGGACTCCGCAGCCAGGCGCTGCTCCCGGAACCGGCGGGCCGCCACCACCCTTTGCCTGATATCGAGGCTGGGTTCGGATCGCTGCACCTCAAACAACTCCTCCTCGCTTAGACGGGGCACCTCGACCCACAGATCCATACGATCGAGCAACGGGCCGGACAGGCGGGACCGGTACGACTCCAACCTCCCCGGAGGGCATCGGCACGGGTCGACCAGGCTGCCCGCCCGTCCACACAGGCACGGATTGGCCGCGGCCACCAAACTCACCGACGCGGGAAAGCTGACGCTCCAACCCGAACGCACCACGCGGATGGTGCCCTCCTCCAAGGGCTGCCGCAGCGCCTCGAGCACCAACCGTGAAAAAAAGGGCAGCTCATCGAGAAACAAGACGCCGCGGTGGGCCAGCGATATCTCGCCCGGCAACGGTACCGGCGAACCACCGCCGATGATGGCCGCCGCGGACGCGTGGTGATGCGGCGCTCTAAACGGCCGGTGGACCACCATGGGGAGGGTCGCGTCGAGCAAGCCCGCCACCGACCACACCCGGGTAGCCTCCAGAGCCTCGGACTCGGTGAGGGGAGGCATAATGCTCGGCAGGCACTGGGCCATCATCGTCTTACCGCAGCCCGGCGGCCCCACCATGAGTACGTTGTGGCCGCCTGCGGCGGCGATCTCCAAACCCCGAACCGCGGCCGCCTGGCCCCGTACCTCGGACAGGTCGGGCCCATTCGTACCCTCAACCCCCAGCAAATCGGCCGCCTTCACGGCAACCGCCGGCGCCTCCAGGTCCCCCTGCAAGAATGACGCGGCTTCGGCCAGGTTACGCACTCCGATCACGTCCACCCCCTTAACCAGGCCCGCCTCCAAGTGGTTGTCCATCGGTACCAACAGTCCCGAGAAACCCCGGTCCCTGGCAAACATCGCCGCGGCCAAGGCACCCCTGATGGGTCGAAGACTTCCGTCGAGCGCCAGCTCGCCGGCCAGCAGGTACTTGGAAAGCGGACCGAGAGGTACCTCGCCGAATGAGGCCATCACACCTATCGCCAGCGGCAGGTCGAACCCGGCGCCGTCCTTGCGCAGGTCCGACGGCGCCAGGTTGGCGGTGATCTTGCGCTGGGGCCACGGGCGTCCGGAGTTGACCACCGCCGCTCTGACCCGCCGGCGGGACTCTTTCACCGCGGTTGAGGGGAGCCCTACGACGTGAAAATCGGGCAGCCCCCCGGTGATGTCGACCTCTACATCGACCCGGCGGGCATCGAGTCCCACCACCGCCACAGAAGCCACTTTCGCGAACATGACCCCACCCTAGAGGTACGGGGTGACAGAATTTAGTCGGTCGCCGCCACTGGCTCCCAAGCCAGGCCGTCCGCCGACCGGTACAACAGGCGATCGGTGGTGATCGCGTAGTACTGCCGGTCCGCCCGAGCCAGGGCCTCAATGGACAAACGCAGATCTGTGAACTCCCAGGGATCGGTGGGCGTGGAGTACAACACACCTCCCGCGGTCCCGATGAACCGCCGCGGACCGGAGACGCTTACGACCACCGCCCGCGTCGGCGTCTCGAGCACAGGCTCGAACCTCCGCCCGCCGTTTCGCGAGTACCACAGGCCCGAGGACAGGCTGCCAGCAAAGACCTTGTCGGTGTTGGTGTCATCGACCGCCAAGGCCACCATGTCGTCTGGACCCTCTCGATGCCGCACCGGGCGCCGCTCGCCCTCCGGCTCCACGATCAGCAGATCCTCCTCACGACCCAGCCACGCCCGGCCGGCGGCGTCGCCGGCCAGCGCCAATGCCCCGGGCAGGCCATCGGCAACCAACTCGAGGCTTGCGGGTCCGGCACCCCGGTAGAGCTCGCCCTGGCTCAAGACCAGCACGTCCGAGCCGGCCTGAGCAACCAGGGCTCCTTGGGAGAACTGCTCCAACGCGCTCCACTGCACGCCGTCGGTGCTGACATAGACACCCGCCGCCGTACCGACCAGGAAATACTCACCGGCCGCCGCCAGGCCCAGCACCGGTTCACGGCCCGGAATCGAACCCTCGATGGTCCGCAGGGATATGACGGCCGCAAACAATGAGACGAGCAGCAGCAGCCCCAGCCCGCCGGCCAGGCCCAAAGGCCAGCGTTTGCGCGGAGGGCCCGGCACCGCGCCGTCGGAGTCACTCACAATCCGACTCACTCAAAAGCGTCGGTGATGTGCAGGATCTTAAGCGGCGGCCCGGCGGTTACCGACACCACGTCGAACCGGCAGCCGACAAACTTCGGGCGCGCCGTGGCGAGGAACACTTGAGCCATCTTGCGTACTTTCACTCTCTTCGTATGGTCTACGGCAAGGGCAGGATCGTACAGCGAATCCTTGGCGCGGCACTTGACCTCGACGAAAACAAGAGTGTCGCCGTCGACTGCCACCAGATCCAACTCGCCCATCCGGCAACGCCAGTTGCGAGCCACGATCCGCATGCCCTTGCGAATCAGCGCACGCTCCGCAGCATCCTCACCGACCTGCTTCAATTCCGCATTACCCATGCGCCCCAGAGCCTAGCGGGCGCCGCCGACACCCCGGCGCCTGACGGCTAAACGGTGCTGCGCAATAGCACTAGGTCTTTAGATCCTCCAGGCCCGACCGCTCGGCCGGAGCCGGCTGCTCCTCGATATTGAGATCCCTAACCGTGTGGATCGTAACCTCGGCGACGAAGCGAGCCGGACGATACAAATCCCATGCCCAGGCATCCTTGAGGACGACCTCGAACCAGTTCCCGGGACCGGGCTTAGCCACGATCTCGTACTCGTTGCACAGATAAGAACGCCGGTCGGTCTCCACGACGTATCGGAACATCGGGAGCACGTCCCTGTACTCACGATAAAGAGCCAACTCCAGATCGGTCTCGAACTGCTCCAAGTCTTCTGCGCTCATGGGGCTCCTTGCAACATTTGAACGTACCCTGACTGCCTGATACCCAACAGTGTGCAGCCCCCGCCCCCCGGCCGCAACCCCCATCCGAGCCGTCTGCGCACCTGCGCTAACGAACGTGCCGGCCGTCCATCTGTTCGTCCAGAGCCCGGCAGTCCGCATCCACCATGAGCTTGACCAGCTCGGTGAAGGTCGTCTGAGGTTTCCACCCCAGCTCCCGGGCGGCCTTCGATGCGTCGCCCAGAAGATGGTTTACCTCCAGCGGCCGGTAGTAGCGCGGATCTATCTCGACGTGGTCCTCCCAGTCGAGGCCCACGTGGTCGAAGGCGACCTGACAGAACTCCCTCGGCGTGTGCGCCTCGCCGGTGGCCACAACGTAGTCAGCGGGCTCGTCTTGCTGCATCATCCGCCACATCGCCTCCACGTACTCGGGTGCGTAGCCCCAGTCCCGCTTGGCGTCGAGGTTCCCCAGGTAAAGCTTCTTCTCCAGCCCCGCCTTGATGCGCGCCACCGCCCGGGTGATCTTGCGGGTAACGAACGTCTCCCCCCGGCGAGGCGACTCGTGGTTGAACAGGATCCCGCTGCAAGCGAACAGATCGTGGCCCTCCCGGTAGTTGAGGGTCATCCAGTGGCCGTACAGCTTGGCCACACCGTAGGGGCTCTGCGGTCGAAGAGGCGTCGCCTCATTCTGGGGCGCGGGGCTGGCCCCGAACATCTCCGACGACGAGGCCTGGTAAAAGCGGGTCGACACCCCCGCGGCCCGGATCGCCTCCAAGATACGCGCGACGCCCAATGCGGTGACGTCGCCGGTGTATTCGGGGATATCGAACGACACGCGCACGTGGCTTTGCGCGGCCAGGTTGTAGATCTCGTCGGGCTGTATCTCCCGGATTAGGTTAACCAGCGACACCGAGTCGGCCAGGTCCGAGTAGTGAGTAAAGAAGGTCACCCCCGACTCGTGGATGTCGCGGTAGATGCCGTCGAGCCGTTCGGTGTTGAACGAGGACGACCGCCTTTTCAGCCCGTGCACCTCGTAGCCCTTGCTGAGCAGCAACTCACTCAAGTACGACCCGTCTTGGCCGGTCACCCCGGTTATCAATGCTTTTTTCATTACCACGCTCTCTTCACACACGCCCCCCGTAGGAGATCAAAGTATCGGCCAGCGACTGAGCAAGCGGTATCTCGGGCTCCCAGCCCACAGTACTGCGGATCTTGGTTGGATTTCCCACCAAGATATCGTGAACGCCCGGCCGGCTCGGCTGCTGGACCTCGACGCTGCCCTCCAAGCCCGCAAGCTCAACCAAGCTGTCCAGGATGCTTTTCAGCGAAACCGTCCGGCCAGAACATACGTTATAAGCCTCGCCCGGTTCTCCCCCGTCCAACAAGAGCCGGTACGCCTTCACCACGTCGCGCACATCAAGGTAGTCGCGGTGCGCCTCCAGGTTGCCTACCTTTAGGGTCCCCTTTCCGCCCCCGCGCTGAATCGCCGCCAACTGTGAGGAGAAAGACCCGATGGCGTACTTGGTGCTCTGGCCGGGGCCGGTGTGGTTAAAGGACCGGGTCGAGACCACCTTCGCCTTGTGACGTGCAGCGTGCAGTTCACCGATATGCTCCTGGGCTATCTTGCTGAGCGAATACGGTGAATCGGCGCGCAAAGGGTCTGCTTCGGTTAGCGGCCGGCCGTCAGCGGGACGCTCGTACTGCAAGGCCGAACCCACCAGCAGCACCTTCGGCTCATAGCTCCTTAAGGCCTCTAGCAACACGCTCGTCCCGAAGATGTTTATCCGGTAGGTCTCGCTGGCCTGCCGCCACGACGAGCCCGGATCGGCCCGAGCGGCAAGGTGCACCACCGCCTCCGGGCTCACTTCCGCCAAGACCTCGTCCACGGCAGGCTGGTCGGTTACCTCCACGCTCCGCACCCAGCCGGGGCGGTCATGCGAACCGCTTCGGTCCCACCGTGCCGAACCGGTCTTGGTGTGAATAAAAGCGGCAACGTCGTGCCCGGCCGCGAGGAGCTCCTCGACCATGAACCCGCCGACAAAGCCTCCGGCCCCGGTTACAGCTACCCGCAGTTTCGGCCCCCCGTCGAAAACGATCTGTCGAAG
>JBBDRQ010000053.1:0-5084 GCA_040905365.1 Actinomycetota bacterium
AGATCCAACAAGCCCGCACCCAGTCCCTCGTCCACCGCCGCCAGCAGCAGCAGCATCAAAGCGCACCCGCCGTCAACGTACCAGTACGGCACAGGCCAGGTGCGAGCCGCCGCGGCGGGCTTGCGCTTGTCCGGCTCCTCGTATCGCCGGCGGTACACTTCCTCACTGACGCAGCACACCACATGGACCGGGGCGCTCGACAACCACGGATCAAACCCTCGCCGCAGGTACCCGGGCTCCCCCGCGAGCCGGGCGATCTCGGATCGCAGATCCCCATCGGTGACCACCACGAAGGACTGGCCCTGAGTAAACCCGGCGCTCGGGCCGCGGCGGGCCGTGTCCACGATTCGGGCCACCTGGTCCTCGGACACGGGTTCGGCGGTGTAGCGACGAACCATGCGCCGTCGGCGCACAACCTGCGAAAACTCCACCCGATCCCCTCAAGGTAGTGGTTGCGGCGCCCAAGCGGGCAGACCGCCGGCAATTGTGCCGGCAGCGTACCAGGGACTACCCCCGGCCCACCGCGCAAAAAGCCCGGCAAGCCGGCTACGGTGATGAGCTACAAGCGCTCGATACCGCGGCCGGCTTACCGGGCTTAGTTGTTTTTTGGGGTTAAGAGTTAACCGTTGCTACTCGCCGCCCAGGTTGTCGGTTCCCTCCTCGACCTCGTCGCCGCCTTCTTCAATGGCGTCGCCGGTCTCGTCGGCAGCATCGCCGGCTGCGTCGCCGGTCTCTTCGCCTACATCGCCGAGCTCGTCACCCAGGCCGTCATCGTTGCCTTCGCCGAAGCCATCGTCGACTTCACCCCCGTTGTCAAGACCGCCGTCGTCGAGACCGCCGTCGTCGGCGTCGTCACATGCGACGCCCAGAATCGCAAAACACGCCACCATCAGGGCGAGCAACTTCTTCTTCCATGCCATCGAAAGAACTCCTTTCGTCGAACAACCGATTGGCCGGCAACGCATTCCGCAGACCAAAACGCAACACATACCCCAGCGCGTTGCCCCCAAACCGACGCGTTCAAACCAAAACACCTCGGAAAAGCCGGGAGTGCAAATCGGAAGGGAGGCGGACCACGTCTTTAGCCGGTTCGAGATCGATCGCTTAGAGGTGGATCTCTTAAGGGCGCAGTGGACCCCGGCCCGGTTTGGTGAAATTGGTCGGGATGGCGGGATTTGAACCCACGACCTCCTCGTCCCGAACGAGGCGCGCTACCAAGCTGCGCTACATCCCGTAGCTATAAGAGTCTACTGCACAGGCGCCGTCCCCGATTGCGCCAGCGACGCCGCCGCCTTTGAAATCGCCTGCTGCTGCTTAGGCGCCTAACCCGTCGTCTGAGGCATCAGATACGTCGGCAGCTACCGGCCCGGCAGCAGAAGCTCCGCAATCTGCACCGCGTTCAGGGCCGCCCCCTTGCGCAGATTGTCGGAGACGGTGAAAAACGACAAGGCGCGCTCGTCGAAGGGATCCTTGCGTACCCGGCCTACGTAGCAGGGATCGGAACCGGCGCCGGTGTGGGCGGTGGGCAACTCGACCAACTTGACGCCGGGAGCGTGCTTGAGGATGCCCTGAGCCTCCTGCGCGTCCACCCTGTCGGCAAACCTGGCGTGTACCGACGCGCCGTGACCCACGACGCTGGGGACCCGCACGCAGGTGGTGATGACCTCCAAAGATTCCAAGTCCATGATCTTGCGGCTTTCGGTGAGCATCTTGAGCTCTTCGCTGGTTGAGCCGTCCGGCTTGACCGATCCGATGGCCGGCAAGATGTTGAAAGCGATGGACTCGGCGAACACGTCGGATTTGGGAGCACGCCCCTGCACGTCTCCGGCGGCCAGCGCCGGCATCTCGCCCACGAGCTTTTGAGTCTGCTCTTCGAGTTCCTCCACCCCGCCCCGTCCTGCACCGGAGGTGGCCTGGTAGGTGGAGACGATCATGCGCTGCAGGTGGTACGTCTTGTGCAGCGCCGCCACCGGCACCACTACGCCGATGGTGGCGCAGTTGGGCGAGGCGATGATGCCCTTGTGCTGGTCGACCGCGCCGGGGTTGGCCTCGGGCACCACCAGAGGCACCTGGGGGTCGGCGCGCCAAGCGGCGGAGTTGTCGACGACTATCGCTCCGGCCTGCACCGCCTGCGGCGCCCACTCGGCCGCCACCTCATCTGGGGTGTCGAGCAGGACCAGGTCAATACCGTCGAAAGCGCCGGGCTCGAGGACCTTGACCGTCAGACTCCGGTCGCCGAAACGCACCTCCGTCCCCGCCGAGCGGGCGGAGGCTATAGCCACGACCTCCGAGGCCGGAAAACCTCGCTGGTGCAAAATATCCAGCATCACGCGTCCGACCGCGCCGGTCGCACCGACTACGCCTACGACTGGACTCTCCGGAAGATTCATACCCATTAGATTACACACCCTCCACAACAGCTTGTTGTTCGTCGCCCAGCCCGAAGCGCTCGTGAATCACCTGGCTGGCCTGCTCCAGATCCAAAGCCCGCACCACGCACGAGATACGGATCGAGGAAGTGGAGATCATCTCAATGTTGATTCCGGCCTCGGCCAGCGCGGAGAACATATCGGCGGCCACTCCCGGATCGGACTTCATGCCGGCGCCGATCAACGAGAGCTTGGCGATATCGGAGTCGGCGCTGAACCCGGCCGCGCCGATCTCGGCGACGATCCGGCGAATCGCCTGGCCGGAGCGGGCCAGATCCTCCTTGGGCATGGTGAAGGTCAGGTCCGTCTTACCGTCGTGCGAGACGTTTTGAACGATCATGTCAACGTTGATCTTCTCCTTGGCGATATCGCCGAAGATCCTGGCCGCGATGCCCGGCTGGTCGGGAACTCCGTCGATGCGGATCATCGCCTCCGAATCGTCGTGAGCTATAGCGGTGACCAAAGCCTTCTCCATCTCGTCGACCTCCTCCTTGACCAAAGTGCCGGGCTCATCGTTAAAGGACGAGCGGCAGTGAATAACCACGCCGTGAGTACGCGCGAACTCGACCGAGCGCAGCACCAGCACCCCGGCGCCGGAGGCGGCCATCTCCAGCATTTCCTCGTAGGTAACCTCGTTGAGCTTGCGGGCGTTGGGAACGATCCGGGGGTCGGCGTTGTAGACGCCGGCCACATCGGTGAGGATCTCGCACACGTCGGCGTTCAGCGCCGCGGCCAAGGCCACCGCGGTGGTGTCGGAGCCACCCCGGCCGAGCGTGGTCACGTCCGAGTCGGTGGACACGCCCTGGAATCCGGCCACGATGACCACCCTGCCCGCCTGCAGCGCCTCCTCCACCCGGTGCGCGTGTACGTCGAGGATCCTTGCCTTGGTGTGGCTGGTGTCGGTGAGGATGCCGGCCTGCGAACCTGTAAAGCTAACGGCCTCCACCTTCCGGGCGTTGAGCGCCATGGACAGAAGCGCCATCGATATGCGCTCTCCCGCAGAGAGCAGCATGTCCATCTCTCGGGCGTGCGGACGGCGCGTGATCTCGTGAGCCAGCCGCACCAGATCGTCGGTGGACTTGCCCATTGCCGAAACCACGACCACGACGGAGTCTCCCTGGGCAGCCCGCTCGGCCACGCGAGCGGCAACCGCCTTGATGCGCTCGGGGCTGGCCACCGAGGAGCCGCCGTACTTTTGAACCACTACCGCCATATCAAACTCCTAGTTCCCTGCGACCCTGTAGGGCCCGGCCGAGGGTCACCTCGTCGGCGTACTCCAAATCGCCGCCCACCGGCAGCCCGCTGGCAATCCGGGTTACACGCACACCCAACGGCACCAACAGGCGGGCCAGATACATGGCGGTAGCCTCACCCTCGACGTTGGGATTGGTGGCTACTATGACCTCCTGGATGCCGTCGGCGGGAATCCGGTCCAACAGCTCCTTGAGATGCAGGTCATCGGGGCCGACCCCGTCTATCGGAGAGATCGCTCCCCCCAATACATGGTACCGGCCGTGAAACTCGCCGGTCTTCTCCACCGAGACGATGTCGGGCGCCTCTTCCACTACACATACCACGGCCGGGTCCCGGCGGGCATCCCGGCAGTACTCACACAGCAACTCGGAAGCGAAATTGAAGCACTGCGGGCAAAAGCGCACCCGGTCCCGCATCGTCACGATCGCCTCGGCCAGCTGCCGGGCGGTCCGGTTGTCCACCTTCAATAGGTGAAACACCAGCCTCTGGGCGGTCTTGCGGCCGATCCCGGGCAGCTTGGAGAACTCGTCGATCAGCTCCTGCACCGGCGGTGCGAACATAGCCATGGGCTTTTCCTAGCCGCCGATGCGCGACCGCAGTGGGCCGTCGGGTAGGCCCACTCTACACACCGGGAAGGCCGGGCATGCCGGGGATATTCATGCCCTCGCTCAAACCGCCCAAGCGCTCCTGGGTCAGCTCGTGCTGCTGGCGCACCGCTTCGTTGATCGCGGCCAAAACCAGATCCTCCAGCAAGCTCGGGTCATCGGGGTCGCCTGCTTCCGGGTCGATCTTGACGTTAGTGAACTCACCCTTGCCGGTAACGGTTACCGAGACCAGCCCTCCGCCGGAGGTGCCGGTGATCTCCTCCTCGCCCAGCTGTTCCTCCGCCTTGGCCAGCTCCGACTGCATCTTGGCAACCTGCTTCATCATCTTGTTCATGTCCATTTGGGGCACATCCCTTCAGGGGTCATCTACAACCACTGTTCCTTTAAAGGCCCGGCGAATCAATTCGACCGCGTCGTCGGGCGGCTCCGAGGAATCCGAGTCGCTGGGCTCGCCTTCCTCCGGATTTTCGGGCTCGGCGGACCGCTTGCCCGGCCTTACCGAACCCGCGTCGCCGGCACCCATTACACACTTGACCTTGGGCTTCACTCCGAGGACATTCTCAAAAGCCTCCACCAATGGAGCATTTTGCGCCTCCTCGGAGACTTTGTCCCGGTGAAACCGCGCACGGGGACCGAACTCCAGAACCAGCTCGTGACCTTCCCAGGCGACGGGTTGAGCCGGGTGCAGCATGGCGTGCAGCGAGATCTTGCTCCGTTTGACCCTGTCGAGAATCACCGGCCAGGCGCGCTTGATCCGGTCGATGTCCAGCTCGGAGGCATCGGCCACCCGCATCGA
>JBBDRQ010000053.1:5184-10686 GCA_040905365.1 Actinomycetota bacterium
GCGTGCAGGTCGGGGCGGGCCATCCGGGCCAGCGCAATCTCCAAGGCCAGCCGCCCGGGCACGGCCTGCCGCAGCTGCAACTGGATCTCGTTGGTCAGGTCGAGCAGCCTGAGCAGCTCCGCGTTTTGAAAGTGGTTGGCCTGCTCCTGCAACCGGGTCAGCTGGTTGTCGGTGACGTCGAGGATCTCCCGAGCGGCCTTGACGTTTAGCACCAGAAACAGCGAGCGGAGGTGGTCGGTGAGGCCCCGGGCAAACTCCCTCAAGTCCACGCCGGAGCGCACCAGGCGCTCGGCAAAGACGAAGACCGCACCGATATCACGCTCGGAGACTAGGTCCACGGCCTCAAACAGCAGGTCGTCGGGCATCCGGCCCAGCAACTGGGTAAGGTCGCCCACCTCCGGCTCGTCGCCTGCGAAGGACCTGAGCTGGTCGAGCAAACTTAGCGCGTCCCGCACGGAGCCCCCGGCCCGGGAGGCGATCCCGTAACGGGTCTGCTCGTCGGCCGTTATCCCCTCCATCTCGCACACCTGCTCCAGGCGCCGGGCCGCGTCGGCGGCGCCGACCGCCCTGAACTCGTAGCGCTGGCAGCGATCCAGAACCGTCTGCAGCACCTTGTAGGGCTCGGTGGTGGCGAAAACGAAGATCACGTGGTCGGGCGGTTCCTCGAGCACCTTGAGCAGAGCGTTGTTGGCCGCCGGCGAAAGCATGTGGCATTCGTCGACGATGTAGACCTTCCACCGGCCCCCCGCGGTGGAGTAGGCCACCTTCTCCCGCAGATCCCGCGCGTCGTCCACCGAGCCGTGCGATGCCGCATCGATCTCGACCACGTCCAGCGACACCCCGGTGGTGATCTGCTCGCAGGAGGAGCACCGCCCGCACGGCTCCGCCTCGGCGCGCTCGCAGTTGAGCGCCTTGGCCAGGATTCGGGCGGTGGAGGTCTTGCCGGTCCCGCGCGGACCGCTGAACAGCAGGGCGTGGGCCAGCCGCTTCTGCGTAATGGCCCGCTGCAGGGTACCGGTGACGTGCTCCTGGCCGACCACCTCGGCGAAGCTCTGAGGGCGGTATTTGCGGTAGAGAGAAAGATGGACCATAACCTCAGATGAGCATAACGCGAGCAGGCGACGCCGGTTACACTGGCAACGCGCTAGGTGGGCAGTTGGCGGTTGCCTGTAACTCCAAATCCGCCTTATGGGAGGCTGAATTCCCACCCTAGGCTTGAAGGCATCCGGGGACGGTCCCGGTAAGCGGTGTTGACGGCTGGGTCCCGCGCGAGTGACCGGAGTGAACCAGGTCAGGTCGGGAACGAAGCAGCCTTAAGCTTCAAGGCACTGCGCCGCGGGGTCACCTGGCTTGAGCTGGCTGCCGCGATACGCCCGGGGCTGATAGTCGAAGGTGGGTGCGCATCTTTTATCCAGCGATATCGTTGAGCAGGCTACCGGCGACGTAGGCAACCGTCGCAGCAGCCCCGCCGAGCGACAGGGTCTTAAGTCCCTCCGACCACCAGGACGACTCCACGAACTTGGTTTTGGCGGCGCCTACGACAAAGAAAGCCACCCCCGTCGCCAAAGAGCTCCAGAAAAACACCCGGTCGACGACGGTCGACGACACCGCCTGCCACACAAACGGCGCCAAGGGAATAAAGCCCACGAGCAAGAACGCTGCGAAGGTGGCGGCCGCCCCCAACAGGGGGCTTCGCCGGTCCATCGGCAAGCCCAGTTCCTCGCGCAGCATCGTATCGACCCACAGCCTGCGGTCGGCGGTCAAAACGTCCACCGCGCGCTCCAGGTCGTCACCTTCGAAGCCCTTCGCGGCAAAAATCTGGCGCACTTCCTCGCGCTCGCCCTCGGGCAGAAGCCGGATCTGAGCCTCCTCCTGAAGCCTGGCCTTGTCCTCGATCTGCCGCTCCGAGCGGGCGCTCAAGTAGCTGCTCACCGACATGCTGAACCCGTCGGCCAGCAGATTTGCGAACCCGAGAATTATTACGATGCGGGACGACAGCAGCGCTCCGGCGCTGCCGGCCACTACCGCGAAGGTGGTGACGGTACCGTCCACTGCACCGTAAACAAAATCCCGTAGATAGTTGCCCGAAGGAGTCCCGCTCAGCCTTCTGCGGACCGCCTCGGGCGTGTGCTCAGCCCGGAGGCTCTCCACATCAAACTTCTCGTCGTCCAACTTCGCCTCCCTCGGTGTTGCGACGCCGAAGCCGGCGCGGATGCCTTCACGGCGCAGCATCGTAGGCCGGGCGAGGCTAAGCGGAGGCGGCGAGATTTGAACTCGCGAGGGGATTGCTCCCCAACTGGTACTCCAAACCAGCGCCATAGGCCTGTCTAGGCGACGCCTCCACAACCGATTGTAGTTGGTCCGCGGTGGAGGTGGGATTTGAACCCACGGAGCCTTATCAGCTCACGCGCTTTCGAGGCGCGCCCAGTCGGCCGCTTTGGTACTCCACCACCCCCAATTATAGGAACCGTGCGATATCTCGCTTGGCGGCAAAAAAATCCTGGATCAGCTGAGCGCACCGGTCCTCCAGTACGCCGGCGGTAATCTCGCACCGGTGAAACAGCCGCGGGTCTTGCGGGATGTTGTAGATGGACCAAGCCGCTCCGCACCTTACGTCGGGCGCTCCGTACACCAGCCGCCTGATCCGGGCCGCCACGAGCGCTCCGGCGCACATCGGACAGGGCTCCACCGTGGAGTAGAGCGTCACGCCCTCCAGCCTCCAGGTTCCCGCCTCGCCCGCCGCGTCTCGCAGCGCCAGGATCTCGGCGTGAGCGGTGGGGTCGCCGGTCAATTCCCGCGCGTTGTGGGCGGAGGCCACTATCCGGCCTCCCAGCACCGCCACCGCCCCTATCGGAACATCGCCGTGCTCAAGGGCCCGGCGGGCCTCGCCCAGGGCGGTGTGCATGTACTGCTCGTCATCGTCCACGGCCGGATCTTACCCGCAGCGAGCCCGGCGGGCCTCAGTCCGATCCGGTGAGCTGAACCAGAGCCTCCACGGCCTCGTCCAAATCCGTAACGCCGCGCACCGTGAGGTCGTCCGCATCTCGCAGCTTGTCCACGTCGTCGGTGTGCAGCAGAAGGATTTCGGCACCCGCCCCCTTCGCCGCCTGGCCTTTCGCCGCAATGCCGCCCACGGGCCGGACCGCTCCTTCAATGGAAATCGACCCTGTCGCCGCGACCGTCTCACCGCCGGCCAGATCTCGCTCGTCCAGCATGTCCATAATCGCCAGGGCGTAGGCGAGCCCGGCCGAGGGTCCGCCGACATCCATCTGCGCAAAGTCGATCTCGAACGGCAAATCCATATCGAAGTTCTCCGTGGCGACCAGGACCCCGATGCCTGCACTGAGCTCCTCGACCGCGTCGATCCGGGCGCTGGCTACCTCTACGGTACGGGTCCGCCCGTCCCGGACCAGCTCGATCTCAAAGGTGGTTCCCGCCGGGCGGACGCTGATGATATCCCTCAGGTCCGCCGACAGATTCACCTCGGTGCCGTTGACCGCGGTGATCAGGTCGTCCTCCTGCAGCTTGCCCTCGGCCGGGCTGTCCGGAACCGTGGCCACCAGCCGGGCGCCCTCGCCCCGCAGTTGCACCGACAGGCCCGCCGCTTCCGCCGCAGCCGCGGCGGCGAGGAGTTGGCTCTCTTCGAACAATCTCAGCTGGGCTTGCACAAACTCCTCGTCGGATATGCCCTCCGGGACCAGCGCAGAGACCGGCGTCACGCTCTGGTCTGGGTGAACGGCTGCCCACAGCGCACCCAACGCGCTTGGCTGGGTCACCGCCACCGACAAGAGCAGGTACCGGCCGTTAATTTCGGTCGTGGGGACGCCCTCTATGGAGATTGCCTCCGCTACGTCAATCGAGGGGCCCGGCTTGGTAACCGCCAGCGGCGGGTAGTAAAAAGCCGATGCGGCCAGCGCGATCAAAAGGGTCACCACCACCCACACGAGCCCGCCGGAGCTGCGCGCTCCGGGCTCGTCGACGGTGCCCTTGACCTGCTCGAGCTCCACCGCCTTGGCAACGTCGGATATGGATACGATCCCGGCAATGGAGCCCTCCGGGGAGAGCACCACCGCGCGGCGCGGTCCCGTGCGCAGAGAACCCAGCCCGTCGATCATCGAGGTGCCCTCCTCCAGCGTGGGGACCTCGATGCCGGGGATCATCACGTCTCGCACCGGCGTTACGTCCCGCCGGTCGGCGGCGACGTCGGCCGCCATGCGCACCGAGATCAGCCCGGCCAGGCGCCCGTCCCCGTCGGCCACCGGATAGGTGGAGTGCCCGCGGGGCCCCACCATGGAGTCGAGCAGACGGGAAACCGGGTCCTGGGGCGCCACGGTGACCGGGTTGGGCGTCATGAGGTCCCTCACTCTCAAGTTACGAAACGTGGCGGTAACCAGCGCGTACTGGCCCTCCGCCTCGGCGGCTTGCAGGATGAAAAAGCCCAGCAGTACGAACCAGATGCCTCCGGCGAACGCCTCGCTGAAAAAGCCCAGGAAACCCATGCCGACCAGCACGTAGGCAAATGCCTTGCCCGCCTTGGCCGCCGACAGGGTCGCGGCGGTGAAGTTCCGCTGCCGGTGCCACAGCCATGAGCGCAGCACCCGGCCCCCGTCCAGCGGCAGGGCCGGCACCAGGTTGAAGGCCAGGACCAGGAAATTGATCATGCCCAGATAGTCGGCTACGGCCACCACCGGCAGCGCGACTCCCGCCGCCTCGGCAGCCCCTCCCGCTACCGTAAAGGCGATGGCCAGCACCAGCGACACCAGGGGGCCCGCGATGGCGATGCGAAACTCCGCACCCGGGCTCGGAAACATACCCTCGAAGCGCGCCACGCCCCCGAACAGCCACAGGGTGATGTCGCCCACCTTCATTCCCTCCTTGAGAGCCCGGAACGCGTGTCCCAGTTCGTGCAGCAGGATGGAGGCAAAAAAGATCAGCGCCGACACCACGCCCATCGTCAGGTAGGTCCGGTCACCCAAACCCGGGTACTCGGAGGGAAAAAAGAAGCTCGACAGCGACCAGCTCACCAACACGGCTACTATCAGCCAGCTCCAGTGGGCGCCTATCGTGATGCCCCGCACCCGGGCGATGGTGAAGCTGGAGGAGGCGAAGACGCCGTCTTTCTGCTTGGACCCGCGGGTCGTGCGCGCGGAGCCGCGCGGCTGCTGCGACTCCGGGGACTGCTCGCTCACGCACACCTCCGGTCGAGTTCTCTTTACAGACCGAGCTTGCCGGGGGCCGGTACACCACATTCTGAACCCACCGACGGCCGCCGCAAATGTGCGCCCTGAGGGATTCGAACCCCCGACCTTGTCGTCCGTAGCGACACGCTCTCATCCACTGAGCTAAGGGCGCAGTTCCTGGTTATCGCAGCGGAGGCAGCGAGATTTGAACTCGCGAGGAGCTTGCGCCCCAACCGGATTAGCAATCCGGCGCCATAGACCGGACTAGGCGATGCCTCCGCAAAGATTCTGACACAGATTCACAACGAATCCGGCGGCCGGG
>JBBDRQ010000053.1:10786-13977 GCA_040905365.1 Actinomycetota bacterium
GGGGGTGGTGGAGTACCAAAGCGGCCGACTGGGCGCGCCTTGAAAGCGTGTGAGCTGATAAGGCTCCGTGGGTTCGAATCCCACCTCCACCGCGGTGGCCGCCCCGAGACATCGAGCAGGTTGGCGGTTACGGAACTATCTGGTCGAAACCCGTGTAGGGCTGCAGGGCCTCGGGGATCGCCACCGAGCCGTCGGCTTGCTGGTGGTTCTCCAGCAGGGCCACTATCGCGCGGCCGATCGCTATCGCGGTCCCGTTTAGCGTGTGGACCATCTCGGTGCCGCCCTCGCCCCTTACCTTGATGCCCAGCCGGCGGGCCTGGTAATCCCAGTCGTTCGAGCACGAGGTCACCTCGAGCCAGCGGTCGCCGCCGGGCAGCCAGGCCTCTATGTCGAACTTACGGTAGTTGGGATCGGCCAGCTCGCCGGCCGCGATCTCCACCAGCCGGTACGGCACCTCCAGGGCTGCGAAGATCCCCTCCTCCAACTCCACCAGGCGGCGGTGCTCGTCGTTGGACTCCGAGGGCAGGCAAAACGAGAACATCTCCACCTTGTCGAACTGGTGGACCCGGATAATCCCCCGGGTGTCCTTGCCGTAGGTGCCGGCCTCCCGGCGAAAGCAGGTGGAGATGCCCGCGTAGCGCAAAGGCAGCTCGGCGGCGTCGAATGTCTCGTCTGCGTGCATCGAGGCGATCGGCACCTCCGAGGTACCCACCAGGTACAGGTCGTCGTCGGCCGTCTTGTAGACCTGAGCCTCGTCGGTGGGGAAAAAACCTGTGCCGTACATGGCTTGTTCTCTGACCAGCACCGGTGGTACTACGGGCACGAACCCCTCGGCCCCCAGCCGGTCCAGCACAAAGCGAATGAGGGAGGTCTGCAGCAAGGCCGCGGAGCCCCGCAGGAAGGCGAAACGTGACCCCGACACCTTGGCGGCACGCTTGACGTCGATAATCCCCAGGCTCTCGCCCAGGCTCAGGTGGTCCTGCGGATCGAACTCGAACGACGGGATGTTGCCCGCCTGCCGCACCAGACGGCTGGCCTCGTCGCCCTTGCCGGGCGGGGCCTGCGGATGCACCAGGTTGGGCAGGAGCCTAAGCGCCGAGTAAAGCTGTTCCTGAAGCTCCGACTGGTGCTGTTCCAGCGCCTTGAGCCCCTCGGCCACCTCCTTGTTCCTCGCCACGGCATCGGCACGCTCGCCCTCCGAAAGTCTGGCGATGGCCTTGCTGGCCCGCTTGCGTTCGGAGCGAGCCTCGTCGACCTCGCTGATCAGGCGGCGATTCTCGTTGTCAAGCTCCCGCAGATATTCCAGGTCGATCGCGCCGTCGCCGGAGACGATGACTTTGCCCGACGGCAGTACCACCCGGGCGCCCCGGCGCGCCAGGGAGTCGGCAACGCAGTCCGGGTCGTTGCGCAGCAGACGCAGGTCGATAGCTATCGCTTCGCCTTCTGGGTCCCCAGCGCGTCGGCGATGGCCGCCTGTTCCTCGGTGGACAGGTTGTGGTCACTGGTACCGCCGCGGATCGTCTTGGCATAGGCGCGGGACTCCGCGCGAGCGTTGATCGAGGTGATCACTAGACCGTTGCCGTGGTCATCTAGAAACGCCGCCGAGAACGACATCCTGCCGCCCATGTCGTCGAAAGCGTCGTAGCGAACCACCCCCAGGTTGCGGGCCGAGCGGCCCAGCATGGCGAACAACTCCTCCTGGCGCTTGTTCTGCTTGCGAAGCACCTTTTCGAAGCTGTCGATGCGCGATGTGTAGTTGGCCAGAACCTCGAGCATCGTCTGCCCGTCCTTGCGACCCTGCAGCATCAGCAGCGACCTACGGATACCGGAAAGCCGGTTGTTGGCTACTATCGCCGCCAGCAAAGCCAGGAAAGCCGCACCTGCGGTGACCACGCTTATCAAGGTCTGCTGATCCACCCAGACTCCTAGCTTGACGGTTTCCTAGAGACGCCGGCCACCGCGTCGATTCGAGTGGGCGAAAGAGGATTTGAACCTCCACGAGCATTAAAGCTCACTGGCACCTGAAGCCAGCGCGTCTACCGTTCCGCCATTCGCCCTCGAGGCTCCAACTCTACGACGAGCCGGGACCATCGCCAACCAGTTTAGCGCGCTCGGCACATGTTAAAAGCCCCGTCGACGTGAAGCTGCCTATCCGGTTGCGCCGAGGACGGCCGCCCTGCACCGCAGGAAAGAGTAGGCGCCGGGTCCCCGACAGTGGCATTCTGGTCGGTAAGAGGAGCGTGCGGAGCGCTTCTCCGCAATAGTATTCGTAGGTGACGTTTTACTAGGAGGCCTTTGGTGGGACTGGTTGGCGATTTTGAAAGCCGGCTCGAGAAAGCAGTCGAGGGAGTTTTCTCGAAGGCCTTCCGCTCCGAGGTTGAGCCGTCCGAGCTGGGCCGGCGCCTGCTGCGACAGATGGAGAGCAACAAGCAGGTCAGCGTCGGCGCGGTTTACGTGCCCAACCACTACCTCGTCCAGTTATCCGGCGAGGACTTTACGCGATTCGAGGGACTGATTCCCACGCTGCAGACCGAGTTCGCCGAGCTGCTCAAGGCCAAGGCCAGACAGCGCCGCTGGCGTTTTACCGGCGCCATCGACGTGCAGTTCGAGGCCGACGAGGCAGCCACGCTAGGCCAGTTCGAGGTGATCGCCAGCCACTTCGCATCGCAGGACCCTGCCGAGGTGCCGCCGGACCAGTTGGTGATGATCGGTTCGGACCGCCGCTGGGACCTCGACGGCGACAAGATCCAGTTAGGCCGGTCCTCGTCCAGCACCGTGGTCATCGACGACCCCAACGCCTCCCGTACCCACGCCGAGCTGGTCAGTCGCAACGGCGAGTGGTGGATCGTGGACCTCGGCTCCACCAACGGTACGCTGGTCAACGAATCGACCATCAAGGAGCACCGTCTGGCCCCGGGCGACCGGATCAAGATCGGGGCCACCGACATCGAGTACCGCCAAGCCGATCCCGGAATGGGCTAATGGACCGTCCAAAGCTGAACTCACCGGTCCGTAAGGGTCCGGTCCGTAAAGGTAAGGTCAACTAGATGCCAGAGGCCGTCCTAGACATCCTCAAGTACTTCTTTTTGTTTTTGATTTTCTTGTTCCTGGCACGAGCGGTGAAGGCCATGCTTTTGGAAATCTCAGGACCACGTGCGCCCCAGGCTGCCGCCGGCACGGCGGCCCGCCCC
>JBBDRQ010000053.1:13987-27894 GCA_040905365.1 Actinomycetota bacterium
GGCCGCCGTGCCGGCCGCGGTCCGGCCTCCCGAGAAGATGGTCGTCACCACCCCGGGAAACAAGCCGCGCAGCTTCGACCTGGGCGACGAGTTGATCATCGGTCGCGCCTCCAAGTGCCAGGTGGTCATCGACGATTCCTACGCCAGCCAAGTGCACGCCCGAGTCTTCAAGCGAGGTGATTCGATGTACCTGGAGGACATGGGCTCAACCAACGGCACCTACCTGAACCGACGGAAGGTGACTTCGGCGTTGCTCGTCAACCGCGGCGACACCGCCCGTATCGGCAAGACCGAGATGGAGTTCAAGCGATGAGCAACCGGGTCGACTGGGGCGCTTGCACCGACGTCGGGCTGGTGCGCCGCGTCAACGAGGACTCCAAGTGCCACGAGTACCCGTTGTTTGCGGTGGCCGACGGCATGGGCGGCCACTCCGCCGGAGACGTCGCCTCCGCGCTGGCCATCGAGACGGTCTCCGAACGCATAGGCGGCTCCGAGTCCTTGAGCGACGCAGTGCGCGCGGCCAACCAGGAGATCTTCAGGCGCGCGTCGCAGGAGCCGGAGCTGTCTGGGATGGGGACCACCCTGACCGCCATGGTGGCCGGGGATACCTCTGCCCAGATCGCCCACGTTGGCGACTCCCGCGCCTACCTGCTAAGAAACGGCGAGCTGACCCGCTTGACTCAGGACCACACCGTCGTGGGCAGGCTAGTGCAGCAGGGCAGAATCCGGCCCGAGGATGCCGACCGGCACCCCCAGCGCTCTTACCTGGACCGAGCCTTGGGCGTCGACTCCGACGTCGAGGTGGACGTCTACATGCTCGACTTCGAGCCGGGCGACCGGGTGATGCTGTGCAGCGACGGCCTGTTCGGTATGGTCGAAGACGACCTGATCGCCTCGGTATTGACGGAGCAGAGCGACCCCCAAAAGGCTGCCGAGCAGCTGTGCGCCGCAGCGGTAAAGGCGGGCGGCAACGACAACGTGACCACGGTGGTTGTGGACTTCCCGCGGCAGGCAGCTCCCGCGGCAGCCGGCCCACCGGCGGCCGAGCAACGCTCCAAGACGGAGGGCGTGCGCACCGACACCGGGCCGCTGCCGGGAGCAGGTTCGACGCAGCCGGCGCCGCCGCCCGGTCCGCAGAACGCTCGCGGTGAATCCGGCGCGCCCCAGCAGCCCTCCGGTACGACCAAGCCCAAGCGCCGGACCTGGCGAATACTGCGCTACGCGTCGGTCATCGTCGTAGTGCTGGCCGCCGGAGCGTTCGCCGCACGGATGAGCCTGGAGGGTTCGTGGTACGTGGGAACCAACGACGGCAGGGTATCCATCTTCAGCGGCGTCCCGGGCAGCTTGGGAGGGCTGACGTTCTCGGATTTGGAGCGCGAGACGGATCTCAGTCTCAACGACATCCCCGAACCGCATCGCAGCCGCCTCGAAGACGGCATAAAGGCCGACAGCCGTGCGTCGGCGGAAGAGATAGTCGCCAACCTGACCCGGCTGTCGGCGCCCGAAGCCGACCCGGAACCAACGCAAACCCCGACCCCGGCGGCTACTGGGTCGCCGCAGGATTCTTAGGCGGCTTGACTGCGCGGCGCTCTTGGACGGAAAGGACTCTTGGCTAGCCGATGATCTCCTCAGCGGTCCGCAGGAACACCGAGGCATCGCTGCTGGTGATCTCGCTGGTGATCGCCGTCGGCGGCTACTGGGTCGTCTCTTTGGCCCAGAGCCCGCGAGTTCCACCCGAACTGGCGGTTTACGCGGCGGCCTTTGCCGGAATCTACGCCGCGGCCCACTTTGCGGTGCGCAAGCTGGCCCCCCGAGCCGACTCTCTGCTGTTGCCGATCGGTGCGATGCTAAACGCCCTGGGCTTCGTGATGATTTACCGGCTGGAGGAACCCACCGGCAACCCGGGCCTGGCGGCCGCCCAGACCCGCTGGCTGGCGGTGGCCGTGGCGGCCTTCGTGCTGGTGTTGTGGCTGGTACCCGACGTCCGGGCGCTGGCCCAGTACCGCTACACGCTGGCACTGGTCGGGGTTGCTCTGCTGTTGCTTCCGATGCTTCCGGTCATAGGCCGTGAGGTCAACGGGGCGCGCCTGTGGATCCGCTTGGGTCCGCTTAACTTCCAGCCCTCCGAGCTGGGCAAGATCGCGCTTGTGCTGTTTTTTGCCGGCTACCTGACCGAGCGGCGGGAGTTGCTGGCGGTGGCCACCCGCCGGTGGGGACCGCTGAGCCTCCCGCAGTTCCGCCACTTCGGACCGGTGCTGCTGGCCTGGGCCGTCTCCTTGTTGGTGATGATCAACCAGCGCGACCTCGGCTCGTCTTTGCTGTTTTTTGCGATCTTCGTCGCCATGCTCTGGATGGCCACCGGCCGGTCCGTGTACCTGCTGAGCGGTGCCGGCATGTTCGCGCTGGGAGCCCTGGTGGCGACCCAGGCGTTCGGCCACGTCCGGTCGCGGCTATTGGTGTGGCAGGACCCCTTCGCCTACATCAGCGATCAGGGCTACCAAGTGGTCCAATCCCTTTTTGCGCTGGCTACCGGCGGCGCGTGGGGCACCGGGCTGGGCCTGGGACGCCCCGACCTCATCCGCTTCAGCGTGCACACTGACTTCATCTTCTCCAGCCTTGGCGAAGAGCTGGGGCTGGTGGGGGCTGCGGCCGTCCTAACCGCTTACGCCCTGTTCGCCGCCAGGGGCTTCGGCCTGGCTCTGCGCTGTCGGGACGACTTCTCCAAGCTGCTGGCCGCGGGCCTCACGTTCGCGCTGAGCTTCCAGACCGTGCTTATCGTGGCAGGAGTTACCAACCTGATCCCGCTGACCGGCGTAACCCTGCCCTTCATGAGCTACGGAGGGTCGAGCTTGCTGTCCAACTTCATCCTGATCGCGCTGCTGATGAGGATTTCGAACGAGGTCACCGCTCAAGCCGGCGCGGCACAGCCTACCGAGTACAACCTGGCGGCCGGAGGCGGACGGTGAACCGGCAGATCCGGGCGATTGCGTACGTGGTCTTGGCCCTGTTCGGCGCGGTGGTCGTGAACTTGAGCTGGATTCAGCTGGTGCGAGCTCAGAATCTCGCCAGCCACCCGGCGAACACCCGCCTGCTGCTCAAGGAGTACGCGCTGGAGCGAGGCGCCGTCCGCTCGGCCGACGGAACCGTGCTGGCGATAAGCGAGCCTACCCCCGATCGAGAGCTCAAGTCCCTGCGCACCTACCCCGAGGGCGATCTGTTTGCCCACGTGACCGGGTACTACTCCCTGCGGTTCGGCCGGGACGGCTTGGAGCGCTACTACAACCGGCAGCTCACCGGCGAAGGGGGCGTAGTAACCATGCAGGACCTTGGAGACCGGCTGTTGGGGCGGGGCAAGAAGGGCGACACGCTGGTGCTCACGCTTGACTCCCGGGTCCAGGAAGCGGCCCAGGAAGCTTTGAGCGGTCGCAAAGGTGCGGTCGTCGCCCTCGATCCGGTAAGCGGCGGCATCCTAGCCATGTACTCGTCCCCGTCGTTCGACCCCAACCGGCTGTCCCAGCACTCCGCCGACGGCCAGCAGGAGGTGTGGGAAGAGCTAAACGACGCCGAGGACGAGCCGCTGATAAACCGCGCCACCGGCGCGCTGCTCCCCCCGGGCTCGACCTTCAAGCTCGTCACGGCCGCCGCGGCGCTGGAGAACGGCATTGCGGCCGACACCTCTTTTCCTGCCACCGGCCAGTACCAGCCGGAACAAACGGACCGGACCATAGGAAACTTCGGCGGGTCCACCTGTGGTGGGACAATGGCCCAGGCTATGACCGTTTCCTGCAACACTTACTTCGCGCGGCTGGGAGCCGAGCTGCCGGAAGGGGCGCTGGAAGACACCGCAGAGGCCTTCGGCTTCGGTGAGGAGCCTCCGCTGGACATTCGGGCCGTCGTCAGCCGGATGCCCGACGACGAGGAGCTGGAATCGCCTGCGTTCAGAGCACTTAGCGCCATCGGGCAGTTCGATGTTCGGGCCACGCCTCTGCAAATGGCGCTGGTAGCGGCCGGCATAGCCAACGGCGGAAACGTACCGGCCCCCAAGGTCGTCAAACAAATAGAGGACGCGCAGGGCGCCATCGTCAACGAAACCGCTTCGGAGATATGGCGCACCGCGGTTTCCTCCGCCACCGCCGCCACCATCAAGGAGATGATGGTCTCGGTGGTCGACAGCGGGACCGCCCGAGGCGCTGCCCTGGAGGGAGTAAGAGTGGCCGCTAAAACCGGCACCGCACAAACCGGCGCGGAAGGCGACGAGACACTCGCTTGGACCGTGGCTTTCGCGCCGGCCGACACCCCCCGCATCGCGGTGGCGGTCGTAGTGGAAGGCTCGGGCGCGGGCAGCGACGAGACCGGCGGACGCCTGGCGGCGCCGATCGTCCGCCAAGTGCTGCAAGCTCACCGCGCCGCCGCGGGATGGTGAACCGGGGCTCAACCCGGCCCGGCGACGAGTACGGCGGTCGGTATCAAATAAAGCGCTCCATCGCCTCGGGCGGCATGGCCGAGGTGTTCGTAGCGCGCGACGCGCTGCTCGACCGCTTGGTCGCGCTCAAACTTATGCACCCGGAGTTCACCGGAAACGAGGCGTTCGTTCAGCGCTTTCGCCGGGAGGCACAGGCCGCCGCCAGCCTCAACGACCCCCGCATCGTCTGTGTCTACGACTGGGGCGCGGAGAACGGAACCTACTTCATCGTCATGGAGTACGTCGAAGGCGAGACCCTGAGCGACACCATCCGCAAGTCTGGGCCTATGCCGATCGCGGACGCCGTGCGCATCGCCGCGGACGTGTGCGGAGCCCTGCACGTGGCCCACCAAAACGGGATAGTGCACCGGGACGTCAAACCCGCCAACATTTCGATCGACCTGTACGGGCAGACCAAGGTCATGGACTTCGGTATCGCCCGCGCCGCTTCCGCTGGAGCCCAGCAGGTTACCCAAACCGGCACGGTCATCGGCACCGCCAGCTACTTCTCGCCTGAGCAGGCCCAAGGGCTGCCGGTGGATCCACGCTCGGACGTGTACTCGGTAGGGGTGGTTCTCTACGAAATGCTGACCGGGCGGGTTCCCTTTCAGGGCGACAGTCCGGTGGCCGTCGCCTACAAGCACGTAAGCGAGGACCCCCCGCTACCGCGCTCGATCACCCGCGACATACCCCCTGAGCTAGAAGCGGTAGTGATGAAAGCCCTGTCCAAGAACCCCGAGAACCGCTACCAAAGCGCGCACGACATGCAGCAGGACCTGGCCAGGATCCTACGGGGCGAGCCGGTGGAGGCAACGCCGCTGCTTCCCGCCGGGCCCCCTCCCCGGGCTGACTACGAGGAACGGACCGCCGTGTACGCCCCAGCCGGTCCCCGGGGCGCTACCGAGGTTATGCATACGGCCGGGCGGCCCCCACCGGGCCGCCAACCGGGCCGCGGCCTCGCCAAGGGCGTGGCAGCCGCGATCTTTCTGGTCATCGTGGCGGTAGGCGTCGGCCTGTTTGTAGTGCTGGCCGACACCACGGCCCCCAACGTGGAGGTTCCCGAAGTCGTCGGTTTACCGGTGGAGGACGCCCAGCGCACCCTGCTGGCGCGGGGTCTCAACTACACCATCTCCGGCCGCGAGTTCAGCTCAAGCCTGCCCGCCTCGTACGTGCTGTCGCAGGATCCCGAGGAGGGCCGCAAGGTGGACGAGGGCGAATCGGTCAACCTGGTGCTGTCGGAGGGGCCGGAGCAGGTGGAGGTTCCCGACGTGCGCGGAGTCACCCAACCCGAAGCCGACCAATTGCTCAGCAATGCCGGGTTGCGGCTGGGCGATGTAAGCCGGGCGCCGAACAACGACATCGAACCGGATCTGGTAATCGAGCAGACCCCGGGCCCGGCACAGATCGTCAACCGCAACGACCGCGTGGACATCGTCTTGAGTACCGGCCCCCCGCAGGTGGGCGTACCTGAGCTGGTCGATCTCACCGAGGAGCAAGCTAGAGCCCAGCTGGCCGATGCCGGCCTGGCAGCCGCCACCCAGCGAAGCTGTGACCCCGGCGAGGAACCTAACATTGTCCTGTCTCAAGACCCGGCTGCCGGCACTCCCGTGCCGGAGGGCGCCGAAGTGAGCCTCCAGATCAACTCCGCGGCGCAGGTTCCGGACGTGGAGGGAGACAGCGAGCTGGTTGCCGAGACCAAGCTGGAGAATGCGGGGTTCAACGTGCTAAAGCAAGGTGACAGCCCGCTTGACCTGTTCGAGAACGGCACCGTCGAGAACCAGTCGCCCGAGGGGGGCACCTTAGCCTGCCCCGGCGACACCGTCACGATCGAATTTTAGTAGGCTACGCGGGGATTGCCCTGACGGATTTCAAAAAGTTGCCCAATAGGGCCATACCCTGCCGAGTCATGATCGACTCCGGGTGGAACTGCACCCCCTGAACCTCGTAGGCGGTGTGGCGAATCCCCATTATCACACCGTCGGAAGTGCGCGCGGTTACCTCCAACTCGGCCGGCATCGACTCGGGCTCAATAACCAGCGAGTGGTAGCGGGTAGCCTCGAAAGGGTTCGGCAGACCGCTGAACACGCCCCGGGAATCATGATGGATAGGTGAGGTCTTGCCGTGCATCAGCGTCTCGGCCCGCACAACCCTTCCGCCAAACGCCAACCCGATCGCCTGGTGGCCCAGGCAAACGCCCAGCACGGGCACCCGGCCCGCGAACATCCCTACCGCATCCACGCAGCAGCCGGCATCCTTGGGGTGACCGGGGCCGGGCGAGATAACCACCGCCTCAGCGTCGAGTGCGGCGAGCTCGTCCAGGGTGGCGTCGTTGCGCAAAACCACCGGCTCGGCGCCCGCCTCGCCCAGGTACTGGGCGAGATTGAACACGAAGGAATCGAAGTTGTCGATGAGCAAGACCCTCAAAAGCGCGCCCTTCCAATGCTAGTAGTTTGCCGGCAGGAGGTGGGCAAACTGCTCGAAAAGATAGAACAGCAGCAGGATCGCCGGGATGCCGACCAGCACCCGGATGAGAATCTTCTTCCCGCGGCTCATGAGTCCACTATCTCGCCGTCGGTCGGGTCGGTTTGCTGCAGATCTCCCGGGGTGCCAACCAGCTCCGCTACCACTATCAACCGCTGTCTGGCGGAAAAGCGCGGGTGGCAAGTGGTCAGGGTCAGGCGCGCGTCGTCGGTCCGTGCAATGACCCCCACCTCGGTGGGCAGCACGATCTTGGTCTCGCTGACAACGTACTTATGCACCGTTTGCTGACGGTCGATCACCGTTATCTCGTCGCCGGGCTCCATCTGGTCCAGATCGTAGAAGGGCCCCCCGTAGGTGGTCCGGTGTCCCGAGACCACGAAATTGCCGAGGCCGCCGGGCACCGCAGAGCCGGGATAGTGACCGGGACCCTTCTTCAGGTCGGCGACGCTCACGCCCTCCACCACAGCCACGTCCAGGTCGATCTTGGGTATCTGCATCAGGGCGTAGGCGTCACCGGGATCGGGCACCGACTCGTCGATGCCGGTGCTCCACTTTTCCTCCAGCTCGCTGGCCAGCGCCGACTGCTCGCGGCTGGTAACGAAGTTGGTACCCACCAGCTGGTATACGAGAAACAGCAGGATAAGGGCACCCAGTGAAATGAAAGTGCGGCCTAGAAAACGAAGAGCCATGGGGATTTAGATTACCACCCCGCCGCCGAGCCGCGGTTGGCACGGCACTAGAATGAGAACGACCACACGAGCCGAAAACCGAGGTGCAGTCAATGCCTAAGTCCAAATCCAAACGAAACCGTTACGTCCCGCCGCCCAAGCCCAAGCCCAAGCCCTCGCCCAAGTGGGTTCCCTACGCCTTCTTCGGGATGCTCGCAGTGGGCTTCTTCATGATCATCGGCCGCTACATGCTGGGCACGACGGGGGGCATCTTCGCCAGCAACTGGATCCTGTGGGGGGGGTTGGGAATGATCGCGGTCGCCTTTGGGGTGGCAACCCAGTGGCGCTAGTTACACCTCCTGCTTAATCAGCACCATCGCCTCGCCGCAGTGCCTGGGAGCCCTCTCCTTGGCCATCTCCAGCACCGCCAGCCTCATCCCGCACATCTCGCAGACGTAGGCCAGGCGCAGCTCGGGATCCACCTTCATGGGCTCGGGGTCCGGGGGAGGCGGGTTGGCCAGATAGCGAAAGTAGCCGGCGCCGAAAGCACCTATAGCCAGGCCCATAGCCCCTCCGGCTATCCATCGAAGGACTCCCCCGACGTCACCTATGGCCGTAACCAGGGCGGTGATTCCCGCAGCCGCCACGATGAGCACAACCACGCCGGCGACCACGCGTCCAATCGCCTTTCCGGCGCCCAGTGACTCAGCTTCTTGCGTCTCGTCCAAGGGTATCCCCCTATTTGGGCTCGTACCGTATCCTCAATGATGGGCTGGCATCCATCGTAGGCGCCTCGCCCCCGCTAGTCATCAGGTACGCGCCCGGTAACGGCGGGCGCCGGTGCGACCGAAAGGATCCCGCATGCCGGTCAAGTTTCAATCCGAGGATTACTTCGAGGCCGCCAACGCTGCTTTGAAAAAGGACGAGGACGCCCTGAAGGCTTCCAAGGGTCACAACGTCGAGGTTCAGGTGATCACCACAGACTTCCCGCAGGAGGGCGAGAAAAAGACCTACCTAAGGATCAAGGAGGGGGTTCCGGATGTCGGAATCGGTGAACTCGAGGACCCCGACGCGGTCATTACCCAGGACTACGAGACTGCGGTGGCGCTGGATAAAGGGGAGCTCAACCCCCAGACGGCCTTCATGGAAGGCAAGATGAAGATCAAAGGCAACCTCATGAAGATCATGCAACTGCAGAAGTTTATGAAGACGCTGGAGCCCGCGACCTCCGATATCGAGCGTGAGTACTGATCATCGAGCGTGAGTACTGATCACGGCTAACCGGGCGGGACTAGTTCAACAGCTTTTGGCGCGGCCGGGGACCCCCGACTGAGGAGCCCCTCAAGTCTCCTCCTCCAGGAAAACCTCCCCCATCGGCCTGCCGCACTTGGGACAGGGCTCCTCTTGCCCTTCGTCCTCGGCGTCCAGCACCAGGTAGCATTCGAAACACATCCAGTTAGCCATACACATAACAACGTAACGCGCCCCCGGATTTATTTCCGCCCCGGACCGCTAACATCTGTCGGTGTGGATCAAAATGCCCGGATGGACGGCAGACCGGCAGGTCGCAGCCGCCGGATCACGATCAAGGAGGCACCTATTCCTAGGCAGATCGGGTGGAGGGAATGGTTGGCGCTGCCCGATCTGGGGGTCGAGGCGATAAAGGCCAAGATCGACACCGGCGCGCGCTCGAGCGCGCTGCACGCGTTTGGTCTGCGCCAGTACACGGTGGACGGCGAGCCCTGGGTGTCGTTTGAGATCCATCCTCAACAACGATCCCGCGCCGGCGCCGTCAAGGTGCGATGCCCGGTAGAAGGCTGGCGCAGGATACGCAGCTCCGACGGCAAACAGCAGGACCGGCCCTACATAATTACCAGCATTCAACTGGCCGGAGAGGTCTGGCCAATCGAGCTGACCCTCACCAAACGCGACGAGATGGGTTTTCGCATGCTGGTCGGACGCCGGGCGGTCCGCCGCCGGTTCCTGGTCAACCCGGGGCGGTCGTACTTGGGGGGGAGGACCCTATGACCACCGCTGGCGATCCGGTCGAGCCGCTGATCATCGCCCGGCAGTCGGTGGAGCCCGGCACCCGCAAGGAGTTGGAGCTGCGCCCCGCCCGGCTGCCCTCGGGAGGGTGGATGGCTATTCCGGTAGTAGCGATCCACGGAGCCGCATCCGGCCCTACCATGTGGCTGAGCGCCGCAGTCCACGGAGATGAGGTGTGCGGCGTGGAGATCATCCGGCAGGTACTCAACCGCTTGCGCCCGCTCAAGGTGGCGGGCACCCTGCTGGCGGTGCCGGTCGTCAACATTCCCGGCTTCGCCAGCGGCAACCGCTACCTGCCGGACCGCCGCGACCTGAACCGATCGTTTCCGGGCTCGGCGCGCGGGTCGCTGGCCAGCCGGTTCGCTCACTCGCTGATGACCGAGATCGTCAGCCGGTGCGACCTGGGCATCGACCTGCACACCGGCAGCGACCACCGGTCCAACCTGCCTCAGATTCGAGCCGACCTGGACGACGCGAAAACCCGGGACCTGGTGCGCGCCTTTGCACCCCCGGTGGCCCTTCACGCCGGCGCCCGGGATGGGTCCTTGCGGCAAGCCGCGGCCAGTCAGGGAACAACCACGCTGCTGTACGAGGCCGGGGAAGCCTGGCGCTTCAGTCAGTCCGCCATAGATGACGGGGTGGCCGGCGTGGTGCGAGTGATGCACCATGCGGGCATGATGCGCAGCGTGCCCGACGACTTAATGCCTGCTCACTCTACCCTTTACCTGCACCGCTCCAACTGGTCGCGCAGCCCGATGAGCGGCCTGGCCCGGATCAAGGTGGAGCTGGGCGACGTGGTGGTGAGACGCCAACGCATCGCTATAGTTGCCGATGCGGTAGGCAGCACGGAACGGGCCGTGCGCGCCAGCACTCCCGGGGTAGTCATAGGCAGGACCGAGCTGCCCGTGGTCCACCGCGGCGACGCCTTGGTGCATATTGCGCCACTAGGCAGCGGCGCAGGTTCGACGATAGAGTCTTTGCAATGAAACTGGCGATTCTTTCCCGTGCTCCCCGCTCGTACAGCACTCAGAGGCTAAAGGCCGCCGCTATCGACCGTGGCCACGAAGCCAAGGTCCTCAATACCCTGCGCTTTGCCATCGACCTGTCCAGCCCCGAGCCCGATCTGCAGTACCGCGGCAAGCCGCTGAGCACCTACGACGCGGTCCTGCCGCGCATCGGTGCCTCGATCACATACTTCGGCACCGCCGTCGTCCGGCAATTCGAGAAGATGGACACCTACACCCCCAACACCGCGGCGGCCATCGCCAACGCCCGGGACAAGTTGCGGGCCATTCAGATCATGTCCCGCCACAACGTCGGGATTCCGGGCACAATGTTCGCCCGGGACCGGGCGGACGTGCTGCCGGCGGTGGAACGGGTGGGCGGCGCCCCCGTGGTGATCAAGCTGCTGGAAGGGACCCAGGGCATCGGAGTGATTCTCGCCCCGGACAAGAAGGTGGCAGAGGCGGTGATCGAGACGCTGCAGAGCACCCGCCAAAACGTGCTCATCCAGCAGTTCATCGGGGAGAGCAAGGGCCGGGACATTCGCGCTCTGGTGATCGGAGACCGGGTGGTGGCCGCGATGCGCCGCGTCGCAGCCGGCGACGAGTTTCGCTCCAACGTCCACCGGGGCGGCTCGGCCGAGCCCGTCGACCTGGAACCCGAGTTCCGCCGCACCGCGGTGCAGGCCGCCCAGATCATGGGGCTTCGGGTGGCCGGTGTCGACATACTGGAGTCCGACGACGGACCGCTGGTCATGGAGGTCAACTCCTCACCGGGTCTGCAGGGCATCGAAACGGCCACCGGGCTGGACGTCGCCGGGGCCATCGTGGACTTCATCGACCGCCAGGTGGGCTTTCCCACCATCGACGTTCACCAGCGCCTCAGCGTCAGCACCAGCTATGGCGTGGCCGAGCTGCACATCCGCAGCGGGGCCGACGTCGCCGGCAAGACGATCAAGGACTCGGGCCTGAGGGAAAAAGACATCACGGTACTGACGCTAAACCGCGGCAGTTCGGTGATACCCAACCCGCAGTCCAGCCGGGTCTTGGAGGACGGCGATCGATTGGTGTGCTTCGGTAACCTGGAGGCGATGCGTTCGCTGATTCCGGAGCGGCCCCAGCGGCGGCCCAAAGTCAAGAAACTTCCACCCGACCAGATCCCCTCCCCGCACGACGAGCCCGCACCCTAGGGTGCGGGGCTGCCCAAAACGCCCATCGCCAAGCCGACGGCTATCAGCGCGCCGCCCAGCCACACCGCGGTCTTGAGCATGGACACGAACATGAGGCCGCCAAACAGCACCGCGGCGCCGCACAGCGTGAGACCGGCCGCGGCCACCGCCCTGGTACCGGTGATCACCATTCCGCCTACCTCATAGGTCTGCGCAGCCCCCTGGGAAAGCACGTACACGATGGCCGCGGCGCAGACCGTCATCACCAGCATCAACAGCAACTTCATCGAATCCTCCTCCCGGGCCAAAGGCCCGTAGCACGGCACCTGCGCCAATCCTTGCAGACGGCAGCCTACGCCCACCATGACCCCGGCCGTTGCCGCCTGGACCGGCTAAGCTGGGCGCATGTTTGTCGAATCCGCCAAAGAAGTGGTCCGAGGCCCGAACTTCGCTCATCTGGCTACGCTGAACGAAAGCGGCAGCGTGCACATATCGTTGGTGTGGGCGGGACTGGACGGTGACGACGTGGTCGTGGCCACCCTGTTCGACCAGAAGAAGCTACACAACATGCGGCGGGACCCGCGCGTGACAGTCTCTTTCCAGACCGACAAAACCAACGACATGGGTCTGCGCGAGTACCTGGTCATCAAGGGCCGGGCGGAGGTAACCGAGGGCGGGGCGCCCGAGCTGCTGGCCGAGCTGGCCAAGACCCACCTGGGGCCGGACGTGAAGTTTCCGCCCATGCCCGATCCCCCGGCGGGGTTCGTGACCCGCATCAGCGTCGAGCATTTGGGCGGCGTGGGACCATGGATGGACAAGTAGGGCCGGCGGCCCGGGGTGCGGGTACTCTGGTGTAACCGGATTGCTCTGGACGGAGGCTAGAACCTGACCACCCTCAAAGATCGAATTCGCCAAGACCTCACCGCGGCCATGCGCGCGCGTGACGAAACGACCAAGGCCACCTTGCGCAGCGTGTTGACCTCGATCAGCAAAACCGAGTCGTCCGGCAAGCAGCAGTCGACTCTCGACGACCCCCAGGTGGCCGAGATCATCCGCTCCGAGCTCAAGAAGCGCCACGAGGCGGCGGGGATCTACGCGGAGGCCGGGCGCGAGGAGCTGGCCGCCCAGGAGCGGGCGGAGGCCGAGGTCCTGACCCCCTACCTACCCGCCCAGCTGGACGACGAGACGCTGGGGGCCATCATCGACGAAGAAATCAGCAAGGCTCGGGCGGGCGGAAATACGGGGTTGAAGGCGATGGGACCGGTGATCAAGTCGGTACGGGACAGAGCCGGCGCCCAAGCCGAGAGCTCGCGGGTTGCCCAAGCCGTCAAGGCCGCTCTAACCAAGACTTAGTGCCGTGGCCGCCGACTTGTTAAAACCGGGAGGAAGTGGATTGGACCAGCAGGACGAATCTTTACAGCGGATCATGGAGACGTTCCGACTCTACTGCCGCGGCGCTCAGGTGGAGGCTCGCCAACAGTTTGCTGAACTGTGGGAAGAGTTCGAGGCGGATTCAGACGCCTACCCACGTTGCTTACTGGCTCACTTCATCGCCGACACTCAGCACGAACTCGACGACGAGCTCGCTTGGGACCTCACAGCCCTGGAGATCGCCGAGGCAGCGATTGAAGCCGGCACCGATCCCACGGTCCCGGCAGTCGAGAAGTTCCTTCCCTCCCTGCACATGAATCTGGCCGACGGCTTCCGCAAGCAGGGCGACTTCGTTCGCGCCCGCTTCCACGCCGATTGCGGCATGGAACTGGGCGGCGGCTTGGGACTGGATCCCTACGGCCAGAGGGTGCGGGCCGAGCTCATCAGGATCGAGGCACAGATAGCCGACAGCGACAGCGGTCCTCCGATCGTCTTCGACTCCGAATAGGGGGAGTCGGGTGGTGCAACAGCGGGTGGACTGGCTTCACGCTTTGGTGGAGGACCCGGCCGGCTTCGGCTGGGAAAGTGGCGCACAACCCCGGGTGGTCGGTGGCCCCGGACGGCACAGTGAGCCTGGGCTAGCTATAGCTAAGTTAGTGCCGTGACCACTAACGTTTGCGAGGTTTGGAGCGCGTGAGGTGTTTCCTGG
>JBBDRQ010000054.1:0-27488 GCA_040905365.1 Actinomycetota bacterium
CGCGGCTGCGGCGTCGTCGACCGCAACGAAGCGGACCCTAAGGCCGGCTTGATAGGGATAGGACGCAGACACGTTGATCGGCGAGAGGCTGGATATGTCGGTACCGCAGAACATCTGCGACCCGGCATCAAAACGATGGGGATTGTCGCTCAGTACCTTCACCTGGACCTCCCCGTGCAACCCGTGCGGCTTGATTACACGGCCGACGGCGACGTACTCGGGGCTGGAAAGCCAATCCGGGGGCTCGAGCGGGGACGGGCCCATGGGCGTTTGGTTACCGGGATGCCTCAGTCGACAATCTCGACCAGCGCGTTGCGGTCCTCCCGAAGCGCAGCAGCCTTCACCACCGACCGCATGGCGCGCGCGATACGGCCGTTGCGGCCTATCACCTTGCCCACGTCGTCCGGGTGGACGTACAGGTCGTAGAGCACCGAGCGCCCGGAGGCTTCCTCTTCGATTCGAACATCATCGGGGTGGTCGACCAGGTAGGAAACGATGAACTCAAGCGTTTCTTTCGAGCTCATTGAGCGACAGGGGCTTTTAGCCTGTTGCCCTTCTCATCGATTACGCCGGCGATCTTCAGCAGCTTGGTCACGGCGTCGGAGGGTTGTGCCCCCTGATCGAGCCACACAAGGGCCCGCTCGTGATCAATCTCCACAACCGAAGGCTCGTTGCGAGGAGCGTACCGGCCGATCGACTCGATGAACCGGCCGTCACGCGGGGCGCGCCCATCGGCTACCACTACACGGTACGTCGGCTGTTTTTTCTTGCCCATACGGCGAAGTCTTATTCTGACCATAACTCCGCGAGCATAGCACCTGTTGGCGCTCCCGGTTCGAGGGTAAGGCGCGAGAACCCCTATCCAAACCCCGGGGGCAGCTGGAAGCCCTTCTTGCCGCCTTTGCCCATCTTGGTCATCTGCTTCATCATCTTGCGCGCAGCGTCGAACTGCTTTAGCAGGTCGTTGACATCGCGCACCATGACGCCGGAGCCCATCGCTATGCGCTTGCGGCGGCTGCCGTTGATGATCCTGGGGTCGTTGCGTTCTTTAGGGGTCATCGAGCGGATAATCGCCTCGATCTTGTCGATGTCGTCGTCCTCGACCTCGACCTCGTCCAGTCGCCCTCCTCCCGGCATGCCGGGCAGCATCTTCAAAAGGTCGCCTATACCGCCCATCTTGCGGACGTTTTGTATCTGGCTGAGAAAGTCCTCGAGCGTAAAACGGGCTTCGAAAACCTTGCGGGCCTGGTCCTCGGCCTCCTCCTGGGAGATAGCGCCCTCGGCCCGCTCGATCAGGCTGAGCACGTCGCCCATGCCCAAGATCCGCGACGCGATCCGGTCCGGGTAGAACGGCTCCAGGTCCTGCAGCTTTTCACCGGTTCCGGCGAACATGACCGGCTTGCCGGTTACCGCCGTGGCCGACAGCGCGGCACCTCCCCGGGCGTCGCCGTCAATCTTGGTTAGCACGATCCCGGTCAGCGGCAACGTCTCGGAAAATGCCTTGGCCGAGGACAGCGCATCTTGACCTGTCATGGCATCCAGAACGAAAAGAACCTCGTGCGGCTCGACCGCGTCGTGAACGTCTGAGACCTGCTGCATCATCTCCCGATCGATGCCCAGCCGGCCGGCGGTGTCGATGATCACCACGTCGGCGTTGCGCTGGGCCTCCTCCAGCCCGGAGCGGGCTACCGCCGTGGGCACCGTCTCGCCGGGCACCGAGTGGAACATCACGCCGGCCTGCTCGCTCAACAGCTCCAATTGGCGGATGGCGGCGGGGCGCTGCAGGTCGGCCGCCACCAGCAGCACGCGGCTGCCTCTTTTTTTTAGATGGGCCCCGAGCTTGGCCGCCAGGGTGGTCTTACCGGAACCCTGCAGACCGGCCAGCAGGATCACCGTTGGGGGGTTGGAGGCCAATCGCAGCGGCGTCATTTCGCCGCCGAGCATCTGAATTAGCTCCTCGTGGACGATCTTGACGACCTGCTGGCCGGGGGTCAGCGATTTAAGGATGTCCTCGCCGACGGCCTTCTCCCGCACGGCGGCCAGGAACGACTTCACTGCGGGCAGCGCCACATCCGCCTCCAGCAGGGCGAGACGGATCTGGCGGATGGCCGCCTCAACGTCCTTCTCGCTCAGCCGGCCCTTGCTGCGCAGCTGTTTGAAGACGTCCTCGAGACGGCGGCCCAGGGAATCAAACATCCCGGCCATTGTAGGGGCAATCCCGGGGCCTATGATCGCGAGTCGATGACCGACTCTTCTAAAGACATCGCATCCAAGGCAGTGGTGTCCGGGTTCTTCTTGATCCTGGTGTTGCTGGGCGTCGCCGTCCACGGCGATTTCGGCATCTCCTACGACGAGCCCGACTACTACCGCTACGGCGACATGGTCACCGCGGACTTGGCCTCCGGTACCCACCACGCCGAGGAGTTCTCCAACCTGCGCTACTACGGTCCGGTTCTGCCGGTCCTGCATTCTTGGGTGCGCGACCTGATCGACCCGGCCCCCCAGGCGGCTTACCCGCTGGCGCATCTGGTCAACTACCTGATCTTCGTGGCGGGAGCCGTAGCCTTCTACGCACTGGCCCGGCGGCAGTTGAACAGTTGGAAATGGGCCCTGGGTGCGACCTGCGCTTTGGCGCTCTCCCCTCGGGTATTCTCCCACGCCTTTGTAAACCCCAAAGACGCTCCCTTCCTGGCGTTGTTCGTCATAAATGTCTGGCTGCTGGTGACCTATCTGCAGACCCGCAAACCAGCGCTGATACCGCTGCTCGGCGTCGCTACTGCACTAATCGTCGACGTCCGGGCCCCCGGCCTCGTGGTCGCACCAATGGTGGCGGCGGCACTGGCGGCAGACGCCTGGTTCGCTCCGCGCGGCCGGCGGCTGCGCCAGTTCGCCGCACCTGTGGCTGCGTACACGGCGGTGGCTGCACCTCTCACCGTTGCCATGTGGCCGTTTTTGTGGCCGGATCCACTTGGGCGGTTTACCGAGGCTTTGGCGTTGATGGCGTCGTTTGTTGGAGGACCCACCACCACGGCCTACATGGGCCGGCTGGTCAGCGTCTCCGAACTGCCCTGGCACTACCTTCCGGTTTGGATCGGTATCACCACCCCACCGGCTTACCTGGCTCTGGCTGCGGTGGGCATCGCTTCAAAGCTTTCGCACAACCCGGTTCCCGCCTTTAGGAACCGCTCGGCCGAGCGGCACTGGTACCTGTACGCCGCCTGGCTGCTGGGGCCGCTGGGGTTCGCGGTTGTTTCCGGGGCCAACCTGTACGACGAGTGGCGGCAGCTTCTGTTCGTCTACCCTGCACTGATACTGTTCGCTGCGGGCGGCGCTCAACTGCTTTACCGGCAGGCATCCCGGCACGGGCCTGCTGCCAGGATGGCGCTGAGCGGCACTCTGGCGATAATCGGCTTAACCGTAGCCGCGACAATGGCCGCGCTACACCCCTACCAGGCGCTTTACTTCAATACCCTGACCCGAGGCGGCGACGGCGCCGAGGGAAGCTACGAGCTGGATTACTGGGGAATCTCCTACCCCGCCGGGCTGCGTTTCCTGTTGACCGAGATTCCCGAGGGCCCCATCAGAGTCCACGTCTGCTCGCATCCGGGGCTGAGCAACTCTTACTTGCTCGAGGAGCGCACGCGCCTGGAGTACACCGATGCCGCCGAAGCCGAGTTCAGCGTCTGCGCGCCTCGCGACGAACTGCTCGGGCTGTCCGGCGATCCCGAATACCTTTCGCAACGCCCCACGGTCTTCAGCCTTACCCGCGACGGCGCCACTTTCCTGCGCGTGAAGGACCTCAGGGGCTACTCGAGCCCTCCAGCAGAGCGTCGATGAAGTCCTGCGGACTGAAGGTCTCCAGGTCGTCGATGCCCTCTCCCACGCCGACCATCTTCACCGGGATCCCCAGTTGCTCCTGCACGGCCAGCACGATACCCCCCTTGGCGCTGCCGTCGAGCTTGGTGAGGATGACGCCGGTGGCCCCGATCGCCTCGTGAAAAGCCTTGGCCTGCGCCAGGCCGTTTTGGCCCACCGTGGCGTCGAGCACCAGTAGCGCTTCCCCGACCTCGCCGGCTTCCCGCTCCACGACCCGTCTTACCTTCTTGAGCTCCTCCATGAGGTTGGACTTGGTGTGAAGGCGTCCGGCGGTATCCACTATGACCACGTCGACCCTTTTAGCCCGGGCGTGCTCGATGGCATCGAACACCACCGCGGAGGAATCAGAGCCCGGCTGATGCTTGACCATATGGACACCCAGCCTCTCGGCCCACAGTCCCAGCTGATCGATCGCCGCAGCTCGAAAGGTATCTCCCGCGGCCAGAACCACCCCGCGTTGCTCGCCGATCAGCCGGTTGGCCAGCTTGGCGATCGAGGTCGTCTTGCCCACCCCGTTAACGCCGATCACCAGCCAAACCGTCGGCTCGCCCTCGTTGATTTTCAACGTCCGGTCACCCTTGTCCAAAACGCCGATTAGCTCCTTGCGCAGAGCTGCAGAAAGATCCTGGGGATCCGGGCGATCTGCCCGCAACGCCTCCAGAACCCTCTTAGTCGGACCCATACCCACGTCCGCGGCGATCAGCGCGTCCTCGATCTGTTCCCAGGCCTGGTCGTCGAGCTTCTCCCGACCCCCCAGGGACCGGATCGTCGACGCCAGCGCGGAGCGGGTCTTGGCCAGCCCTCGAGCCAGCCGGGAGGCCCTATCTTCCTCGGGCGCCGGTACTTCTTCGGGTTTTTCCCGCTCCTTGGGTTCGGCTTCCCCGGCCAGTTCCTGCGCGAGCTCTTCGAAGTCGACATCCTTGGGGCGCCTGCGCAGCAGGGTGAAAGTGATCAGCACCACCACCAGCGCCAGGACGGCCGTCCCGAGGATCAGTTCATTGCTCATTTACACCGGTCCTTTGAGTGTGACTCCCGGTCACGCCTACGCTTGCCGGGAGGAAATCCTTAAGCCGTTCCGAAACCACTTTGGAGACCCCGTCGGGACCGATAGTCACGCCGTAAAGCACGTCGGCCACCTCCATGGTTCTTTTCTGGTGAGTCACCACCAAAAGCTGCGAGGTGCCTCGAAACTCGTGCAACAACCCCAAGAACCTTTGCAGATTGGAATCGTCGAGCGCCGCCTCGACCTCGTCGAGAATATAGAAGGGCGAGGGTCGAGCCTTGAAGACCGCAAACAGCAGCGCCAGTCCCGCCATGGCCCGCTCGCCGCCCGACAGCAACGATAGCCGTTTCAGGCTTTTACCACTTGGGCTGGCTTCCACCTCGACGCCGGAGTCCAAAATCGCGTCGGGCTCGGCCAGCCTCAACCTTCCCTTGCCCCGGGGAAACAGCACGTGGAAGAGCTCCTCGTACTGGGCCGCCACGTCCTCGAACGCGGAGGCGAACAGCTCCCCGATTTTGGTGTCCACAGAGGTGACTACCTGGTTAAGGTCTTTGCGGCTGGTGCGTACATCATCTATCTGAGCGGCAAGGAACTCCTCCCGCTCCGCCAGGGTCTCGGCCTCCGCGGCGGCCAAGGGGTTCACGTTTCCCATCCGCTCCAGCTCGCGCTCCAAACGGGTCCTTCTACTGCGCAGCGCCTCGGCGTCCAGACTCGGCAAACGCCCCAACGGGTCCTTGTTCTCCTCGGCCGGCGGCTGAGCCCGGCGCCCGAACATCGCCACGCACTCGGCGGGGTCCGCTTCCATCTCGTCTTCGATGCGCGCCTCGAGGATGCGCCGGCGAATGGTCAGCTCCCCCCGGCGTAGGTCCTCGTTGCGGACCTCGGCCCGCATCTTCTCCAGCCGTCCGGCCAGCTCGGCTCTGCGCGCCCGCAGATCGGCAAGACGCTGTTCGCTGACCTGCACCTCGTCCCGGGCCCGGGTAAGGCCGGCTTCGGCCTCCCGGGGCCAGTCGGCGCCGCCCCGGGAGAGCAGCCCGGCTATCGCCACCACGGACCCGGCTTTGGCCACGGCCTCGGTCAGCGCCTCCTGCTTGGCCGCCAGCCCGGCCAGCCGCCGGTTCGCTTCGTTGAACGCCTCGACCGCCTCACGCTTGCGCTTGCGAAGCTGCCCGGCCCGCTCCCCGGCGATGCCGGCCCTCATTCGCAGCTGCTGAGCCTCGGCAAACGCGCGGTCGTAGGAGGCGAGTCGCTCGGCTCGCCGTTTACGGGCATCCTCAAGGTCCTGCTCCGCGCGCTGCAGTTCGGAGCGGGTCACGGGTAAGGCCGCCTCGACCTCATTCAAACGCCGCTGCGCGCCCGCGTCGGCGCTCTCCAGCCGCTCGAGCGCCTCGGCCAGCTGGGTCAACTGCATCGAAACCTGCTGCGAACGCCGCTCCCGTGCGCGAAGCTCCTGCTCCAACTGCGCGCGGAGCTTGGCAGCGGCGTCGCGGGATCGGACCGCCCGATCGCGCGCCTGCTTGGCCTCTGCAAACTCGGCGTCGGTCCGGGCCAGGGCTCTGCGGGCTTGGTTCAACTTGCCTTCGCACTCGGCCAGCAGCTCCGCCACCTCCGCCGAGCCCCTGCTGACCTGGGGGCCCTTGGTGGCCGTACCGTCCGGACTCAAGAACACGCAGTCGGGGTGGACGCCCGCCGCCTCGATCGCATGCGTACGGTCTCGGGCCAAAAACACATTGGCCAGGACGCTCTCGGCCACTGGATCCAGCACCTTGACCCGGTGCAACAGAGGTTCGGCGCCGGCGACCTCGGCAGTGCCGCGGTCGGCAACCAGCACCGTTACCGCCTGATCCGGGTCGTGCTCGTCGAGTACGCCGGCTGCTTCATCGCGAGCCCTGGCCACCGCTACCGAATCCAAAGGACCGATCAGGGCTTCCAGCGCCCTGCGGTGCCCCGGCTCGAGCTCCACAACATCGGCCAACACCAGTGTGGGACCCTTGCCGGTGGAGCGGGAACGCGTCACGGAGGAACGGGCGCCGGCGCGGGCGTTTAGCACCGCGGCCTCCTTCTCCAGCGAACGCACTTCCTCCAGCCGGGCCGCGCGGGAGCGATCCAGATCGCTCAGTCGCCGATCGGCGCGACGCAGCTCCTGCTCGGCGGGCTCCAGCTGCCGGTTGTGTTCGTCGAGCCGCCGGCCGGCATCCTGCAGGTCGGGCTCGACCGATGAAAACTCGGCCCGCAGCTGCTCAAGCCGTTCGGCTTGCAGTTCGCGCTCTCGGGAGGCTTGGGCCGCCGCCTCCACCGAACGGTCGCGATCGCGTTCGAGACCCGAGACCCGGGCCGCCGCCTCGGCCCGGCGCTTCAGCGCCGCGGCGACGGCCTCCTCGCCGCGCGCCAACTCGATACGGGCGGCGTCGGCCGGCTCCTGCACCAGCTGCTGTTCCTCGGTCTCCATCTGCTCAACGCGCACCGCCTCGGCCAGCTCCGGCTCAATCAAATCAATCTGCCTGCGCATCTCCTGGACGCGAGCCCTTTCCCCCGCCTCGCTGCTGCCGGCCAGCTCCGCACGCAAGGCCCGGCCTCGCTCTTCGGCCAGCTTACGCAAACCGTCCAGCCGCTCCAGGGCGCCGCTCAGACGTAACTGGAGCTCCCGGTACCGGGCAGACTCCGAAGAGCTCGCCATGCGGGTCTCCTCCAAGCGGGCCAGGTCGGAGTCCAGACGGGCCAGATCCTGCTCCCGGGCCCCCAGCTCTTCCTCCCGGCCGGCCGAGTCCTGCGGCCCGAGCTCATCGAGCACCTCGGCCAACTCCCGGGAGGCCTGGATAATCTGCACGCGCTTGAGCTCGTCGCACACCCGGTGGTGGCGATTGGCGATCTCGGCCTGCTGACGCAAGGGCTTGAGCTGTCTGCGGATCTCGGCCAACAGGTCGGCCAGGTGCACCAGGTTGTCTTCGCACGACTCGATCTTGCGCAGGGCCCGCTCTCGCCGGCGCCGGTGTTTGCCCACACCGGCCGCCTCTTCGATCATGTTGCGGATCGCAACCGGATCCGCGGCAAGGACCTGGTCCACCCGGCCCTGCCCGACGATCGTGTGCTGAGCCCGGCCCACGCCCGCGTCGGACAGCATCTCCTGAATATCCAGCAAACGGCACACCGATCCATTCAGGCGGTACTCGCTGTCGCCGGAGCGAAACAGCGAGCGGGAGATGGAGACTTCCGAGAACTCAATCGGGAGCAAGCCGGCGCTGTTGTCGATGGTAAGTTGTACCTCGGCCATACCCAGCGGCGCCTTGCTGCCCGACCCCGCGAAGATCACGTCGGCCATCTTGCCGCCGCGCAGACTGGCCGGTCCCTGCTCGCCCAGCACCCAGCAGATGGCGTCGACGACGTTGGATTTGCCGCTGCCGTTGGGGCCGACCACCACGCTGATGCCGGGCTCAAACCCTAGGGTGGTCTTGTTGGCAAACGACTTGAAGCCGCGGACCACCAGAGATTTTAGAAACACTTGGCGCCTCGTCCCGGGTTCAAAGAGTCGACTCGATTGCTGCGTGGCTCACGCCCACCGATGTTAGCAGGCAGCCGGGGCGCCGCAGGTGAAATCTCCGTCGGGTCGAGGGCCAAGACCGGCGGCGGTTAATCGGGCGTTTACCCGGCACCGGCCGCGCCGCCGGGACATGCACATATAGTTAGGTACATGACTGATCTCGTACCCAACCTGGTTAGACCGGGTAAGAACAAAATTGTACTGCTGGTTCTAGACGGCCTCGGAGGCCTTCGCACCCCCGAGCGGGGCTCGGAAATTGCCGAGGCGAACACTCCGAATCTGGACCGACTGGCCACCGAGGGATCCTCCGGCGTCCACACCGTCGTTGCTCCCGGAATCACCCCTGGCAGTGGCGCCGGTCACATGGCGCTGTTCGGATACGACCCGACAACCTATCTCCTGGGACGCGGAGCGCTCTCGGCCGCCGGCGTGGCGTTCGATCTAAAACCCGGAGACATAGCCGCCCGGGTCAACTTTTGCACTTTGGACGACGCCGGAAACGTCGCCGACCGGCGAGCCGGCCGGATTCCCACCGAGACCAACGAGCGGCTGTGCCGCACGATCACCGAGAACGTCGAACTCCCCCGCGGAGTGCAGGCTTTTTTGACCACCGAGCGGGAACACCGGGCACTGTTGGTCCTGCGGGGGCCCCATCTCAACGCCCTGATAAAGGACACCGACCCGCAGGAGGAAGGCGTTGCGCCGCAACCGCCGACTCCGGTCGCCCCCGAGGCGACCTCTACCGCCGCGGTGGTGGAGGCCTTCTTGGACCAGGTACGGCTGCTCCTCAAAGACGAGCAGGCCAACTTCCTTCTGCTGAGAGGGTTCGATACTCACCGGGAGCTGCCGAGCTTTCGGGAACGCTACCAGCTCGAAGCCCGAGGCATCGCCGCCTACCCCATGTACCTGGGCCTGGCGCGGCTGGTCGGGATGGATACCGCTCCGGCCAAGGCCCATTGGGGCGAAGAGATAGCCGAGCTGGAGGCTTCCTGGGACGACTACGACTACTTCTTCCTACACCTCAAGGGCACCGATTCCGCCGGGGAGGACGGCGACTTCGAACGCAAATGTGCGGCAATAGAAGAGGTGGACGCCACCGTCGAGCGCATCCGGGCCCTGGGGCCCGGAGTCCTCTGCGTTACCGGAGACCACAGCACCCCGGCGCCGCTCAAGCGCCACTCTTGGCACCCGGTGCCGTTTGTCATGTGGGGCCCGACCGTAGGGGTCGACCCGGTGACCAAGTTTGACGAGGAGTCCGCCCGCGCCGGGTTGTTCGGCCAGCAGCTGGCCAAAGACCTGATGACGTTCATGCTGGCGGCAGCCGGGCGCCTGAGAACCTACGGAGCCTAACAGCCGGCCAGGTCCACGGCCCAGGCGTCCGCCACCCGGGCGAGAGCCACAGCCACCTTGGCCTCCGAAACGGCAACGCCGTCGGGCGCGTTCTTGCGGGACACCCTCAGGCTGTGGTCGCCGCCCTCTACCGTGTGCACCGTGGCCTTGCCTGCCAGCAGGGGCAGGCAGCGCTCAAACGTCGCCGGGTCGCAAAACGGATCGTTGGTGCCCTCCAAAAACAACGTAGGCACCGAGATTTGCGGCCAGTGATCGACTCGCGGCGTCGATGGATCGCCGGGGCGGTGCAGCGGATAGGAGTACAGCAGCAGCCCCGATACGTTCAAACCCCAGGCCACAGCCAGCGACGCCACCCGGCCCCCGTAGGACCGGCCGCCTACCACCCAACTGCGCCCCCCGAAACGCCGCCGGGCCTCCTGCACCACGCCGGCAAAGCCGGCGACGCTGCTTTCAGCCTTGGGCGGAGTCTTGCGCCCCGCGGCCCGATAGGGAAGGTCCGCCCTGACCACCAGGAACCCCCGCTCGGCCAAGGCCGCGCCCAGCGCCCTAAGACCCGGCGTGGCCAAAGAGCCTCCGGCGCCGTGAGTGAGCAGAAACGACGGTGGCCGCATCTGGTCCGAGGCGGAGTCGACCTCGGCGCAAACCTCGGCGGGGCCCTTATCCAGCCCCGTTTTCAGCCTGATCTGCGTCAAACCTGGCACCTCGGACAGTAAAACGTCGAACGGTTGCCCCACCGGCCCCGAACAATCGGCTCCCCACAGCTCTTGCAGGGCCCATCCTCGCGCCCGTATACGGCCAGCGCGTCCTGAAACCCGCCCAGCAAGCCCCCCAGATCCCGGTAGGACTCGTCCTGCATCGAGGTGCCCCGCATCCGGATGGCCCGCTCGAGGATCTGCGGAACCGCCGAGTGCAGCCGCACCCTTTCGTCCGAGCTCAGCTCGTTGGCCGGCCGGTCGTAGCGGACCCCGGCGGCGTGCAGCGCTTCATCGGTGTAGATGTTGCCCAGCCCGGCAATGAATTCTTGGTTCATCAACAGATCCTTGATCCGGCCCGTACGGGCGTGCAGCATCCGCGCAAACGCCCCCGGCGCCGGCCAGCCGGCCAGCGGGTCCACGCCCAGATGCGCAAGGTCTTTGGGAACGCCACCGTCGAGCAACGAAACGAACATCTCGCCGAACGAACGCGGATCCACAAAGCGCAGCTGCCTGTCCCCGTCCAGATCCAGGACCACGTGGGTGTGGGGCGGGTAAGCGTCGTCGGGCTCGGCCAGCATCAGCCGCCCCGACATCCCCAGGTGCAGCACCAGAGCAACCGGTAGGTCCAACGACAAAGTCAAGAACTTGCCCACGCGCCCCACCGCCACCACACGCGCCCGCTCCAGCTGCTCGGCAAACCCCACCGGCCCGTGCCGGCGCAGGATCCTGGGGGCGTTGGGGGTGTTTCGAACCTGCACGCGGGCGAGCGTGCTGCCCAGCAAATGGGGCTCGAGGTCGCGCCGGTAGGTTTCTACCTCAGGAAGTTCTGGCATCGGGTTGGGGCTCCGGACCCCCAAGGCTGTCCAGGGCCTGTTGAGCCGCGGCCTGCTCCGCCTGCTTCTTGGACCGGCCTTCACCCGAGCCCAGCAACTCCCCGTCGACGTACACCTCGGCGGCGAAGCTCTTGGCGTGATCCGGCCCGGTCGAGGAGATCTCGTAGCGGGGCAACGTACCCGAGCGCTGCGCGCTCACCTCCTGCAGGCCGGTCTTGAAGTCCCGGACCACCCCCCGGCTCACGTTCTGCCGGATGTGTCCGCCCAACAGACGATCGACCAGACGGCGCAGAGCATCGAGCCCGCAGTCCAGATAGATCGCGCCGAGCACCGCCTCGAAGGAGTCGGCCAGGATGGAGTCCTTGTCCCTACCGCCGGAGATCTCTTCGCCCTTACCCAGCAGCAGGTCCTCGCCCAAGTTAACCGAGCGCGCCAGATCGGCCAGGGTGCTGGTGTTGACGGCGCCCGAGCGTAGCTTCGCCATGTCGCCTTCGGGCATCTGCGGGTACCAGGCGAAGATCATGTCGGTCACAACCAGGCCCAGCACCGCGTCACCGAGAAACTCGAGCCGTTCGTTGTTCTCGGATTCGGGAAATTCGTACGAGTAAGAGCGGTGGACCAGTGCGTTGTGCAGCAGTTGCGCCCGGGCACACTCCACCCCCAGACGCTTGAGGAGGTTCTCGCAGCTTTGTTCGATCGAGGTGGAGTTCACCCCTGGTCGATCTCTACCACCTCACGCCCCTTGTAGTGCCCGCACTTGCCGCAAGCCCGGTGCGAAGCCTTGGGGGCGTGGCACTGGGGGCAGGTCGACTTCGAGGGCACGGACAGCTTCCACTGGGACTTGCGGTGCCGCGTGGTTGATCTGGACTTCTTTCGCTTCGGTACTGGCATCGTTGCTCTCCGCTTTCTATTCCTTCGGACCTGCGTCGCCCGCGATGAGATCCCTCAACGGCGCCCATCTTAGATCGCCTTCGGGCTCGCCGTGTCCGCACTCGGTCACATTGAGGTCCGCGCCGCACACCGGACACAGGCCCTGACAGTCCGCTGCATGCACCGGCTTGATCGGGATGCTCAGGACTATCGCATCCCTTAACATCGGCTCGAGGTTTACCAACTCACCTGTAACCTCGTATCCTTCTTTGGCCTCGGCCAAAGCCGAGTCGAAGTAGAACTCCTCCTCGACTCCCAGGTCCAGGTCTTGGACGAACTCGACCAAACATCTAGAGCATCCAAGGGTCAGCCTACCGGAGACTCGCCCGCTGGCCCGGATCGCCCGGGCGCTGCTGACCAACTCCAGCCCGACCTCGACCGGGTGATCTTCCTCGACCACACCAAGACCGGCATGCAGACCTTCGATCCGCCCGGACGCCTCAAAGCGCCTGGACAGCCCGGGACCGCCCAATAGCCCGGACACGTCGACAAGCAACCAGTTGCCGGGCTCTTGGACTCCGGCTCCAGCGTTAGACATGATATCCCCAATAGCGTTGACGATGAGTTCCCACCAGTTCGGTTGTACCGGGCGCGGCCGCGCCCGAGGGGGTTCGGCTAGACCCGATTGCCGCTGCGCAGCCTGATGCGGGGATCGGTAACCTCGCCCGGCTGGTCCGTGGGAACTTGCTGACCGGCCACGTCCAACCTGCCTCTCAGCGAATCTCTGCCCCGGGTAACTGCGCCCAAGGTCTTTTGGAGCACTACCTCGAAGCTGGCCAGCTTCGCATCCACGTAATCCTCGGCCTCGACTCGGATTTGCCGCGCCCGCTTTTTGGCTTCCTCGACGATGGTGTCGGCTTCCCGGTTGGCTGCAATGACCATTTCGTTCTGGGAGAGCAGACGCTGCCTCTCCGCGTAGACCTCGGCCTTGAGCTGCTCGATCTCAGCCTGCGCCCCGGTCATCAGTCCGTCGCGGTCTTGTACGACCCAGCGGGCCTGCTTCAACTCCTCGGGTGCGTTCTTGCGGATTCGCTCCAACTTCGTGAGCAGACTCTTCTTGTTAACCATCGCCGACGCCGACAGCGGAACCGGTTTGGCTTCCTGTACCTCACGCATTACGGAGTCGATGTCCTCAAGTAAACCCATTTCTACAGAGTATTCCTAACGGCGCGCTACCGCACGCGATATTTGTCGGATCCCGCCTGCGCCGCCAGGTCAGCCGGACATGGAATCGAAGTGACGTCTAAGGGCCTGATTGACCGCCGCCGGCACCAGCTCGGAAACGTCTCCGCCCAAAGCGGCTACCTCCTTGACCATGCTCGACGATACGAAGCTCCACCGCGGGTCGGTCGTGACAAAGAGTGTATCGACTTTGTTAAACAGGCCGGAGTTCATCTGCGCCATCTGTAGCTCTTTCTCCACGTCGGACAACGCACGCAAACCCTTCACTATCACCCCGGCGCCCTGCCGGCGTGCGAAATCGACCAGCAAACCCTCGTAGGAGTCCACCCGGACGTTGGGGAGATGACCGAGCGCCTCCCCGAGGAGCTCGACCCGCTCCTCGGGGGCGAGTAGAGGCTCCTTGGAAGGATTCTTGGTTACACACACCACCACCCCGTCGAAGATACGGCTGGCCCGTTCGATGACGTCGAGGTGGCCGTTAGTGGGCGGATCGAACGAACCCGGACACACCGCTACCGTCACACTCCACCTCCGCCGTCAATCGGAACGGTCCCTTTCAACAAAGTCCCCGTGAAGGTAGACAAGCTTGGAGTCTCCGTATCGTCTGGTGTCGAAGATACGGTAACCCGCTGGAACATGTATTTCCTCCAATCGCCCCGACACCTCCAAGACCACGGTCGCACCGTCGGCCAGCCAGCGATTGTCGCGCAGCTGCTCCAGCGCCCGGACCGGTATGCCGCCGGCATAGGGAGGATCGGCCAGAACCAAATCGACTGGCTCCCCGGGAGCGGCCGCCAAGACCTCCTCCGCCGGACGTACGACCACGACAGCAGACCGTTCAAACCCCGTGACCGCCAGATTCGCCTTAAGCGCAGACGCCGCTCGGTTACAGCTTTCGACGAAAGTTGCGCTCTGGGCTCCCCGGGACAGCGCCTCGATGCCCAACGCCCCCGAGCCGGAGTAAAGATCCAGGACCCGGGCCCCTGCCACGACAGGACCCAACGAGGAGAAGAGCGCCTCTTTGACCCGGTCGGTCGTGGGACGCGTCCGGTCCGACTTGACCGAGCGTAACCGGCGGCCCTTGGCCGTCCCGGCAATTACCCGCATTCCCTCGGCGCACGGATCAAGACAACCGCCCGCGTAGTTGCCACCCTCACGACCGCAGCAGCCATTCGAGGCGGTCCGCGAAGCGTCCTTCCATCTCAAGGCGGACGTGGGGATGGCGGGTGAGGTTCGGGTCCTGCTCAACCAACCCGAAGGCCTCTTCCCGGGCCTTTTTGAGAATATCGATGTCCCTCAGGAGATGAGTCAGCTTCAGGTCCGAAAAGCCCGACTGCCGCTCACCCAAGATGCTTCCCGTACCCCTCAGTTCCAGGTCCTTGTTGGCCAGCTCGAAGCCGTCGCTGGTAGAGGCCACCGCCTTCAATCGTTCCGAGGCCGCATTCTCCTCATTCTCCTCGCCTTCAGGGACCTCACCTCTGAGCAGCATGCATACCGAAGCATGTTTACCCCGCCCGATGCGGCCGCGCAGCTGGTGGAGTTGAGACAGGCCGAACCGGTCGGCGTCCTCGATCAGCATCACCGTGGCGTTCGGGACATCCACGCCGACCTCGACCACAGTGGTGGAGATCAGCACATCGATCTCCCCGGAGCGAAACTGCTCCATCACGCTCTGTTTCGAGGAGGCGGCCATGCGGCCGTGCATCATCCCGACGCTCAAGTCCGGAAAGACCTCGGTCGCCAGCCGCTTGGCCTCAGCCTCGGCCGAGCGCACCTGCAGCTTGTCCGAATCCTCCACCAGAGGCGTGATCACGTAGGCCTGACGGCCGGCGGCGACCTCCTCGCGCACCAGATCGTAGGCCTTCTGGCGCCCCGCTTCGTCCACCACCCGGGTCTTGACCGGCGAGCGCCCCTTGGGCAGCTCGTCCAAAACGCTCACATCCAGGTCGCCGTACAGGGTAAACGCCAGGGTCCGCGGAATCGGCGTGGCCGTCATGATCAAGGTGTCGGGCGTCTTGCCGCCGTCGGTTTTCTCCTTGAGCGCCACCCTTTGCCGTACCCCAAACCGGTGCTGCTCGTCGACGATAACCAGGCCCAGGTTGGCAAAGTCCACACCCTCCTGGATCAGCGCATGGGTCCCCACCACCAGTGAAGCCGAGCCGTCGCCGATGCGCTTGAGCGCTTCCCTGCGGCGCGCAGCCGGAGTGCTCCCGGTCAACAGAACCACTTCGGGTCCGCCGAACAGATCCATCTGCCCGGCCGAGGTCAGCGACGGATGGGCGGCCAGCGGCTCCAGCAGCTGTGACAGCGTCAGGAAGTGCTGGTTGGCCAAGACCTCGGTAGGCGCCATCACCGCGGCCTGGAAGCCCCCCTGTGCAGCCAACAGGGCCGCGTACAGCGCCACCACCGTTTTGCCGGAGCCAACCTCCCCCTGCAACAGCCGGTGCATCGGGGTGGGGGCTGCCATGTCCCGCCGTATCTCCTGCATGCTACGCACCTGGGCGCCCGTCGGTTCGAAGGGCAGCGCCCCGATGAACTCGCCCGCCAGCCCCTCGGCGGTGTCGTGGCTTATCCCGACCGTCTCTGCCTCAATTCGGTGCTTGCGGTAAGCCAGGCCCAGTTGCAGGGTAAACAACTCGTCGAAGACCAGGCGCGTGCGCGCTACCCATTTGCGGCTCATCACCTCGGGAAAATGGTAGTTGTCCAGGGCCCAGGTCCGATCCACCAGATCGTGGCGGTCCAGCAGGGCCTGGGGCAACGGGTCGGCCACGGGGCTGAACTGATCCAGAGCGCGCCGCACCGCCCGGCGCAGCAGGTTGGTGTTGAGCTCTGCGGTGGCCGGATACTGAGGAACGATCTTGACCACCTCGTCGGCGTCAGAGATCACATCTACCATCGGCGAGGTCATCTGCCGGGCGCCTCGAAAGACCGAAACCTTGCCCTTGGCCGCGATTCTGGTGCCGACCTTCAGCTGCCTGGCCCGCCATGGCTGGTTGAAAAACACCAGCGCCAGGTTGGAGGTACCGTCGTGGACGAAGACCTTCAAAGGAACCTTTCGCCGGGACGGGGGCGGGGTTTGCACACGGCGGACCTGGCCGATGACCGTCACCTCGTCTCCGACCCTCACCTGGAATATGGACTTGGTGTCGGAGAAGTCCAGGTGGCGCCGGGGATAATGCTGCAACAGGGCCTGCACCGAATCCAGCCCGAACTTCGACTCGGCCAGCAGCTGCTGGTCCTTGGGCCTCAGCCGGGCTATCTGCGTCACCGGAGTTCGCATATGCGGTGGCGCATACAGCAGCAGGGGTTCGCTCTTCATACGCCTCATTGTCTCCCGTTGGGGTGACCGCTCGCCGGATCGGAGAGTTTCCATTAGTCTTGGCTGTAACCTTTTTTCAGCTAAGGAGTTGTTGTGTCTCAAGTCTGCGACGTTTGCGGCAAGTCGCCGCGGTTCGGTAAATCGATTAGCCACTCTCACCGGCGGACCAACCGCAGGTGGACGCCCAACATCCAGACGGTGCGCACGGTGGTGTCGGGAACCCCTACCAAGTTGAAAGTGTGCGCCTCCTGCATCTCGGCCAACAAAGTCCCTCGCGCTCTTAGATAGGACGCCCCATTGAAGGTAGACGATTCGGAAAACCCTCAGACCGACGAACTCTCCGACTCGTTAGCCGGCTCCATTCACGGGCTTAGCGACAACGCGAAGACCGCGGGTGACCTTTTTTCCGGCATAACCGAAGACGTTTCCAGGCTGGTCCGGCTGGAGATCGAACTGGCCAAACAGGAATTCATCGAGATCGCCCGGCCCAAGGCGTTGGCGGCCGGTCTGGGTCTGGTGGGGCTGGTCCTGGCCCTGTTCATCGTTCCATTCCTGCTGCTGACGGTCTTTGAGATATTCGACGTGTTTATGCCGCGCTGGCTCGCCGCGCTGGTGACCACGCTGCTGCTGGCCGCCGGCAGCGCCGGGCTGTTCTTCTTCGCGAAAACCAAGATCGAAGGCAGCTTCAAGCCGGAGCGGACCATCAACTCGCTCAGCGAAACCATGCGCTCACTAAAGGAGAGCCTGTCATGGCCAAATCGCACGAAGAGATAGAGCTGGAGATCAAAAAGGCCCGCCACGCGCTGGCCGAAAAGGTTGACGCCCTGGCCGAGGAGGTCAACGAGACGGCCGAGGTCGTGCGGCGCGAGACGGAGAACGTCAAAGACAAGGTCGAGGAAGCCAAAGGCGCAGCTGTCAAAGTGGTAGCCGTCGCTTTCGCGGCGACGGTCGGGATCCTGGTGCTCAGAAGAGCGTTCAGGAAACGCTAGACCGCATCGTCGAGTTCCAGCCGTGGTTAGTCGGTCCGTGGCCGCTACCTAGATCCAACCCGTAGCGCAACGCCCCGGTTATGTAGGCCTTGGCGCTTCTGACCGATTCCTCGACCGAGACCCCCTTGGCCAGGTAAGCGGCGATAGCCGCCGACAGCGTACAGCCGGTTCCGTGAGTGTTCCCGGTATCGATTCTCTCCGACGAGATTTCCACATAAGACTCACCGTCGAACAACACGTCGGTCGCGGCCTCGCTCAGGTGGCCGCCTTTGACCAGCACGTAGCTAGGACCCATATCGTGCAGCACCCGCGCGGCCTTCCTCATTTGGTCGAGGTTGCCCACGTCGGTCCCGCTCAGCGCAGCCGCTTCATGCAGGTTCGGAGTAACCACCGTGCACAGAGGCAGCAGCCGCGTCTTGAGCGCATCCAGGCTGTCTTCGGACAGCAGCGCGTGGCCGCTTTTGGAAATGAACACCGGATCCACCACCAGGTTGGTAATGCCGAAATCCGTTACGGCTTTAGAGACCACTTGGACAATCGACCGGCTGGCGAGCATGCCGGTCTTGGCGGCTAGGGGCGGGATGTCCTCGCAAACCTCGCGCATTTGCTCCCTCACGAACCACGGCGGCACCCCCTGTACGGCGGACACCCCCTGGGTGTTTTGGGCCGTCAGTGCCGTTATGGCGCTCATCCCGTACACTCCGCACGCCAAGAAGGTCTTCAGGTCCGCCTGGACGCCCGCGCCGCCGGACGGGTCGGAGCCGGCAATGGTAAAAGCGGTTGGGACTTTCAAACGCGCAGGTGATCCCATCCGGGCGCCTCCAGCGGGGTCTCGCCGCTCTCCAGCAGCAGCACCCGGCCCCGGTCCGCCTCCACGATTTCACCCACCTTGGTGACCGGAGTCCCGGTGGCTTCAGTGACCGCGGCGAACGCCTTCTCGCACCGGTCGGCGGGAATCGTAAAGCACAGTTCGTAATCTTCACCGCCGGACAGGCCTAGTTCCAGCGCGCTGCGCCCCAGCTCCAGCTCCGCAAGATCGGCCAGCGGCAACTCACCTGCCTGAACCAGCACGCCCACGTCCGACTCATGGCAAATGTGGCCGAGATCGGCACAAAACCCATCGGAAACATCGATCATTGCGCTCGGCAGATGGCGCCTTAGCACCTCCACCTCTTTGACGCGAGGCGTCGGGCGAAGGTGCGCCTTCAACAGATCCAGGCGGCTGCGATCCTCGCGCCTCATTAACTCCAGACCCGCAGCAGAAGCGCCCAGCCGGCCCGTGACGCAAACCGCGTCGCCCACTCGGGCCCCGGATCGCTCAATCGACAGCCGGCCGGCCGGATTGCCCAGAAGGGCCACCGAGATGACGATCTGTGGGCAGCGCGAAAGATCTCCACCGACCACCGCCATGTCGAACTCGGTGCAGAATTCCTTCATACCCGAGTACAGGGCCTCGACCCACTCGACGTCAAGCCCCGGGCTCAGCCCGAGGCCTACCACCGCCCGGCGCGGAATCCCTCCCATGGACGCGACGTCACTGGCATTGACGGCCAGGGACTTGTAGCCGAGGTCCTCCGGACCGGTAAAGCGCGTGTCGAAGTGGACGCCCTCGACCATCAGATCCGTAGTGAGGAAAATCGTCCCGGCAGGAGCGCGCAGAATCGCAGCATCGTCGCCGATCCAGGTCTCGCCCTCCCCCGGCTCGCCCAGGATCTTGGAGATCCGGTCGATCAAACCAAATTCGCCTACAGTGCTCAGGTCCACCTAAAAGCTCCCGTCCGGCTGATCCTAAGCAGCCGGACGGCCTTGGGGCGGTCCGGCTGCTCTCAGATTCCTAACCGAGCTCCTTTTGCAGCTTAGTCAACTCATCACCGAGCTCACTAGGCACCCGGTCCCCAAGCTTGCCGTAATGCTCTTGAATCGAGGGAATCTCACCCTTCCAGTCCTCGGCGTCGACCTCTAGCAACTGGGACAGGGTCTCGTCGGTCACTCCCTGAAGGCCCTCTGTGTTCAAGCTGCCGGGCGCCGGTACCCGCCCCAAGGGGGTCTCCACCGCGTCGGCCTTTCCGTTGATCCGCTCGCAGACCCAGGCCAGTACCCGGCTGTTCTCGCCGAATCCTGGCCACAGGAACTTGCCCTCGAGGCTCTTGCGGAACCAATTTACGTAGTACAGCTTCGGAAGCTTACTTTGGTCGCCTTGGGTTCCGATTCCCAGCCAGTGAGCCAGGTAGTCGCCCATGTTGTAGCCGCAGAACGGCAGCATGGCGAACGGATCCCGGCGTACCTTACCGACTGCTCCGGCCTGGGCTGCCGTGGTCTCCGAGGCCATGATCGAGCCCAGGAACACGCCGTGCTGCCAGTCCCGAGCCTCCGTGACCAGCGGCACCACCGACGCGCGGCGGCCGCCGAACAGCATGGCCGAGATCGGCACACCGGCCGGGTCCTCCCACTCGGGAGCTATGACCGGGCACTGCGCCGCCGGGCAGGTAAACCGGGCGTTGGGGTGCGACGAAGGAGTGTCGCTGCCGGGCGTCCAAGAGTTGCCCCGCCAGTCGGTCAGGTGAGAAGGAGTGTCGTCGGTCATCTCCTCCCACCACACGTCGCCGTCGTCGGTCAGCGCGGTGTTGGTAAACAGCGAATTACTTTCCAGCGTGCGCATCGCGTTGTAGTTGGTGGAGTCCGACGTCCCGGGGGCCACACCAAAGAACCCCGACTCGGGGTTGATCGCGTACAGGCGGCCGTCCGAGCCGAACTTCAGCCAGCAAATGTCGTCGCCAAGCGTCTCGACTTTCCAGCCCGGCAGGGTCGGAATCAGCATGGCCAGGTTGGTCTTGCCGCACGCTGACGGGAAGGCGCCGGTGATGTATTTGACGTCTCCCTCAGGCGAGGTGACCTTGACAATCAGCATGTGCTCGGCCAGCCAGCCGTCGTCACGAGCCATGATGGAGGCGATCCGCAGCGCGAAGCACTTCTTGCCCAGCAGCGCGTTTCCGCCGTACCCAGATCCGAAGGACCAGATCTCCCGGGTTTCAGGGAAGTGAACGATGTACTTGTTCTCCGCGTTACAGGGCCAGCTTACGTCCTGCTCGCCAGGCTCCAGCGGGGCGCCGACCGAGTGCAGGCACGGGACGAATTCGCCCTCGGCACCCAGCACGTCCAGCGCCTTGACCCCCATGCGGGTCATGATCCGCATGCTGACTGCCACATAGGGCGAATCGGTTACCTCGACGCCGATGTGGGAGATCGGGGAACCGAGCGGGCCCATCGAGAACGGAACCACGTACATGGTCCGCCCCTGCATGCAGCCTCTGTACAGGTCCGTCATCGTCGCACGCATCTCGCCGGCGTCCCGCCAGTTGTTGGTCGGACCGGCGTCGTCCTCGTCCTTGGAGCAGATGAAGGTACGGTCCTCTACCCGGGCGACATCCCGCGGGTCGGATGCAGCCCAGTAGCTGTTGGGGCGCTTCGCTTCGTCGAGCTTGGTGAAGGTTCCTGCGGCGACCAGCTTCTGGCACAAGCGCTCGTACTCCTCAGCGGACCCGTCGCACCAATAAACCTCGTCCGGAGTGGTCAACGCCGCAATCTCATCCACCCAGGCCCTCAATCCCGTATGGGTGGTCAGCGTCGTAGCAGTGTCCGCCATCAAATCTCCGTTCCTCTGGGGGCCCTTACCGGTAGGGGCTGCGCCACAGGATCAGCGCACGGGCCCAAGCTTTGCACATCACTCTCCCTCTAAGCGGGGCCGGCAAGTTAGGATATCGGCCACTCCAAGTCGAGGGAAAGGTGACTCAGTGGTGGTGCAAGCTTACATCCTGATACAAACCGAGGTCGGCAAGGCCGCCCAGGTGGCACGCGAGGTGGCGGAGATTCCGGGTGTCACGGCCGCTGAGGACGTGACGGGCCCCTATGACGTCATCGTTCAAGCCGAGGCCAACACGGTCGACGACCTTGGCAAACTGGTGGTCGCAAAGATCCAGGCAGCACAAGGCATCACCCGAACCCTGACCTGCCCGGTGGTGCACCTGTAAAGGGCGGGGCTCGGGCCAGGTGTAACTGTCGTGCGGGATCGATGGGGTTCGTGCGCGCCGTCGTCGGATCCGGTCGTTAGCCGGTCCTCCAGGAGTAGCGCTCGAAAGCCAGTGCGATGAGCCTGTCTAAAAGCTCCGGATAGCTAAGTCCGCTCTTTGCCCACAGCTTGGGGAACATGCTGATCTCGGTAAACCCGGGCATAGTGTTGATCTCATTGATCAAGACTCCCCGTCCGGGCTCCTCGTAGAAAAAGTCGACCCGAGCCAGTCCCGCGGCCTCTACCGCCTCAAAGCCCTTCAGGGAGAGCGCTCGGATGGTTTCGGATACGCTCTCGGGCAGTTCGGCCGGGGCTATGGTCTGCGATGCTGAGTCCGAATACTTCGCCTCGTAGTCGTAGAACGCGCGGGCGGCCACGATCTCGCCGCACACGCTGGCCTCGGGTTGGTCGTTGCCGAGCACCGCGCACTCGATCTCCCTGCCTGCAATGTTTTCCTCCACCACCACCTTGCGGTCGTAGCCGAACGCCTCCGCGATGCCCGCCTCGAGCTCGGCGCGGTCGGCACAGCGGGAGATCCCGACCGACGAACCCAGGTTGGCCGGCTTGGTGAAGGCGGGGAAACCCAAAGCGCACGCCCGTTCCACGCAGTCGCCCCGCCGCAGGTCCCAGTCGCGGCGCCTAATCACCAAGTAATCGGCTTGCGGAATACCTGCAGCGGTAAAGACTGTCTTCATCAACGCTTTGTCCATCCCTACCGCAGAGCCCAGCACCCCCGAGCCCACGTATGGACAGTCGGTGAGCTCCAGCATTCCCTGCACCGTGCCGTCCTCGCCGAAGGGACCGTGCAACACGGGAAACACCACATCCAGGCCCAGGTCCGGCGTCTGGCCTGCAGCCTCACCTGAGAAACCCCCAAATATACCCAAGGGCGCGCCTTCAGCCACAAACCGTCCTTCGGGTATCTCCAACCGGCCGCCGGACAGCGCCGCCTGAGAGCAGGCCGGCAACACCCACAGTCCGGTACGGGTGATGCCGATGGGCACTGCGGTGTAGCGGTCGGCGTCCAGCGCCGCCGCCACATGGCGGGCGGAAACGCAAGATACGTCGTGCTCGCCGGAGCGTCCGCCGAACAGAATCCCTACCCGCGTCTTCATCGGCGCTGCCTACCTTGGATAACGCCCGGTCAGGCCGTGGTGTTTTTGGACTCGGACTTGGACTCTTTGGACTCGGGCTTCTCGGTCCCTTCACCGTCGCCGGCGTACTTCTCCACGTACTCGCGCCGCACCCGGTCCAGAGTCGCCTTGACCGGCCACCGGCCCGCGGCGTGCGATTCCATCTCCCCGGTACGACGGCGCTGCTTCTTGGCCAGGACCTCCAGCACCCGTAGACCCTCCGGGTCCTCCTTGGTGTCCTTGGTCTCGATGATGCCGGCCTCCACCGCCCGCTTCCACACGTCCAAGCCGTACTCACTGCGGATCAGGCACATGGTCCAACCCGACATTCCAATACCTCCGAAAGAGATGTCGGCGTGCTCGGCCGAAAAATCGGGGCAGTGGTGGCACCATTCGTTGGCATAGGGCTTGCACTCGGCCAGCGGAATCTGCACATCGGTGCCGTCGACAAGGGTCACGTAGACATCGCCTTTGACGTTGACTTTCACAACATCGTCGACGTTCACTCCATAGCGGTCCTGCACGATGTCGTAGATGAACTCCTTGTACTTGAAAGTCTCGTTGCACATAAGGCCCGCGACAAACTTAGTCATCTTCGCCCACCGCTTCACGCCTTGCGCAGCCATTTCCCGTATAGCGGTGGATTCACAGGACACCCCGACCACGGCCACTTTCTTGAGTTTTAGTTCGGCCGCTTCCTTCAAGGCCAGCGGAGTCGAGCAGTACGTGTACCGGGACCCGGCAGCTTTCAAAAGATCTTCCCGGCTTCGGGCCACGAACGGCTCGTCAAACCAGGGCATGTCGTCGCGGGGTCTGGCTGTGCAGGCCCCGTCAAGTTCCCCGTTTTCGATCATCCAGGACAAGAGCGAAGTGACTACCCCCCCGTCCTGGCCGACCTTGCGCACGTCGTCGCTTGCAGTGCGGCCGAGCCACATCTCCCGGCACTGGCCGTAGGGTTCGCTGGGGTGCTTGCGCCGCCGGCCGAACAGCAAATCTTCGACCTTCTCCAGGGCGGGCTCCAGCCGCAGGCACGCCATGGCGCACAGCGAGCAGCCCTCTTCGCCGTGAATACAGTTGTGGGGGCCCAGCTCCTCTTCTATGTGCCTCGGACGGAAGTCTTGCATCTCGATCACGTGGTGAGGGCAGGCCACTACGCAAGCCGAACAGCCCACACAGACCTCAGTTTCGACGATCTCTGCATCGAGATGCTTCCAGTGCTTGCGCTCGGGACCGGCATTCCAGTGTTTCTGCTTGGCTCCAGCCTCTGGAGTTGCCACTATCTAACCTCCAACCTGTCTCGGTAACCTCCGCCGTGGCCGAGAGTATAAGCTGCGCGGCGTGGACTGCATCCTCATTCCGGTCAAGCGGCTCGACCATGCCCAGCTTCGGCTTTCTCGCCTTCTAACCCGCGCCGACCGCCGCCGCCTGGGCCTGGCGATGCTTGCAGACGTCTTACGCTCCACCGAAAAATGGCCGCGCCGGTTGCTAGTAACCGAAGACCCCGACGCCGAAGCCGTAGGCATCGCCTTCGGATGCGATTTGGTCTCCGACCCCCGAGCAGGGCTGAACAGTGCGATCGCCGCGGGCACGCAATATGCAGTTGAGATGGGGGCAAGAACTCTATTGGTCCTACCTTCGGACGTTCCGTTGGTCGACGCCGACGACGTAGCCGAACTGTTTGGCCGCCCAGAGCAGGTTGTGGTTGTTGCGTCGGCCGACGGCGGCACCAACGCCTTGATGCGGCGCCCCCCCGGCGCCATCGCACCAGCTTTTGGGCCCGCCAGCGCGCGCCGCCACATCGACGCGGCCTCTCGGGCAGGCCTGGCGGCAACCCAAATCGAGCTGGGTTCACTGCATCTGGACATAGACCGGTACTCAGACCTAAGCGCGCTGAAGGACGCCGTACAGCCTCGCGACAGCGTGCAACTGGCCCGCAAGCTCCTGGCGCCGCACATAGAAAAGGGTGCCTAAGACAGCTAGCCGAGTTCGGGAGGCTGGGGCCCGCGCACCGTTTTGATCCCCATCCACAGCGCTCCTGCGGCGAACAGGACCGCGCTCGACCCGAGCACGACCGCCTCGAACCGGTAACCCGCACCCCCGGAATAGGAATCGAGGGTCAGCTTGCCCACAAAACCGGCCAGCGCCAGCAGGGTCAGCTGGACAACACGCAGCGCGCCGCGCTGTCTGGGAAGGGGTGGAGCCCCCCGGCGACCTTTACCCGATATCGCTTTTTTGACCATGGTCTCGATTATGGATCATCGGGACATTGCGCATAGCCGAACCATGGGTGCGATACCCTAGGTTTCTTCGAGTATCTACCCACCAGGATGGTTCAGATGGTTCAGGCCACGTACAAAGACTCGACGCCGGCCGCGCAAACATCGGATCTGGCCGGCCGGCCGCAGCGCTTCATGAACCGCGAGATATCCTGGTTGGACTTCAACGACCGGGTGCTTGCCCTGGCCAGCGAACCCCGGGTGCCGCTGCTGGAGAGAGTGCGCTTCGTGTCGATCTTCTCCGCGAATCTCGACGAGTTCTTCATGGTTCGGGTTGCCGGATTGTATCGGCGAGCCCTGTCCTCGGCGTCGCTGGCCACCGCCGACGGGATGACCGCCGCCGAGACGCTGGCGGAGATCCGCCGCAGAACGCTCCAATCCCGCCGGCGCCAAACCGAGATCTGGACCGAACAGCTCAAACCTTTGTTAGGTGAGAACGGAATAGTCATAGCAGGGGTCTCCGACTGCACCGAGGCGGAGCTGTCGGAGCTCGAATCGAAGTTTCTAAAGGAGCTGTATCCGGTCCTAACCCCCCTTGCGGTAGGTCCCGGCCAGCCGTTCCCGTACATCTCCGGCCTTTCGAACAGCCTCGGTCTGTTCGTGAAGGACCCCGCCTCGGGCGAGGAACGCTTCGCCCGGGTAAAGGTGCCCGAAGGGTTCAACCGCTTCATCGGAGTCGGGTCCCGAGGCCTGCTGATCCCGCTGGAGGACGTCATCGGTCACTTCCTGGAGCACCTGTTCCACGGAGTGGAGATGACCGAGAAGATCCTGTTCAGGGTGACCAGGGACGCGGACCTGGAAGTGTCCGACGACGCCGACGACCTGCTCGAGGCGGTTGAAGCCGGATTGAGCAAGCGGCGCTTTCGCGACGTACTGCGCCTCGAGGTGTCCGAAAACGCGTCCACCAACATGCTTAGCCGCCTGCGTGAGGAGTTGGGCGTGGGGCCGGAGCAGGTTTATCCGGTGGAGAATTTGATGGACAAGGCCGACCTGGCGCAGCTTGCCGACCTGGAAGTGCCCGAGCTCAAGTTCGAACCCTGGGTGCCGCAGACGCAGCCCCGGCTGGCCGGCGGGCTGACCTCCGACTTCTTTGCACAGATTCGCCGGGGCGATCTGCTCGTACACCTCCCCTACGACTCCTTCGCCACCACCGTGGAGGCCTTTGTGCGGGGAGCCGCCAAGGACCCGGACGTCATCGCGATCAAAACCACCGTTTACCGCACCAGCGAAAAGTCCCCTTTGGTCCCCGCCCTGACCGATGCCGCTGAGTGGGGAAAGCAGTCGGTATGCCTGGTGGAGCTAAAGGCCCGCTTCGACGAAAGCCACAACATCGAGTGGTCCAAGCGCCTAGAGCAGGCGGGCGTTCATGTTGTACACGGCTTTCCGGATCTGAAGATCCACGCCAAGCTGATCCTAGTGGTACGCAGAGAGCACGACTCGCTTCGGACCTACGTGCACATCGGCACCGGCAATTACCACTCCGCGACCGCCCGCCTGTACGAGGACTTCGGCCTGTTCACCGCCGACCCGGACATCGCGGCCGACGTCGCCGAGCTGTTCAATTTCCTCACCGGCTTTAGCAAGCCGGGCGTCTTTCGAAAGATCCTGGTGGCTCCTTTCGCGCTTCGCAGCGCTATGAAGGACCACATCACCCGGGTGGCCAAGGCGGCCTCCGAGGGTGAGGAGGCCAAGATATTTCTCAAGATGAACGCCCTCACCGACCCCGATCTCATCGATGAGCTTTACAAAGCGTCGCAAGCGGGCGCCCAGATCAGGATCCTGGTCCGCGGCGCCTGCGCCCTGCGGCCCGGAATCGAAGGTCTGAGCGACAACATCACCGTGCGCAGCGTCCTGGGACGGTTTCTGGAGCACAGCCGCGTGTACACGTTCCAAGCCGGACAGCAAGTCTCCTACTTCATGGGCAGCGCCGACCTCATGCAGCGCAACCTGGATCAGCGAATCGAGGTGGTCGTGCCGGTCGAAGACACCCGTATCCGCAACGAGCTGGCCGCGTGCCTCAAGATCGGTTGGGAGGACTCGGGCTTCATCTGGGAGCTGCAGCCCGACGGCCGCTGGGCTCGCCTGAATCCCGACACCGCCACTTTGGAGGGATCCTCCCAGTCGGTGCTCATGCAGCGGGCGCTGGATCGCAAATCCCACGGCGCCGAAGAGCCAACCACGCGACGCCGCTAACGTCCCGCTAAGCTAGTGCCGTGACCACCAACCTTCGGGGCGTTTGGAGCGCGTGAGCTGCCCCCTGGCTGCGTTCTCCCTCGCACCGTTAGGGCGAAGCTAGCG
>JBBDRQ010000055.1:0-4541 GCA_040905365.1 Actinomycetota bacterium
GGGAGGTGCAGTAGCTGGAGCCGGAGCCGGAGCCGGGGCAGGTGCAGGAGCAGGAGCCGGGGCAGGAGCGCTACAGCTCTTGAGGAAGCGCTGAGTAACGTAGACGGTTCCATCCCCCGTGATCTGCACCCCCATACCTACCGCATCAAAATTTCCGAGGACATTTGCCCGGTGGGTCGCCGAGTTCATCAACGCGTCGTGGATGGCTCCCACACTGGGGCCGCGGCCCACGTTCTCGCCCACCCGCTCCCAGCAGCCAAGCGTGGATGCTTCACCACCAAGGTTCGAATCGTGGTAGATCGAATCCGATGCCGCCATCTCCACGGAGTGGTTGCGGGCGTGGCCCTGCCACGCGGACGATCCGCCCAAACTACCGAGACCGGCCTGAGACCGGCTACTGTTGGCCATGGTGAAAAACTGCTGCTCGGCTTGGGCTTCGACCGCGGTGCCCGCCGCCGAAGCTGAGCTCGTGGAGGTCAAAATCATGGCCAGCGCGGTTGCACCGGCTCCAACCGCAAGCGATGCCCCCCGCACCCGGTGCCGCAAAAGACTATGGGATTTCATTGGCGGTCACTCCAAACTCAGCTCTGTTGAATCGGATCCACAGGCCGGGTTGGCAATGGTTCGTTGACTTCCCGTTGCCTTATATATCGGCAGAGTCCGGAGAAAATTAAGGAAAATCACCACGGATAGTCTTCGTACGACCACCATGGGTGAGACCGTTGATGGCCGGGCCGGTTGCAGAACGCCGCTTTAGAATGCGGGCGCGGCGTGAGGCGCGGAGCCACCTAGACCCAGGAGAGCGGGAGTCCGGTGATCGATGTAAGCAACGTAACCAAACGATACGGTCCGGTTACCGCCCTGCGAGGCGTAAGCCTCCAAGTGCCTACGGGCCGCACGGTTGCGGTCCTGGGGCCCAACGGGTCGGGCAAGTCAACCTTGCTCAGGCTCGTCGCCGGACTCACACCTCCCGGCTCGGGCGCCGCCTGGTTGGACGGCACCGAACCGAGAAAGAACAAGGCCCGCATCGGTTTTTTGGGTCACCGGCCCTACCTTTACCCGTACCTCAGCGCCGAGGAGAATCTTAGGTTCTACGCCGGCCTCTACGGCGTGGGTCCGGGAAGGGTCAAAGAGGTGCTGGATTTCATGCAGCTGACCGCCAAGAACGATGCCCTACTGCGCACGTTCTCCAAAGGGGAAGCGCAACGCCTGGGCATCGCGAGGACCATTCTTCACGCGCCGGACTACCTGATCCTCGACGAGCCTTTCTCCGGCCTGGATGAAGCCGGGGCGGAGCGGCTGATCGATTATTTGTCCAAGTCCCCGCAAACCACCCTCATGGCCACGCACGACCCGGTCCGCGCCGAGCGCGTGGTCGACGCTTTCGTCCACCTGGAAGCCGGGAGACTGTTGTGAAGCAGGTCTGGACGCTGGCCCGCAACGAACTGCTCTGCGAAACCCGCGCCAAGCAAATCGCCCCGGTCATGGTGGTCTTCGCCCTCAGCCTGGTATTCCTGCTGACCTGGGCGCTGCCGCCCGGCGCCCTACGGGCTCCGGTTCCCGCACCTGTGGCCGGCGCCGCGGGCGCCCGGGAGATGGCCGGCACCCTGATGTGGACCGTCGTGTTCTTCGCCGCCATCGCCGGCTTCAACCGCAGCGCCGTGGCGGAGCTGGGTGACACCTATGAGGGCCTGCTGCTGGCGCCGGTCGATCCTGCGGCGGTCTTCGCCGGCAAGCTTGCCGCTAACTTCGTCTTCATAACGGCGGCCGAGGCGGCGATCTTCCCCGCCTTCATGCTCTTCGCCGGCGCCTCGCCCGCATCGCTGTTACCCGGCATTTTGCCGGTGGCCCTGCTGGCCAACCTCGGTCTGGCCGCGGTGGGGACTTTGTTCACGCCGGCCTCGCAGCACACGCCGGCCCGTTCGGTAATCCTGCCTCTGCTCACGTTTCCCCTGTCGCTGCCGGTGATCCTGGGAGGGGCCCGGCTGACCTCGACCCTTATGATCGACGGCACGTACGGGACCGACGCACGGTGGTTTATCCTGATGGCTGTGTTCGACATCGTCTTTGTGACCATCGGCGCCGCGACCTTCGAGTTTGTAATCGAGGAATGATCAAGGATCCGCTGGACCTAACCCTAAAACTGCTCGCCGTATCCATGCCGGCCGGACTGGTGGCGGTCTTTTTTGTTGTTCCCACCGAGTCGTTCCAGGGGGTGGTGCAACGCATTTTCTACGTACACGTACCTTCCGCCTGGGTGGCCTACCTAGCCTTTGCCGTCGTGCTGGTGGGGTCGGTAGCGTACCTGCGGACACAGGATCAGCGATGGGACTGGATTGCCTACGCGAGCGCGCGGGCGGGTGTGGTGTTCACAATCCTGAACCTGGTTACCGGGATGCTCTGGGGCCGCCCAATCTGGGGCACCTACTGGGTGTGGGATCCGCGCCTTACGCTGACCCTGGTTCTGCTGATCATCTACCTGGGCTACCTGGCCTTTCGGGCCAACGCTCCGGACGAAACCCGTGGCGCCAAGGTCGCGGCGGTAATCGGGATCGCCGGGTTCGCCGTCGTGCCTTTGGTTCACTTCTCGGTCGACTGGTGGCGCGGGCAGCACCCCGGCCGCACCGTCATACGCCCGGAAGCGGGACCGGCGCTGCCGGCGAGCATGCTGGCGACGGTGAGCCTGATGTCCGCGGTGTTTGCGCTCGCCTATCTGATCTTCCTCGCGCTGGGAGTCAGGATGCTAAGAGCCGAGTCCGAGATCGAACGGCTCGAGGCGCTCTCGGTAGACTCGCTCCCGGTTGCCGGAAACGAACGGGGAAAATAATTTGGACAGCTTAGGATTTTTAGGTCTGGCGTACATCGTGGTATGGATCGGCCTGGCCGGGTATCTTTTCTCGGTGGCGCGGCGGCAAAAGGCGCTGGAAAGACGTCTGGAGAGCCTCGTCCAAGCTGAAAAAAAGGAGTCCAACGAGTAGCATGACCAACTATCCGTACCTTGAAGGGCTTAACAAGCCTGTTCGCTATAATGCGCCCTTCATCATGAGATCCGAGGAATGGTCAACCATTGAGCACTAAACCCGAAAAAGAGATGACCTGGGTCAAGGCCATAGTGATGTCGACGGTAATCACTGCCGTGCTGATCGTCGTCTTGGGCTTTTTTCCCTCGATGCTGCGCTACGAATGGGAGGCGCGCGCTCCCGAAATCGGCGAGCTGATTCACGACGTCACCGGTTACGAGCTCCAGGACACCTACACCCTGGTGCGCATTCACGATGCGATCTCCATGGGCATACAAACCTTTATTTTTGCAATACCGGTGGTCGCTACCTACATAATCGGAGAGAAACGACGCCGGAGGCTGGGGCTGCGCGGCAGCGAGGCCGTAAAGGGATACCTCCCCGGGAAATGATGGACAGATGAAACAGCCGCTAGATCCATTCAGTAAAAAGAACGATATCGACAAGCCGCGGCTGCGGACCGATTACGTGATGCAGGACGTAGACGCCGACTGGCTCAAAGCAGCGCGTAAGCCGCCTCGGTACATCGGCCTGATCCCGGAACTGTGTATCCTTTGCGACGGATGCGTCGACATTTGCCCCTGGTACTGCATTTTCATGCTGCGGCCGGAGGTTGTCTCGGAGGCGGGCTCGGAAGAGGTCGCCCGGGACATGAAACCCAACGACATCTTGTTTGTGATCGACGATGACGCCTGTACACGATGCCTGCTGTGCGTGGAACGGTGCCCCACCGGGGCCCTTACCATAGGCAAGCTCGACGCCAAGAAGCCTAAGCGCGGACGGGCGATGGGCAAGGTTTCGGGCTAATCGTTGTAACTATCTTTTTCAACTTCAACGAAAAGACGTAAGGAGAGCTGGTGGCAACAAACCTGAAAGAGAAGCTGGGAGGCGTACGTCACCCGGTTTCCCTGCTCAAGTCCGGGTTCGACGGTCTGAGGGAGGGGCAGTTCTGGAAGTCGATGTTCCGCCCCGGATCCATCATGACCAAGGGGTACCAGGATTCCCCGCGTAACCGCGCCTACGTAGTCATGAACTCGGTCCTATACCACCTGCACCCCGTCAAGGTGAAGCGGCACGGCATCAAGCTCTCCTACACTTTGTGTCTGGGCGGGCTGTCCTTCTTTTTGTTCATTTTTTTGACCATCACCGGCATCTTCCTGATGTTCTTCTACCGGCCCGCCACCGAGGTCGTTTACCAGGACATGGTCGGGCTGCACACCTCCGTCGCGTTCGGTCAGCTGGTCAGGAACCTGCACCGGTGGAGTGCCCACCTGATGGTCATCAGTGTGTTTTTGCACATGGCTCGGGTTTTCTACACCGGCTCCTACAAGCCGCCGCGGGAGTTCAATTGGATCGTGGGTGTGACCCTGCTGTTGCTGACGATTCTGCTGGCCTTCACCGGCTATTTGCTACCCTGGGATCAGCTCGCAGTGTGGGCCGTAACGGTAGGTACGCAGATGGGTTACGAATCGCCGCTGGTCGGCAAAGAGGTCTCGTTTGTCCTGTTAGGAGGCGTACAGA
>JBBDRQ010000056.1:0-26389 GCA_040905365.1 Actinomycetota bacterium
GGCTCCGGCTACGAAGGCTCCCTGCGGCCTTGCGTGCCACCACCTCACGCGCCCCAGGCCACGCAACGGCCGAACGCCACGGTGCCTGCCGCGTCCGGCCGATGGGTGTCTGGAGTTGACTGTGTCTGACGGCGTTACCGTGCGGGTGCCCGCTACCACCGCCAACCTGGGCCCCGGGTTCGACTGCCTGGGGGCTGCGCTGGGGACCTACCTGACCATAAAGATCAGCCACTCGAGCGAGTCCGAGGTGGTCGGACGAGGCCGGCGCCACCCGATCCCCAAGAACCTTACCTACCGGTCGATCGTGGCGGCCTACGAGGCGGCGGGAAAGCCGCCTCCCAATGTTCGGATCGAGACGGTGGGATCGTACCCGTCGGCCCGCGGCATGGGAGCCAGCGCCTCGGCGATCGTCGCCGGTTTGGTGGGAGCCGATGCATTGGGTGAGCTTGGCTTGGGCGAGCAGGTGTTGGCCGAGCTGGCCACGAGGATTGAGGGACACCCGGACAACGTCATGCCCGCACTCCTGGGCGGCTTGGTGCTTAGCGTCGGCCCCCGGTGGTTGAGGATGACGCCGGTGAAAACGATATCGCCGATGATCTTGGTGACCAGCCAGCGGTTCAAGACCGGGGCTGCCCGCAAAGCGGTCCCCTCGACCTTTTCCAGAGAGGACGCGGTGGCCAACGCGGGCGCTACGGCCGCGTTGGTGGCGATACTGGGAGGACTGGCCGGGCCGGAGGGCCTGATGGCGGCGACCGAGGACCGTCTCCACGAGCCTTACCGTCTGCCCCTGATGAAGCCGACCGAGTCGGTGCGCGCCCAGATGAGGGAGGCGGGAGTTCCTACCGCTTTGTCGGGCGCCGGTCCGTCGTTGGTGAGCCTGGTGGCCACCGGGAGCCTTGAGGCTGTGAGGAAAAGCACCGAAAGACTGCTGCCGCAGGGCTGGAGTGTGTTGACGCCCGGCTGGGATTTGGGGGGAGCGACCGTCGGCTAGCCGCCCGGCGTCCTGGTTAATTTAGACTTGGACTTGGGGGCAAGGACGGTTACGGTAGTTGAAAGGCTTGCCCGATAGGGCTCGGCGCGGGCGCCGGTTTCCGCTGGCTCATTTCCTTAAGAGTGCCTGGAGGTCTCATGGTGGAGAAAAATAATAGCAGGAGCTACGTTGCCCTTCTTGGTTGGAGCGTGCGCGCTATTGAGGCCATCGACCGATTTGACCGGCGGTATGTGGTCGTGGCCCCGAAGTGGGCGGAGGAGTACGCCCAGAAGAACGACATCCCCTTCGTTCGCTGGGAGTTCGAGCGCCTAAACGACCGCTCGGTCGAGCTCTACGAGACGTTGAACGAGATGGGTGTGGAGCTGGCCGTGCCTTTGTTCGAGGAGACCGTTGAGTGGGCCGGCGCCGTCAACTCCCGGCTGCGTAAGGAGCCCAGGCTCTTCAACCAGTCGCTGCTGTTCCGGGACAAGTCGATGATGAAGCGCAGGGCCCAGATGGCCGGTATCCGGGTCGGTATATTCGAGGAGGCCTGGGACCGTGAAGACGTCTCCCGCTTCCTAAAGCGCGTCAACCAAGCGCTGTTGAAACTGGACGGAGACCCCTTTGACCCCATTCACATGAAGCCGTTCGACCGGGCCGGGTGTTACGGGCATCGCATGATCCAGTCGGTGCAGGATGTAGACAAGATTCAGGACAACGAGTTTCCGGCCTTGTTGGAGAGCCACTTGTCGGGCAAGGAGTTTGCGTGCGAGGTGTTCATTCACGACCGCAAGATCCGCTTTTTGAACATCTCCGAGTATGTGCACCTGGGTTACTCGGTGTTTATCCCGGCATCGCAGGATCTGGAGCAGTACCGGCCGGTGATCACCAAGGAGATCGAGAAGTTGATCGAAGCCTTCGATATCGACTACGGGCTTATTCACCCCGAGTACTTCATAACCAGCGACAATACTCTGCACTTTGGCGAGGTAGCGTACCGGGTGCCCGGCGGTAATGCCTTCGAGTTGATCGAGCGGGCCTACGGCTTCAGCGCCTATCAGGGCCAGGTGTTGGTCAGCGACCCCAAGTCCACCGAGGAGGAAATTGAGGAGTTTTTCCCCAAAGAGGTGGTCGACGCCGAAGGTCACGCCGGCTGTTTCCTCGTCTACCCAAAAAAGCGCGTGATCCAAGATCTGGACTTTCCCGACGAGGTGGAGAGCGACCCTTACTTCGAGCGCCACGACCTGTTTATGCCGGTCGAGAGCAAGGTTGCCGACCGGGTCGCATTTGGTAACCACTACGGATCGTTGTACTTCTTCGGGGACGATCCGGAGCGCCTTCGGGAACTGCTGTTGAAGATGGAAGAGTACGATTTCTACATCTAGAGCCTGACATGGCCACCGAGGCATCCCAATCGAGTCGATCGGAGCGGCTTACCAAGCGGCTCACGCGTGCCCTCGATCTGCTGGAGGACGCCCGGCCTATGGCCAAGGCGCTTTACCAGAGCGAGGTCTTTGAGATAGCCATCCGGCTGCTCAAAGAGCCCGACGGGCCGGAGCTGTTGTACGACCAGGCTCCCCGTTTCGAGTCGGCGGGTGTCTTCCACGGGGGAGACTGGGACGATCCGGCGAAGCTACAGCCGAGGTTTGTCGAGGCGGCGCTTACCGGCCATCCGCTGTCGGTTGCGATTGAGTCGCTGAGCCAGCTGCGGTTACTGGCGGTTGCCCAGGATAAGGCGCAGAGTGCGTACATAGGCGCCGAGGGGGCGCGCGGGTTCCTGGAGCAGGTGCTCGCGTTAAACCTCCATATCCTGTTCGCGGACGGCTCCTACGACCACTCCGGGGGCCATGAGCTACGGGAGGGCGTCCGGCGCCTGGTCGGGTTCGTTGCGGAGCACATCGGTACCTCCGGCATCCTGGAGGCAATAGTCTTCGAAGCCAACCGGATTCTCAAGCAAAAGCCGATCCTGGTGGGCCGCGTCAAGGCGATGATCCAGATGGCTGCCAATCACGTCGTGGAAGCGGATCCATCCGAGGTTCCCGAGGCCGCCCGGCATCTGATCCAAGCGGCGAAAGGTCCAACGCAACTTAGCCGAAAAGCCGACGATCCGGAGTCCTACAGGCAGGCGCTGGAGGCCCTGTCTTTGGAGGAGCTGGGATCCGAGATCGACGAGTTGGCCCGCATGATGCGGCGTACCAACCTGGTCAGTCCGCAGCACGCGGTGGCCGTTCGCTTTATCAGCGTGCATCACCCGGACATGCTTCCCCGAGTGCTGGGGCTTGATTCGGTGGGCCGGGAAAGCTACAGCGTGTTTGTTGAGCTGGTCCGCACACTGATCGAGGTGGCCGTCCACCCGCACACCGCTCAGGCCGCGTTGGGCTTGGCCTGCTTGTTGGAGCGCGGAACGCTGTTCTTTCCTCCCGTCGGCCCCAGCTTGTGGCGACTGTTGGGTGTGGAGCTCTCTGGTGCGGTTACGGAGGCGCTGAGAGGCGACTCGCATGATTTGCATCCTCAAGTCCAGCTGGTTGCCGGAACGGTGAGCGTTTTGGGACAACCGATGGGTATCGAACAGGGCCAGAATCCGACCTGCCAATCCGCGCGGGCGATCAGCCTTTGGGCTCAATGCGACCCGGGTTTTCTACTGGAGTTGATCGCGCGGGCGGTCGTCGATGACGAGATAAAGATGAATTTTGAGGGGCAGCAGCTGGTTTCCAGCGGCTTGGCCGAGGGAGAATCCGGTTCGTTGCACTGGGACTTGGACCCGGTGTCGTTGCTCTTGGTGCCCCACCTGGATCGGATCTACGCCGAGATGAGCCGCCGGGTTGCCGGCCGGGGCGCCGACGGCCATAGATGGATCAACCCGGAGTTCCACGGGTTTTGGGTGCACCGCGGGTTCGCGTCGCCGATAGAGATTTATTCGGGAGCCGTACAGGACTTCGAGTCGTTTCTGCGCTTGTTCTACGCTGCGTACCACCCTTACTATAACGGCGGTCGCCGGATGATCTATCCGCAGCCGGCGGGGGTTGCCGCAACCAACGTGCGGGGTGATTTTTTGGGCTGGCACGCGGTCGCTATCGAGAGGGTAGCGCTGGATCCGTCGGAGGAGATGAGGGTGTATTTCTTTGACCCCAACGAGCACGGAAGCCAGGACTGGGGCCAAGGGATAGAGACCTCGACCAGCGGCAACGGCGAGCTTGCGGGGGAGTCGTCACTGCCGTTTAAGCAGTTTGCCGCACGTGCTTACGTTTTCCACTACAACGAACGGGACCTGGGCAACGTGGCCGGCCTTCCGAGCGAGATTGTCAGTGAGGTCGTCGATCTGGTTCGCAACAGCTGGGCAAGCAAGTTCGAATGGTTAAGCTAGTACCCTAGTACCCCGGCCACTACGGGGTGTGCCGAGTCCGTCCGGGTAGCCGCTAATTGATCGTCCGGTTACTTGTGCGTAGAATGGAGGTACAATCCATCCGGCCCCGACATCCGGCCGCGGTGGGCCGCTGCATCCCGACGGGTCTTTCGATTCACCTCAGGGTAGTGCGGTGCATTTCCGACCACACCCTTAGGGAAATATCCTCAGGCAAGACACTCGCTCGTTGCAGCGATGCACGAGCAGTGTAGGAAGCGTGCTTTCACAGAATCTCGCAGGTTGTTCTCAGGCTGAATGGCCGATTCACCGGTCGCCGTGTACGGGCCGAGGCAGAAATCACCACACCGACCGGCGTCTCCAGGGAGTCGCGCGGCAGCCGGAGCCATCTGCAGACGGTAATACCCGCCCACGGGGTGAACGGACCGAACCTGGCAACAACGCATTGCCTTTACAGGAGAGAACTTGATGGATGAGAAGCAACGTGAAGCGCTGGCCGGCAAGAAGGTCGCCGAGCTGCAAACCATGGCGGTCGAGATGGGAGTCTCGGGCAAAGGTTTAAAAAAGGCCGAGTTAATTGAGGCGATCTTGGGCTCTGCGTCGGCAAGCCCCAACGGTGCGTCGGCGCGGCAAGACCGTAAGGAGGCCGCCGAGAAACCGTTCGACAAGCCGGCGCCGCGCTCAGATTCCTCCGAGGGTTCACACTCTGACGGGTCCCGGGAAGCCAAAGGCGGCGAGGGATCCGGATCGGAACCCAAAGGCGGCGAGGGACCACCACGCGCCAAGAGGCAAAGTGACGGGGCGCCCCCCAAGGGCAACGACGGCCTCCAGAAGGACCAGAGCCAAAGCCAGGGCAGGCAGGGCCCGCCGCGGCATCAGTTCGAGGGGCGGTCGGATCAGGAGCCCCGCCGGGAGTTTCGCGAACGAGGCCGCCGGCGCCGTGGACGCGATCGGGGGCGTGGCGGAGGCAACCCTCAAGGGCCCGAGCGCCAGCGTGAGCCCGAGGTCATCAATGAGGCAGACCTCGAGCCGGCCACGGGAATTCTTGACACTTTGCCGGAGGGCTACGGTTTCCTTCGGACTTCTAACTACCTTCCTACGCAGGAAGACGTCTACGTTTCCTTATCCCAGGTCCGGCGCTTTCAGCTCAGGCGCGGCGACCAGGTTTCCGGCATGGCGCGCAAGCCCAAGGAGTCGGAGAAGTATCGGGCGTTGGTGCGGTTGGAAACCATCAACGACAAGGTTCCCGCCGAGATCGGTAACCGCCCGTGGTTCGACAAGCTGACCCCTCTTTATCCGGAGGAGCGCATGCGGCTGGAGCTCGACGATCAGCCCAACCAGATAGCCCAGCGCATCATCGATCTGGTAGCGCCCATCGGCAAGGGGCAGCGCGGCATGATCGTCTCGCCGCCCAAAGCCGGCAAGACCACCGTCATGAAGCAGATTGCCAACTCCATCCGGGCCAACACCCCCGAGGCCCATTTGATTGTGTTGTTGGTTGACGAGCGGCCCGAAGAGGTCACCGACATGAAGCGGTCGGTGGACGGCGAAATTATCTACTCGACCTTCGACCGCCCGTCCGACGACCACATCCAGGTCACCGAACTCACCTTGGACCGCGCCAAGCGGATGGTGGAGATGGGAAGGGATGTGGTGATCCTGCTGGACGGAATCACACGCCTGTCCCGCGCGTACAACCTGGCGACGCCGGCCTCGGGACGCATCCTTTCCGGAGGCGTGGACTCCACGGCCCTGTACCCGCCCAAGCGATTTTTCGGAGCGGCTCGAAACATTGAGGAGGGCGGCAGTCTCACGATTATCGCCACGGCCCTGGTAGAGACCGGCTCAAGGATGGATGAGGTGATCTTCGAAGAGTTCAAGGGAACCGGCAACTGGGAGCTCAAGCTCGACCGCCGCGCGTCGGAGAAACGTCTGTTCCCGGCCATAGACGTGTCGTCCTCGGGAACCCGCAAGGAAGAACTGTTGCTGACCAAGGAGGAGCTGTCTTTGGTGTGGAAGCTGCGCAGAGTCCTGCACGCGCTCGACAGCGGTGCGGGCCTGGAGCTTCTGATCGACAAGATGCGCTCGACCAAGGGCAACCTGCAGTTCCTCATGGAGGTAAGCAAGCAGAGTCCGTCCGAGTAGTCGGGATCGTGCCCGTTGAGTTCTGGTACGTCCTGTTGGGCGTGGTGATCGTCGTTTCCTTGCTGGCCACGTTCAAGACCATGTCCAAAGCGTCCAAGGGCTACGACCGCGCCAAGAAGCGCCGTATAGAGCGCGGGCCGCAGACTCCCTGCCCGATTTGCCGCTCCAACATGGATCTGGTCGGGGTGCAGGAATTTAGGCTCAGCAACAAAGCCGAGGGAGTCGACAAGGCGGTGGCCGAGGACTTGGGCGCGGTAGGCGCCGACTTGCCGTTGGAGGTGCATCGCTGCCCGACCTGCCGGAACCTGCAGTTCTTGCTTCCGCCCGCGGCAGGTTAGTCCGAGGCGCCCTGGGAGCCGGTACTGGATAAGCGCGTTGGAATGCTTGGTCGATTAGCCTGACCCCGTGAGGCTCAGGTGGTAAGGACGTCGGGATCCACTATCCATCCGCGGTTGCGGACGTTGCGCACGAAGTCGCGCCCCAGTTCCTTGCGCAGCGAGCAAAGCATCACGTCCACCGACCGGCCCCGCCTAAGGCCAACTGCCCGGGAGAGCTCTTCGCGTGAGGTCACGCGGCCGTGGTTGGTAAGCAAGATCGCAAGCATCTCTATCTGCGATGGAGACAGTGCCAAGGGCCTGTCTTGGAAAGTGGCCCGGTAGCTCTCCAAGTCCACCTGCAAGGTGCCCAAGCCTAACGATCGTTCATCCCTATCGTTTAGGTTGTCGGGATTATTGACAGGATTGCCCTCCATGCGGGAAGGCTAGGCTCCTTAAGTTACCTGTTGGTCGCGGTCATGTTTCAGGGCGGTTAAAACTTTGATAACTCCGCCACCTTATGCTTAAAGGCGGCCGGCGAAATACTCCACGGGCGCGAAACTGATGTTTGGCGTAGACCTGAATCCGACCCGGCGGTTCGGAGGCCGGTTTCGGCCGGCCGCCGCGATTAGAAAGTGTCGTGATGGGATTCGCATACCCGGTAATGCTCGAGGTGGTCGGTCGCCGGTGCGTCGTGATCGGCAGCGGGCCGATGGCCGAATCTAAGGCGCAAGAGCTGGCCGAGGCGGGCGCGGCCGTGGAGGTCATAGGATCGGATCCTTCCGCAGGACTGGCCGGCATGGAAGCTCAGGGTCTGGTCACCCTGGTGCGGCGGCCCTACGCTGCAGGGGACCTCGAAGGGGCGTTCGTCGCGATCGTGGATGTGCATGACCTCCAGGTCACGGAGTCGATATTCGCCGAAGCGGAGCGGCTGGGGGTGCTGATGAACTCGGTCGACGACGTGCCCCACTGTCACTTCGCGGCCGCATCGAAGGTGCGGCGAGGCGATCTGCTGTTGACGCTTTCGACCGGAGGCAAGGCGCCGGCTCTGGCCAAGCAGCTGAGGCGTAAGTTCGAAAGTGAGCTTCCCGAGGAGTACGGCGCGCTGGTAGAGGTGCTCGGCGAAGCCCGCCAAGCTGCGCTGCCGGCCCGTAAATCGATGTCTTTCGAGCAGTGGGCGGCGCGGTGGGAGCTTGCCCTGGATGCCGATTTGATCTCGATGATCCGCGGCGGGCAGGTCGATCGGGCGCGCGAGCATGTGATCCGGACGCTTTCCGGCGCTGAGGCGGAAGAACCGCTCCTTTCAACCGGAAAGGTGTGGATCGTGGGCGCCGGGCCGGGAGCGATGGACCTGATCACGGTGCGCGGACGCCGGGCCCTCGATCACGCTGATGTGGTGGTGTATGACCGCTTGGTAGATCCCGAGTTGATCGAGGGCAAAGAGGCCATATACGCGGGAAAGTCGCCCGGTTCGCACGCGGCTGTTCAAAATGAGATCAACGACCTGCTCATCGACTTGGCGAGGGCGGGCAAACAGGTCGTCAGGCTAAAGGGAGGGGACCCCTTCGTGTTCGGTCGAGGGGCGGAGGAGGCCGAGGCGCTGGCTGCCGCGGGGGTTCAGTTCAGTGTGATCCCCGGCCTAACCTCGGCGATCGCCGTTTTGGAGGCGGCGGGCATACCGGTAACCGATCGCCGCCTGGCGTCATCGATGGCCGTAGCCACCGGCCATTGCGGAGGGCCTCGTGAGGTCGATTTCCGGGCCATGGCCGGCGTCGTCGACACCATCGTGATACTCATGGGGATGTCGAACCTGGAGGTTATAACCAAGGAGCTCATAGCCGGGGGTCTTCCAGAAACCACCCCCGCTGCGGTGGTCAATGAAGGAACCATGCGGACTCAGCGGGTTTTGGTGAGCGAATTGGGGCGCCTGGGTTCTGAGGTAACGGCGGCCGGGCTGGGCTCTCCGTCGGTGATTGTCGTTGGGAACGTCGTAAACCTAAGGCGTCAAATCGTATCGCCGTAGCGGCTGGTGCTATCTTTCGGAAATGATCGCCAAATTGCCGCGCTGGGGAACGCTGGCAACCCCGGCCGTGGTTGTGTGCTTTTTGTGGATGCAGGCGCTTCCGGCTCTTGCGCAAACCGCCAACGAGCGAATCGTCGGCTACGAGATTGAAATGGAGGTTGAGGAGCCGAACGGGGAACTGCTGGTCCGAGAGGTAATCAACTACGATTTCGGCACCAACCACAAACACGGCATCATCCGTGAGATCCCCGTCCGCCAAACCTACGACGACAAGTTCGATCGTGTATACCCACTCGAGGTGATCTCGGTAGTGGGATCGCCGGTAACTCCGGCCGAGTACGAACTGTCCCGTTCGAGCGGGAACCAGGTGATCCGCATAGGCGATCCGGACCGTACGATTACCGGACGGCACCGCTACGAAATCACGTACCGGGTATCCGGCGTACTCAATGCGTTTTCAGAGCACGATGAACTGTACTGGAATGTTATCGGCTCCAACTGGCCAGTACCCATAGACAACGTCAGCGCCAGGCTTTCGGCTCCGGCGCAGATACTCAAGGTCGCGTGCCTAGCCGGCCCGACCCGGTCCGTGCTTCCGTGCGACTCCGCGCAGGTCGAGGGTTCCCGCGCTTCGTTTAGCCATTCCTCGCTCGCCCCCCGCCAGGCATTGACGGTGGTGGTCTCCATTCCCAAGGGGGCGGTGGATGCACCGACGCCGGTACTCGAAGAGAGGTGGAGCTTGGCGCGCGCCTTCGCGGTCACCCCTTCGACGGTGGCGGGCAGCCTGACCATTTTGGGTCTGCTGGTTGGATTGCTGGCTCAACAGGTATGGAAGCGGGGGCGAGACCGCAAGTTCGCCGGCTCCCATGTTGACGCTGCCTACGGGACCGGCGGTGAGGAAGAATTGGTGGGCTTGGCCGAACGTCCGATAATTCCGGTGCAGTTTCTCCCGCCGAAAGACCTGCGGCCGGGGGTCATGGGCACTTTGATCGACGAGACAGCCCATCCGCTGGACGTGATAGCTACGATCGTCGACTTGGCGGTGCGCGGTTATTTGAAAATCGAAGAGGCGCCCAGCGAAGGCTGGTTCGCAAAGCCGAACTGGCTGCTGACCAAACTTAAGGAAGGCGACGACCTGCAGGAGTACGAGCGCAAGCTGTTCGACTCGTTGTTTCGCAGCGGCGAGGTGGTCGCTATAAGCGATCTCAAGGACAAGTTTGCCTCGCGCTTGCAGAAGGTGCAGGAGGAGTTGTACCGGGATGTGGTCAGGCGCGGCTGGTTCAATATGCGGCCCGACCACGTTCGTGCCACATGGGTGGGAATTGGTGTGGCCATACTGCTGTTGGGTATCGGTTTGGTGGTGGCTACGGCCGCGTACACGACCCTGGGCCTGCTGGCTCTACCGTTTCCCGTAACCGGGCTGCTCGTGCTGATCGGGGCCAACAAGATGCCGGCAAGGACCGCCAAAGGAACCGCAATGCTGCGCAGGGTAAAGGGGTTCGAGCGCTTTATTGAGGAGTCGGAGGCCGACAGGGCTCGCTTCGCCGAACAGAAAAACCTGTTTTCCGAATACCTACCCTACGCGATCGTCTTCGGGTGTACCGAAAAGTGGGCTAAAGCGTTTGAGGGGCTGGACGGCGAGCTGCCCGAGACCGCCTGGTACGTCGGACACCATCCATTTACCGCGTTCGGCTTCAGTCAGGCGATGGACGGTTTCACCGTAAACACCGCCGGGACCATAACGTCCACGCCGGCGGCGTCCGGCAGCAGCGGGTTCGGCGGAGGGGGCTTTTCGGGGGGCGGCGCCGGTGGAGGCGGAGGCGGCTCGTGGTAGTGGGGGCGGGAGGGATCCGGGGGCGAAGCCCCTGGACTAGTTGTTTTTTTGGCCGGGCGGCGTGGCGGCATGCATAGCTTGCCGTAGTACCTCGGCAACCTGGGGCCGGGTGAACTCCTGGGGAACCGGCTCGGCTGCGCTCAGGCGCCGGCGGACCTCTGTACCAGACAGTGCGACCCGCTCCTCCGGAGAGTGCGGGCAGGTCTTGGCGGTTGCCATCTGACCGCACAGCCGGCACCAAAACGCATGATCGACCAGCACGGGGACGATGCCGAGCTCATCGGGGGTGAACTCGTCGAAGATCGTGTGCGCTTCGAACGATCCGTAATAGCTGCTGATCCCGGCGTGATCGCGTCCCACTATGAAGTGGGTGCACCCGTAGTTCTTGCGGCACAAAGCGTGAAACACCGCTTCTCGGGGTCCTGCGTAGCGCATCGTCGCCGGAAATACGCCCAGAATCACCCGGGCGGCAGGGTAGAAGTCATCGATTAGGGCCTGGTACGCGGCCAAGCGGGTTCCCGCAGAAACGTTGTCGACCTTGGTGCCGCTGGCCAATGCATGCAACAGCAGGCCGTCGACCGTCTCCAGCACGCACTTGGTTAGGTACTCGTGCGAGCGATGCATCGGCCGGCGGGTTTGAAAGCCCGCTACCTGTCGCCATCCCTTGGAGGCGAACTCCCGGCGCGTCTGCAGCGGGGTGATGCGACGATCGGGAAAACGACGTGTCGAGGGCAGACCTATTAAGGAAATAGGCCCCCCGATCAGGTGGTTGCCCTGGGTCGCTAGGCACGCCACGCCCGGGTGCGCAGGGTCCTCCGTCCGGTAGACGTGCCGCGCCTCGGCTTGGCGGTCGTAGGTAAAGATCTCCTCTACATGCAAGATGGCCAGCGGCTCGGCGTCATGGGTCAGCACCGTGTTTTCGGACCGCCCGATGTTCTTTACCTGCTCATCGGTGGCCGAGAGCGTAATTGGCAGAGTCCAAGCCGTGCCCGATTCAAGATGCATCTCCTTGAGAACCGACTCGTAGTCGGACCGGCCCATAAATCCGCGCAGCGGGCTATAAGCGCCGATGGCTATGCACTCCAGATCGGCGGCGGCGCAGGCTCCTATCTCGAGCGAGGGAAGTCCGGGAACATCTTCGAGCCAGCGCTCGCGAGTGGAATCATCCGCCACTGCATGAACCAGGGGTCCGCCGTGAGCGGCGGGGAGCTGGTCGGGCACGGTCTCGCCCAATGCGTCGGTGTGGGTGTGCATTATGGTTCAGTCCTTTAGGTGCTGGTTTCGGAAGGTGATGCCTTAGACTTCCTGCGGCACGCCATGGGATCGATTGCCAACATCTTACCCCCCGTACGACTCACGAAGCAGCCGATCGCAGGGCGCGGTTAACCCGGGTTCGTCGGCGGAGCGGTAGGATCGAATTATGTCCAACTATCGGCCGGGGTCCGGATCGGGTCCTTCGCCCGCCGGCGACCCCCGGTATCAGCAGCCTAAGCCGCCGGACCCTTTTGGCGAGCGAATCGACTGGATCATGCCCAAGACCGTGGTGTCGCTGGCGATTTGGTTGCTCATGTTTGGTTTGGGGGCGGGACTTTCAGGTCTAATCCTGTTTGCCTTCTATCAGGGCCAGCTCAACGATCTTCGCAGCGAGCTGCTTGAATCGCAGCAGGAGCTTCGAAACACGCTGGAGGATCGGATCGATCAGGCAGATAGTGCCCCGGGAAGCGGACCCGAAGCCTCACTTAGCGTGTCGGAGCTCGCCCGGGATGCCGACGACATCCTGGAAGCTGTCACTGAATCCGTCGCGCCCGCCATCGCCGGGGTCCGCGGGTTCGACTCAAACTTTGTCGGCGCCAGCGGTACCGGTTTCGTGGTGAACTCACCGGGGGGGAGCGCCTGGATAGTCACCAACTACAGGCTGGTCGCCGGAGCAGACCCGGAGTTTCCCAACACCAGTGTCCGGGTCCGGCATATCGAGTTGAATTCGGAGGTCTATGAGGTCGACCCGGGCAACGGGCTGGCTCTGGTCATTTACAAAGACGGGGTGTCCAGGTCTTTGCGCTTCGCGGGATCCCCTCCCGCCGAGAACGAGACGCTATATGCGGTGGGTGCATCCAGGTCCAGCCCTTATGCGTCGGTGGCGCCGGCCGCGATTTTGTCCGTGGAGCCGAACCTAATCGTTGAGGCGGAGGTGACGGAAGGCTTCGCCGGTGGTCCGGTTGTGGACGAGAGGGGCCGGGTCCATGGAATCATTCCGGCCCTGCCTTCGGCGGGAAGCTCGCCGAGCACGGTCCGATTTACGGTAACGCCGATCGACAGAGTGTGTCAGAGGATCTTGCGCTGTCCGGGCAGCGGCGTCGAGGACGCGCCCGGAGGGCAAACCGAACCCGAAGACGGCGAACCCGAAGACGGCGAACCCGAAGCTCCCGTCGAGGGTGAGCAGCAGCAACCTCCGGCCGATGCGCCGGCGCCCGGCGCCGAGCAGGCACCTCCGGCCGATGAAGTTCCCGCCGGGTAGGTAACCGGCGCCAAGTTGGCGCCGAACTCAGGGACTGGGCAGAGGGGAAGGCGAGGCTTCCGGCGACGGCGACGGCGACGGCGACGGCGACGGCGACGGCTGTTCGGTGGGCTCGGACCCGCCCCCGCCAAAGAGGCGGTCGAGCAGCCCGGGCGCCTGGTTGTTGCCGCCCCCATCCGGCGGCTGCGGAGCCGGAGGAACGATTGGCGACGGCGACGGCGACGGCTCCTCTGAGGGGCTGGGCGAGGGACTGGGGGACGGATTCGCCTTGACGGGAAGTGCGAGCCTGCCCAAGGGGTTGGCTTCGGCGAACTCCGAGATGGGCACGTCCTTGAGAGCCTCCTGCATGAAGGCCTTCCAGATCGACGCCGGAATCGTACCCCCCGTGACCTGACCGTGTCCCTGGATGTTCTGCAGTTCTCGGTTGGCGTCTTTGTAGCCTACCCAGACGGCGGTGGACAGCTCGGGGGTGTAGCCCACGAACCACGCATTCTGGAAATTCTGAGCCGTCCCGGTCTTGCCGGCGACCGGGCGGCCGATGTTGGCCCGGGTTCCGGTGCCGGATCTGACGACGCCCTGCAGGATCGAGTTGACGTTGTCCGCTATCTGCTCCTCAAGAGCGCGCTGGGGTTCGCCGGGCCCGCTTTCAATGACGTCTCCGGAAGCGTCGGTGATCTTGGATACGACCCTGGGCTCCTGGTATACGCCTCGGTTGGCCAAAGTGGCGTAGGCGGAGGCCATCTCCAGTGGGGTTACCTCCTCGGAACCGAGCGCCAGGGCCGGCAAGGGCTCGATTTCGGTTCGGCAGGGGTCTTCTTCGGTGACCGCACATCCAGATCGGGGTGGAAGCCACACCGGACCCGGTATCCCCATGCGGCGTACGGTTTCGACCACCTCGGATGGACCCACCTTCATGATCATCTGGGCGTAGACGGTGTTGACGGAGTTGATCGTCGCCTGCTCTACCGTGATATTGCCGAACCCGGACCGCCCGTAGTTGCTGACCTGGCACTCGGGCCGCCATCCGGGGATACACAGGGTCGACGGACCGTTAAACCTGGTGCTCGGTAGCAGACCGGACTCCAACGCCGAGGTTAGTACGAAGGGCTTGAACGAAGAACCGGGCTGCCGGCGGCCCTGAATCGCGAGGTTGAACTTTTCGTCCTCGAAGTCCCTGCCGCCGACCAACGCGCGAACATAGCCGGTCGAGGGCTCGATGGAAACCACCGAAGAGGACGGGTCCTCCGGCGAGGGAAGCGCTTCGTTCACGACCGTCTCGGCGTGATCCTGCAGGCGGGGATCTATAGTGGTGGTTACCTCCAAGCCCCCGTTGAACACGCGGTCGACCCCGTAGCGGTGTTGTAAATATTTCTTGACCGCGTCTACCGCGTATGGATACTGCAAGACCTCCTCGGTGACCGTGATCTCCGCTATCTCGGGCCGGTCCCGCCGGGCCTGGTCGGCTTGGGCGGGGGTGAGAAACCGGGCGCTTTCCATCCGTTCTATGACCAGGCGCCGACGCGCTTCGGCCTGATCGGTTGCGGTGTAGGGAGAGTAGCGGGAGGGCGCGGGTATGAGCCCGACCAGCATTGCCGATTCCGAAACCGTCAGCTCCGACGCCGTCTTCTCGAAATAGGTGTTGGCCGCAGCTTCGACTCCGTAGGCGCCGGCGCCGAAATAAATGGTGTTGAGGTAGCGCTCGAGAATCTTCTCCTTACCTACCTCCCGCTCGAGCTGGTTGGCCATCTGCGCCTCCCGGATCTTGCGCTCCAAGGTGCGCTCTTTGCCGACGAAGACCGTGCTGACGTACTGCTGAGTGATAGTCGAAGCACCGCGCAGCCGCTGATCTTCCCCGCGTGACTCGGTCAACGCCTTGATGATTGCCGCAAAGTCCAAGCCGCTGTGCTCGAAAAACCTTCGGTCCTCCGAGGCGATCGTTGCCCGCACCAGGTGGTCGGGCATGTCGTCGAAGTCGATGGGCACCCGGTAGTTGGCGCCCCGCAGCACTGCCAGCAACGTGCCGTCCGCCGCATAGATATTGCTGGATCGGGCTTCTGTGAGGCCTTCGGGCTCGGGAATGGCTACCGGGGGGGACAACTTGAAAAAGTACAGGTAGAGGCCCAGGCCGATCGCGCCGGCCAGCACTACCGGCATACCGATGAGCACGACCGCCGCGGCGATTGCGATATCCAGTGGTGAATGGCGGATCTGCCGGAGTCGGTCCATGAGGGACATGGGTACTAGGATATTCGCTTGGCGCTTTCTAAACCTCCGCAACGCCGGGGCCCGACCGAGGAATTAGGTATTGAGCTCATCCGCCGAGACGATCCGCCGCCAGCTGGCTGGGGGCGCGACCATCAACATGCCCGGCGTCTACGACGCGATGTCGGCGCGCCTGGCCGCTCAGGCAGGCTTCGAAGTCCTGTTCGTCTCCGGCTATTCGGTTTCCGCTGCGCGGCTCGGCGCTCCCGACTTCGGGTACCTCACTCAGACCGAGGTCACCGACACAGCTCGAGGGGTATGTACGAACGTCGATATCCCGGTGATCGTCGACGCGGACACCGGGTACGGAAACCCCCTCAACTGCATTCGCACGGCCGAGCTCCTGCACGGGGCGGGGGCTGCCGGGATCTTTCTCGAGGACCAGGTGTGGCCGAAGAAATGCGGCCATTTTGCCGGCAAGAGGGTAGTGGAGCGCGACGACTGGCTGGCCAAGCTAAAGGCGGTGCTGGACCAAAAAGATCGGGGAATAGACCTGTTCGTCGTGGCCAGAACCGATGCGCTGAGCACCCGGGGAATCGAGGAGGCGATCCTCCGCGCGCAACGGGCCCGGGACCTGGGGGTGGACGCTGTGTTCGTCGAGGCGCCCCGAAGCGTGGAGGATCTGCAGCGGGTCGCCGCAGAGGTCGGCGGAGTGGTCAAAGTCGCAAACATGATCGAGGGCGGCCTGACTCCGTTGCTGTCCGACGCCGAGCTGCACGAACTCGGGTTCGACCTTATAGTAACGCCGCTGAGCGCCCTGTTTGCCGCAGCCAAGGCGATTCAGGAGGTGTTGGAGCTATTGCGTAAGGAAGGCACCTTGCGGGATCACCGGGACCGTCTGGTTTCCTTCCAGGGCTTTGAGTCGGTGGTGGACCTACCGGGCCACCGAGCGCTCGAGGATAGATACGGAGAGCAAGGCGGAGGCTAATCCAACCCTCGCGCTTGAAGGGCCTCGGCGGTCTGGTCGGCCATCTGCAGGGTCTTGACCAGCAGTGGCACCAGCAGCGCCACCACACTGCGCTCGACGCCGCGGGCCCGTTGAGCCTCCCTGATCTGCTGCGCCTTTTGGGCAATCAGGGGCACGAAGCGAATGGCCATGGATATGGCCAGCGCCACCCTGGACGGGTCTACGCCCAGGTACTTTGCCGGCTGCAGCAAATTTTCGAGCTGAGCGAGCATCTCGCTCATGCGGGTGGTCAAGGTGACGGCCGTGGCCGCCAGTACCAACGCGACTACGCGCAGATCTACGATCAGGCCTGTTTGAAAGCTTGCAAGCCATGCGTGAGCGACCAGGACGACCGCCAGCAACGGCGCCAGCGCGCGTAGTTGCCGGAGAGCCTTCCTCAGGGGTATTCGGGCGGAGACGAACAGTGCCAGTTCAGCGGCTACGACCGCCAGTAGGACCCAGGGACTGCGGGTAAACGACACCGCCAGGCCGCCGGCCAGCAGCAGACCCATCTTCGTGCGCGGGCCGGCGCGGTGCAGCAGGCTGTCGCCTGGAAGGTACATGCCCAGTGCCGGAGCAGTATTCAATCCATCAGCCTTCGGTAGGTGCGGACGCTTTCGGCGGGGGACCCGTCGGCGACTATGCGCCCCGAGTCGAGCACCACGACGCGTTCGAACTCACCCAGCATGTCCAGCTCGTGGGTGGCCAGCACGACCGGCTGTTGAAGTGCGAGGACCATCTCGGTGACCTGGCGTTTGTTCTTTAGGTCGAGCAGGGTCATGGGCTCGTCGAGGACGACGTAGGAGGGATCGAGCACCAGCACCGCGGCCAGTGCCAGCATTTGCTTCTGGCCGCCGCTCAGCAGGTGAGCCGGATGATCCGCGTAGCCGCTCAGCCCGTAGTCATCGAGGACGGCCGCGACCCGTTCGGCGATGGCGTTTGGGGGTTCGCGGCGGGCCTTGAGGCCGAATGCGACGTCCTCGGCGACGGTGGGAAATACGATTTGGGCGTCGGGGTCCTGGAACACAAACCCCACTCGCCTGCGGACCCGTTTGCCCTGGGACGCGGTGTCCATCCCGTCGACGCTCACCCGCCCCCGGGTTGGCACGACCAAGCCGTTGATCAGACGGGCGAAGGTGCTCTTGCCCGACCCGTTGCCCCCGATGACGGCGGTCTTGTGTTGGGTAATGGTCAGGTCCACGTCCTCCAGTACGGCGCGGCTGCCGTAGGCGTGAGTGACCCGGCTGATCCGGATTCCCGCCGCCTGCTGCTGTGGAGGCGACGCTCTCATGTGATGCCTTGCGTCGTGAGTCGGCCGGCTGACAGCTCGCGCTCCAGCTGAGAGCGGGCAATCTTACCGCCGGCCGTGCGTGGGATGCTCGGCACCTGTAGGAAGTTGTGCGGGCGGGCACCGGCGCCCAGCTCCCGCCGGCAGTGCTCCATCAGTGTGCGCCGTGCGAGGGGTTGCGTATCGGAGCGCCAGCGCACCAGCGCGACCGGCTTTTGTCCCCACAGCGGGTCCGCAACCCCTACGATGGCTGCCTCCGCGACCTCCTCCAACTGCTCGAGACAGCCTTCGATGGGCTCGGGCTGAAGGTTTTGTCCGCCGCAGATCAGCGTGCTGGTTGCGCGTCCGGTTACCTTAAGGGCTCCTTGTCCGTTGAGGTTGCCCAGATCGCCCACCGTCACCCAGCCGTCGCGGTCTCTGGCAAAGCTCTCCGGCTCCGGGCCCAGGTAACGGTCGAACAGCATCGGGCTGCGTACGTAGATCAGCCCTTCGCGACCGGGCCGCGGCGGGTCCGCGGGTCTAATGCTCAACTCAACCTCCGCGAACGGCCGCAGGTACCCCGGTTCGAGGTCACGGTCGCGGCTGGACGAAAAGGCTACAAAGCTAAGCTCGCCGGCTCCGTAAAACTCCACCACTTCCGCTGCCGGGAAGATCTGCCGGCACCGGCGAAGCTGCTCTGGCGGCCACGCCGATCCGGTGCAGTAGACGCCGCGCACACCCTGCAAACCGTCCGTGCCCGCTCGAGCCAGGTGGGGTTCGGCGGCGGCGAGCATCGTCGGCACCGCCCACAACCGGGTGATCGGGCTTCGCTGCAGCGCGCGTACTAGACTCAGCGGCCCGAAGCGGCGCAGGATGCAGGCGGTCGCGCCCATCCACAGGGACTGCAGAGCGGCAAACAGAAAAAGGGAGTGGTGCAGTGCCCCCGGGATCAGGACCCAATCGGACCCGGAAAGAGCAAACTGCTCTTGTGCGAGACGGAAGCTCGTGAGCCACGACGATTGGCTCCGGGAAAACGCTTTGGGTGCGCCGCTGGTGCCCGAGGTAAATCCGACGTAGAAGTCGGAAGCGGCGCGTGCGGTTGAGTCCGGCGTGCCGCGGGCGCTCGTCGGGCCGGCCGGTTCGGCGATCATCGCAGGTAGGTCCGGGGCTCCGCGTAGACGGCGCCGGCCGGCCGGGTCGGCCACGATCACGTCGGCTCCCGCCCGTGCCAAGACACCGTGCTGTTGGCTGGGAGTCCACGTGGGGTCGTAGACGATACAGGTTCCCCCGGCCATCCCCGTGGCCAGGAAGGCAGTCAGCAGCTGGCGTGGATCGGAGGTCAGGATCCCTACCCGGGGCACCGGCGCCGCAGCGGAGAGGGTAGGAAGCAGCTGTTGCGCTCGAGCAAGCAAGGATCCGTAAGTGATCACGTCGTCGCCCACTACCAGTGCAGCCCGGTTCGGCGCGGCTTCGCTTTGGGCAAGAATGCGGCCGGCTACCAGGTTGGCTCGGCTTGCCGTCGTGACCTTCACCGGGCGCTGGCGCTGTCGATCAAGGGATAGGCGCGTCTTACGGCTACGGCCACCCACGCCGCGGCGACCGCCTTGAGCGCGTCTCCGGGCAGAAAGGCAGCGGAGCCCGCAGCCGCCTGATGCATCTCTATGTTGGTTGCGGCCGCCAACCACGGTATGCCCACTGCATAGACGGCGCAGATCCCGCCGAGGAGGTTGAAGGCAACTCCTTTGACCACGTTGTAGCTGTCCCAGCTGCGTTCGGCGAGCAGGCCGATCACGAACGCCCCGATGGGCCACCCGATAAGGAATCCTCCGCTTGGTCCTGCAAAGACTCCGAGTCCGCCGCGCCCTCCCGACAGTGCAGGAATGCCGAGGGCGACAAGAGCCAGGAAGACCAGCATGCTGAGCCCGGCCCTTTTGGCGCCGAGAATGCTGCCGGCAAGCATGACGCCCATCGTCTGCGCGGTAACGGGTACGGGAATCACCGGTACCGGTATTGGCGGAAACAGGCCCAGCGCGGCGACCAGCGCAGCAAATATTGCGATGTACGAAAGGTCTTTAGTGCTCAAGGCTCTCCTAAGGTTTTGCTTCGGCCGGCCACCCGCCGCGGCCAGCGGTCGACGCTACGCCCGATGGACGGTTTCGATCCTACGCCGCGCCTCGGCGGCGCATGCGGCTGCGCTAGGCTGAGACAACTATGACGCCAGGGTCTGTAGTTTCTATACACGTCGGTTCCTCCCGTAAAGCAACGCTAGACCGCGTCGGCCGGGTCGAAGCCATCCGGGGCCGGGGCCTGGCGGGGGATCGGTACTGCGACGGCACCGGCACTTGGTCGAATCACCCAAACCCCTCCGGAAAGCAGGTGACGCTGCTGGAAGCCGAGGTGGTCGCCGGGCTGATCGACCGTGGGCTTATTGTTGGTTCGGGCGATATCCGGCGCAATATCGTCACGCGTTCGGTCGAGTTGTCGGGACTGATAGGGCGCCGGTTTCGAGTCGGGGAGGCGGTCCTGTTCGGAGTGCGTGCATGCGAACCCTGCAGATATCTGGAGTCGCTCACTGCCAGGGGTTTGTGCGAAGCGCTTGCCGGTCGCGGCGGTCTGCGTGCAGACGTAGTAGCCGGCGGATGTATCGGGGTCGGAGACACGATCGAGGTATTGGACCGGGGTTCGCTTTCAGCGTCAGGCTACCTATAAGTCCGGTCAACCGTTAGGATTGATACATAGACTTTACAAGAGCCGCCTATTGTTTGACCGGTTGTTTGACCGGCCAACCGGAAGGAGTGTCGTATATGCCTGAAGACGACGCAGCTAATGCTCGAGCAGCACTGCGCGCCCTATGGTCCATGTCCGGCCAGATGGACTCCGCAGACCGTCTGGGCCAAGAAGACGAGGGCGGCTGCTGCGCACCCTCCCACTTCAGCGCCGATGACGACGCCATAGGAACTACGTTTCAGGCGCAGGGCGGGGACCCCAGCGCCGGTGTAGGTTTCTCCGCTTTTGCCGAGACCAACGAGCCCACCTTCGACCGTGGGGAGGCGGCGAGCAAGTTCAAGGAAGCCTGGAAGTCGCAGCTGGCCATGGATGGCAAGCTCGGCAAGCACGACGGCAGCATCAAGGATGCGGCAGCCGACAAGTCCGCATCCCGTCCCGCAGGTGATCCGCAATAGGAGTAACCTGACGTTCGCCGCAGCGGTAGATTAGGATCAACTTCTAGGATTAAGTCGTAAGTGAAGTAGAGGAGGATGAAATGGCGTTGAAGCGTCCGAAGCTCAAGAGGCGTGAGGAGGCACAGCAGGCACCTGCTCCCGCCAGCGCGCCGGCTTCAGGCTCAGGCGGGGGAAGCGGCTCGGGTATCAGCACGGCGGCACTGCAGGCCGCGCTCGGGGGTTCCTACGCGGCGCCTACCGGGGCCGGAGGCAAATCCAGCGGTATTAGCACCAAGGCTCTAGGTCACGCGCTGACCTCGGGCGGGGGTTCGGCCGGCAACCGGTCCGTCTACTCCACCCGTCACTCGTCGTATCCGAAGGCTAGCGACCTCAACGCTCTTCCGGCTAAGGCGGGCACTAGGACGGGGCCACGGACCACGTCGTACCGGATTCCTCTGCAGCGCAGTGCTCACAACAACGTTTACGACACCGTAAATTAGGACCTCGTTAAATCGGGCGCAGGGTTACCCTGCGCCCGATTTGCGTCCAGAATCGCTATACGCTGCCATCGATGACTGCTGAGAAAGGTCCTTCGGACAAGAACCTGGCCGCCGAGACCAGCGCATATCTCAAGCGGCAGGCCGGCCAACCCGTAGATTGGTGGGGTTGGTCCAAGGAGGCGTTCGAGCGCGCCGGGGCGCTGAAGTGCCCGGTGTTGCTCTCGGTGAGCTGCGGGTTGTGTCACGAGTGTGCCCGTATGGACGAGGAGTCGTTCCGGGACGAGGGGATCGCTTCCTACCTCAACGAGCATTTTGTGTGCGTGAAGGTCGATTCTATACAGCGTCCGTATGTCGAGCAGCACTACGTGCCCGTGCTGGCTGCCCTGGCCGGCGAGCCGACCCACCCCATGACCCTGTTTACCGATGCTGAGGGCATGGTCTTTTACGGCGGCACGTTCTTTCCATCTATAGGCAATAAAGAGGTTCCGGCGTTTAGCTCCATCCTCAAGGAGGTTGTGCGCCTGTGGGCGGAAGAGCGCGAGGAGGTGCTCGCCAGCGCTTCCCAACTGATGGAGCATCTGAAAGAACAGCAAGCGCCTTTGGCCGAGGCGGAGCCGGTAACCGCCGGATTCCTGCAGCGCGGCGTTTTTGCCCTACAGGCGCACTTCGACGACGAGCACGGCGGCTTTGGCCGGGCTCCGAAGACGCCTGCTCCCGCGGCGGTCGACTTCATGCTGAGGATCGCGTCCAGAGGAGTGCCTCGGGCCAAGCAGGTCGCGGAAACCACGCTCAAGCAGATGGCCCTGGGGGGCATCTACGACCAGGTGGGCGGCGGCTTTCACCGTCTGAGTGTGGAAGATGACTGGTCGGTGCCCCGCTTCGAGAAGCTGCTTGCCCAAAACGCGATGCTTGCCCGAGCCTATCTACACGCATGGCAGCTAAAGGACGAACCGCTGAGCAAGCAGGTGGCGCTGGATAGCTGTGAGTTCTTGTTGCGGGATCTCGCCGACCCTGGCGGAGCGTTTTGCGCAGGTATCGGCGCCGGGTCCGGGAGTCGGGCTGGCCGCTATTACACCTGGACACCGGCCGAGCTGGAGGAGGCGTCCGAAGGTTCTTCCAAGATGTTCGGAGCAACCGAGCGGGGCAATTTTGCCGGCCGCAACGTTTTGCGCGCCACGCAAGAGCGGATCCCCGGACCCGTGAAAGCGGCGCTGCTCAAGGCCCGTTCCGACCGAACACCGCCGGCGCGGGACGAACAGATCATCTCGGCGTACAACGGCCTGGCCGTCGGGACCCTGGCCGAGGTTGGAGCTGCACTCGACCTGCCGCACCTGGTGGAGGCCGCTCGGCGGGCGGCATCCTACATTTTGGCGCGGCACTGGGATTCCGGGCGGCAGCGGTTGTTCCGCAGCGTGGACGAGCGAGGTGCGGTCACGCCGGCACTGCTGGAAGATTATGCGTTTCTGGCCGAAGGCTTGTTCACGCTGTGGGAAACCACGTTCGAAACCGACTGGGCGCTGCACTGCGAGCAGATGTGCCGGCAGATCCTGGACCGATTCTGGGATTCGGACCAACCCGGCCCGTTCGCGACCGATCAAGGCGACGGTATCATCCCGAGGCGCAAGGAACTCTTCGACGGCGAGCTTACGTCCGGATACGCGGCGGCGTGCAGCGTCCTGCAGAGGCTGGGGGTGTTGACCGGAAACTCGTTGTACGAACGGCGAGCGGCAGAGGGGCTTCACGCGGTTCCGGCTCACCTGGGGGCTCGATTTGTCGAGTCGGCGGGAATGTTGGGGGCGATGGACTTTCTGCTTTCGGCGACCACCGAGGTGGTGATTGCCGGCAACCCCGTGGATACGGCGACGCGCCGGCTTAGTGCAGCTTTGTGGCGCAGCTTTGAACCGAACAAGGTAGTGGCTGGCGGGTCGCCCAGGGTTCGTTTTCCGATGATGGACGGCGCCGCAACGGTGGAGGGCCGGCCGGCGGCCTACATAAAGCAGGGAAGCATGGTGAAGGCACCGGTCACGGATCCGGAGGGGATGGCGGCCGCGTTGAAGTTCGCGCCTGCGCCCACCGACAAGCAGGTGGAGAAGGTCGGCGATCTCATCTCGAACGCGCTGCAGCGACGGCACTTTTTCGACAACTTGCAGAATCCGGCGTGGGTTGTTCCGCTCCACGAAGCTGGCATGTTTCAAAGGCCCCCTGAGCCGGTTTTCGACTTCGTAGAGGGAACCATTTCTTCGCCGCCGTGGCCGGAGTCGCAGTACCTGGCGCGTATGGCTTCGCTGAACCCCGAGGAAGTCGCCCGGGTTGCTTTGTCGGTTCCGGAGACCGACAACGTCTTGGTGCACGAGGACCTGGCCGGGGTTGCGCTGGCCTTGCCTGCGGAACTGGCAGCCGACTTCGTGTCAAAGGCCCGTAAGTGGCTGCAATCGAAGTATCTGTTGCATCTGCCCGAGAAGCTTGGAGAGCTGGTTACGCACTTGGCTAGGGGAGGCAGTACCACCGAGGCGCTGGAACTGGCGGCGGCACTGTTGGAGCTGGAGCCGCACGACCCTGCTTCGGCCAGGCATACCGAGTGGGTTGCGCCCGAGCCGCGCGCGCGGTTCGGCAAGTATCAGTACGAGCAGATTCTGGCCGAGCAGTTAAAGCCGCTGGTCAGTGCCGATCCCATGGGGACCTTGAGCCTGCTGGCCGATGTGCTCGAATCCGCGATCGAGCTGTCCGGCGAGCCCGGCGAACACCAGCATCCCAGGGACTATTCCCACTTGTGGCGCCCCGCGGTACACCCTCACGAGCAGAACTTGGACAAGACATTGAAGGATCCCCTGGTTACGGCGCTGGTCGACACGGTGGAGCAGATCGCGCGGGAAGAACCCGATGCGGTTCCCGAGCTGGTCAAGGTTTTGGAGCAGCGCAGATGGCTGGTCTTCCAGCGGGTCGCTCTGCACATCATGAGGGTGTGGCCGGACCACGCGGAAGGTCTGATCGAGCGGCGAGTGGTGGACCGGCACCTGTTTCACGAGCCGCACCTTCATCGCGAATACCTGCTGCTGGCGCAGGACCACTTTGACCGGCTTTCCGAAGAGCAGCGGGCGGCGGTTTTGGACTGGGTGGGCGAAGGTCCGGATCTCGAGGTGTGGGAATCCGACCCCGAGTCGGCTCAAGCATCTTCGGACGGCGCCGGCGGTCCCGACTATCGGGATCGGTGGAAGCTAAAGCGGCTCCACCTGCTGTCGGAGTGGCTCTCGGGCGAGCACCTGGAGCGCTACGAAACGCTGTCCGAGCAGGTGGGTAAGCCGGTAAATGCCGAGTTCGTATCGCCGGTGGATGCTACTCGCACCGATCCCACCACGCCGTTGCAGGCCGAGGACCTGCACGATCTGGACGTGGCGGAGATTGTGAGCTTCGCCCATTCTTTTGAACCGAGTCCGGGCCTGGGCAACCCTATGGTCGAGGGTTTTGCCCGCAAGCTCTCGGCGGTGGTGGCCTCGGAGCCCGTTCGCTTCGCTCAAGGCGCGGCGAGTTTTGTTGGGCAGGACCCTATTTACGTGTGGGCGGTCGTGCGGGGCTTGCACGAAGCCGCGGAGGGCACCGCGTTTGAGTGGGAGCCGGTTTTGGAGTTGTGCCGGTGGGCGGTTTCGGTCAAACCGGGCAAGCAGGCGGCCCGGTGGAGACCGGCTCGGCTCGAGATTGCGCGTTTGATGTCCCGGGGATTTACGCAGGGTCCCGCTCAGATTCCGGATGTGTACCGGCAAGCTGCTTGGAATATCGTCAGGCCTCTGACCGACGACCCCGATCCGTCCGATGCCTCCGCCTCGGGAGCGGCGGAGGCATCGGTGCGCTCCTCGTCCAGCGTGCGCGGAGAGGCGATGCACGCAACGGTGCGCTATGCGCTGTGGGTCCGCCGTCAGATTGAATCGAGCCCCGACGCCCGGCAGCGGATGAACCGCGGGCTCAACGAGATTCCCGAAGTTCTGGAGGTTTTCGAAGCCCACCTGGACCCTCGAAAAGAGCCGGAAGCGGCGATTCGGGCGGTGTACGGACGGTGGTTTGCCTGGATGCTGATGCTCGACCCCAACTGGGGCAACAGCAAGTTGCGGCAGATCTTTCCGACCGATCCCAAACTTGAGTACCTGCGGGACGCGGCCTGGGAGGCGCACATCAGCTTTTGCCCTCCCTACGATTACCTGTTGGATGTGCTCGGCGAGGACTACGAGAGGGCTGTGAAGCTGATCGGCCGCTACAACGACAGGCCCGCCAACGTACCGACGCCGGAGAGCCGGCTGGCCGAACACCTCATGGTTTTCTACTTGCGGGGGCGGTTGGCGTTGGACCGCTCGGGCCTGCTCCAGCAGTTTTTCGCGTCGGCGCATCCGAAGCTCAGGCGTCACGCCCTTGCGTTCGTAGGACGGTCGTTGCAGGGTCAACAAGGCCAGCAGCAGGGCAAGATTCCGCGCGACCTGCTGTTGAGGATGCGGACCCTGTGGGAGAGGCGTTTGGCACCGGCGAAGAAAGCGAAATCGCCAGGGGACTACTTCGACGAGCTCTCGGCGTTCGGGTGGTGGTTTGCCTCCGGCAAGCTGGACGACTCTTGGTCGCTTACGCAGCTGACCTCTGTGCTGGAGATGGGCGTGAGGATCGAAGGCGCCGTGCCGGTGGTGGCGCGCCTTAAGGAGCTGGACGAGTCCTACGCCGAGCGAGCAGTCAAGTGCTTGGGAATGATCCTGTCCTTGGAACAGGACAGCACCAGTTTGCTGGCGCTGGCGGAGGATGCGAGGACGATCCTCACAGACGCCATGGGCAGCGCGGACCACGAGGTGAGGACGGCGGCCGTCGAGCTTTTGAGGTTCTTCGATGTCCAGGAGTTGGAGGAGCTTGTGCGGTGGGAGTAGCGGTCCCCTTCCCCGGACACTCCCTATTTTGCCACCGTCGGCGCGAGAAAAATAGCAATTGACCGCTTAGAGTCAGCTAGACTATCGTTCTCGGAGGGTTAATATTCAGCCGGACATGGGAGCCGGAGAGGGGATTAGGGTAGGTGCCCCGGCAAGTTTGTAGGGCAGGGGCTGACAGGTACTCGAGAGGAGACCT
>JBBDRQ010000057.1:0-4449 GCA_040905365.1 Actinomycetota bacterium
TGAACGGACAACCTCCTATTCAGGTCTTCTGTCGCCCTGTGGCAGAGCCGGAGATTCGGTTTCATTCGATCGACCTCGGGGAGGGCGAGCGGGTCACGAGCTTTGCCGCTCTGGAGGACTACCGGAACCCGATGGTGCCCTTTGCCCTGCCGCGGGCGGCGCTGTGTATCCTTGGATTTACCCAGTCCAACCACCCAGGAAAGACGCTCATCGATGTGCTCGGCGAGATTGGCGGCGGAGTGGAAGTGACCCTGTTGGCGGCGGTACCCAAGGGCAGCGGACTGGGGACCTCGAGTATCCTGGGAGCGGTGCTGTTAGCCGCGCTGGAGCGCTTCTTCGGTGTGTTTGACGAACGTCACATCAACACCGGTGAGCTCTACCGCCAGGTACTGCAGATGGAGCAGATGCTCACCACCGGCGGTGGCTGGCAGGACCAAATCGGCGGGGTAGCGGGAGGCGTCAAATACGCGGTAAGCCCGCCGGGACTGCGGCCGGACCTGGCCGTCTACCAGCTGGACCCGTGGCTCTTTGAAGATCCCGACGCGGTGGGTCGCTACACCTTGTTCTACACCGGTGCGACGCGCCTGGCCCGGAACATTCTCGAAGAGGTGGTGGACGGCTACAACAGCATGAACCCGGCAAGCCTCTTCACCGTCCGCCGGATCGGCTCCCTGGCGGACGCCGCCCGGGACGCCTTCTCCCTGCGCGACATCGACCGCCTGGCGTGGGTGGTGCGGGAGAGCTGGAAAGAGAACCGGCTGATCCATCCCAGCACTACCAATGCCGAGATCGACGAGATGTTGCGTGCGCCCGGCGTCGCCGAAAACTACCAGGCGATGAAGCTGCTGGGCGCCGGCGGCGGCGGGTATGCCTTCTTCGTCTCCTCCGACGCCACGGCAACCGATCGCCTCCGAGCGGGCCTGGAAGCGTGGGCCGCGGGGCGAGCGGCGGGCGGCGATGTGACGGAGGCCAACGGGGCCAGCACGACTGCGTCCGGGGCTTCGGGTGCACGGGTTGTGGAGTTGAGCCTGAACCGGGCCGGCCTGCAGGTGACGGTGAGTTGAGCCGCGTGGCCGCCCCCTCAAGGGCGGTCTTGCGCCTCCCCTCGGACCCCCAGCGCCGACCGAAAGCGCAAGTTCAACCTATCCCCCAAACCCTCCTCTCCGTAGCATCATATGGCCCGGTTCTGGTCACCGGTGGGGCCGGCATTATGGGAAGTAGCCCTACTCAAAAAGCATTAGAGTAGGACTATGGTTTCCGTCTGCATCCCGTTATACACCGAAGCCGCGACGATGGCATGGATTGAGCGTTTCACGCCACGATGATTTCTATCATCGTTCCGATGCACAACGTAGAGCAGTACCTCGGTGACTGCATCCATTCGGTCGGCTGCCAGACGTATCAGGATTACGAGCTTCTACTGGTTAACGACGGGTCTACCGACGAAACCGAAACCATCGCCGAGCGGTTCGCTTCGCATGACCGCCGGATTCGTGTATTTCGGTGTCAGCGCTCCCATGCTTCAGGCGCACGAAACTACGGTCTTGATCACGCCCGCGGCGAGTACATCACCTTTCTCGATGCCGACGATACGCTGCATCCAGAGGCATTCAAGACGTTGGTGGAAGCAGCTCTTCGCTATCGCGCTACCATCGTGATGGCCGGTCACTATGAAAACCAGCTTATCGCCCCGCACTACGACCTTCCCCATCCGTTGAGAGCTACTCCGGACCAGGTGATGGGCCCTCGCAAGACGTTGCGGGCTTTTATCAATGGGGAACTGCGTACAGCTGTGTGGGCGGCCCTTTACCAAAGGGAGCTCTTTGACACTCTACGATTTTCCAATAGGCCATGTGCCGAAGATGCGTTTCTTATGCCCATGTTGCTCACGTCTTCGCAGCGGACGGTGGCGATAGCGCCGTGTGTCTACTTCTATCGTCGCCGCCTTGGAAGCATTACTCTGACCATGACTCCCTCCCGTACACATGGCCCGGCTGCCCGGATCGACCTCTACCGGTACTGCCGGGCATCCTACCCTCTGGGAAAACTCCGAGCAATGGCAATGGCTGGAATCATCAACTCAACGTGGTCTCTCGCTCTGCAGGTTGTGGAACAGGCCGCATACACCGTCTCATGGAGGCGAAGAATCTATAATACGCTACCCCGAACGCGACTGCTTCTGTTCTGCTGTCATCCCTTGATATCCCTCCGGGCCCGGGTGCTCGGTAGTTCATTGCTCCTGGGTCTGCGCCCCAACGCCTGGGTCTCCCACCGCCTGCGATCCGTGTACCACCTGCTGGGCCGGGGACGCCGCCGATGAAACCGCTGCTCACGCTCCTGCGCCTGCTTACCCCCCGTGAGCGGCGGCGGCTGGTGCTTCTCTTACTCCTTACCATTGGCTCGGCGCTCCTGTCGGTGGCAAGCATCGCCGCCTTTGGGCCGTTTATGCGCCTTGTATCCGATCCCGGCGCCCTGGGCGACGGCATAACCGGTGAGCTGTACCGCCGACTGGGATCTCCGGAACCGCGGAGCTTCCTCCTTGGTGCGGGGGCGGGCGTCTTTCTTCTGATCCTTCTGAGCAACGTGGCCAAGGTGCTCACCCTCCACGGGATCCACCGCTTTGCGGGAATGCGCCGCTACACCCTGAGTCTGCGTCTGTTCCGGCAATACCTCTTTCAGCCGTACGCCTTTCACATCGACCGCAACTCCGCCGGTCTCTCCCAGGGGCTCCTCAACGAGATCGACAAGGTGGTCAACGGTGTGCTCCGCCCGGCGATCGACGCGGTGGCGCAGGGGATCTTGGTGGTGGGAATCCTCCTCTTTCTGCTTATCACCAGCCCGCTGATCGCGATCGCCGCCGTGGGGCTGTTGTCCGTGGCGTATACCGCGGTCTACCTCTTTGCCCGTCCCCGTTTGAGCCGTTTGGGTCGAACTCACTGGGAGACCAACGGCGAGCGCTTCTCCGTGGCGGGGGAGGCGTTTGGGGCGATCAAGGAGCTCAAGGTGCTCGCGCGGGAAGGGCGCTACGCCGAGCGCTACGCCGGTGCCGCTCGGGAACACGCCACCGCTGAGGCGTGGCTCCAGACCTACGCCACCGTACCCCGCTATATGTTGGAGGCGATCGCCTTTGGTCTCATTATCGCCCTCATCCTGATCCTTGTATCGCTGCGGGGTACGATGGCCGACGCGCTCCCGATCCTGGCGGTATACGCCCTGGCCGGCTACCGCCTGATGCCCGCCATCCAATCGGTGTACTCCAGCGTCGCCCAGGCGCGCTACTTTGCCCACACCGTAGACAACCTCAGCCGCGACCTGACCGGTACCGATTTGGCCGCCGAGGAGCCTGATTCCCCCGCGCACGATGCCGCGCGCTCGGCCGCCGCCGCTGCCCCCGACGCGACTCCCACCTTCCACACCCTGCGCCTTTCCGGCGTCTCCTTCTCTTATCCCGGCTCCGACATCCCCGTCATCCGCGACGTGAGTCTCGAGCTTCACCGCAACGAGACGATCGCCTTCGTGGGGACCACCGGCTGCGGCAAAACCACCCTGGTGGACATCATCCTGGGGCTGCTGGCACCCACCTCCGGAACGGTCACCGTCAACGACGCACCGGCGGAGCCCCGGCGACAGATCGCCGCGATGTTCGGCTACGTGCCGCAGAGCATCTTCCTGGCCGACGCTACCGTCACCGAAAATATCGCCCTCGGTATTGCCCCAAACCAGATCGACCACACCGCGGTGGAACGTGCCGCCCGCACCGCCAACCTGCATGAGTTTGTCACCACCGAGCTTGCCGCCGGCTACGCCACCGTCGTCGGTGAGCGCGGCGTACGCCTCTCCGGCGGCCAGCGCCAGCGCATCGGCATCGCCCGCGCCCTCTACCACAACCCGGACCTCCTCGTCCTCGACGAAGCCACCAACGCCCTGGACACCGTCACCGAGACGGCCGTCATGCAGGCGGTGGCGGACCTCCACCACCGCAAAACCCTCATCCTCATCGCCCACCGCCTCACCAGCCTCCACCACTGCGACCGCATTTACCTCCTCCACCACGGCCACATCACCGCCACCGGCACCTACGACCACCTACTTGCCACCAGCCCCCGCTTCCGCGCCCTGGCGGGTGCCCACCCCGCGCCCGCCGACGTGATCTCCAACCAACGGTGACGAAGCGGGGCAGGACCGCCCCCTCAAGGGCGGGCTTACGCCGGCCTGACCCAACGCGGCGCCGGCCGAGAGCGCCAGTTCGACCTTGTTCCGATTAATGGAAAAGGTCCCGGATGAAGCGCCGTTGAAATGATGCTGCATAGACGCAATTTACCGGCAATAGACATAGATCATTGCCGTGAATTGGGTTAGTTTTAGGGCATGGAAGTCGATGCCGCTATCCATTCATCCCACATTCATGAGCCGTTAAACCAAGAAATATATTTTCTGGAACGGTAATCC
>JBBDRQ010000058.1:0-25540 GCA_040905365.1 Actinomycetota bacterium
AATGAAGGTAGCCGCCATCATCCCCGCCTACAATGAGGGAGCGACCGTTGAGGACGTGGTGCAGGTGGCGCTGGACTGCCACTGCGTAGATGAGGTGATCGTTGTGGACAGCCTCTCGACCGACGAGACCGCCGCGGTGGCTGCTGAAGCCGGAGCGCGAGTTGTACCGGCTACAGTTGCCGGCAAAGGCGAAGCCATGTCCGCCGGTGTGAGCGCGACCGATGCGGACGTGCTGCTTTTTCTCGACGGTGACCTGATCGGCCTGCGCAACGAGCACCTGCAGCGGCTGGTGCGCGAGCTCGAGCAAGGGGCGGACATGAGCTGTGGGCTCTTCGATCGAGGCCCGACCTTGAACCCGATCTTTCTGAAATTTCTACCGATTTTGACCGGTGAGCGGGCGGTGCGCAGGCAACTGTTCGAGTCGTTAAATGACGAGGACGCGCACGGTTACAAGATCGAAGCCGCCCTTAACTCCAGGTGCGGCGAGGTGGGCGGTAGGCGGGTAGCTTTCGTCTGCTCCGGCCTCTGGCACATGACCAAGGAGAAGAAGTACCGCAATCCCGTACTGGGGTTCATCCTCAAAAGCGCCATGCTGGGCACTGCCGCCTGGGAGTACCTGAGTTATCAGGTGCGACGCAGAAAGCGTAGGAGGGCCAAAGCACGGGCCGGGTCTTGATTCATTGCGGCGCGGCATCGAAAGCCACGGTTCCCTGTTTGTCCCGGGAGCTCCAGCTGCCGGAAAGCGAAGGTACCGTGACGGTTGCGGTCTCCGACGACTTCTCCCACCGCAGTATTGCTTTGCCGTCCTCCCAGCTCACCTCGAAGCTGACCTCGCCGAAATGGGTGGGAGCGTTTTGCACCCGTATGGGCTTGCCTTTCCACTCCTGGGGGAGCAGGGTCAAAAGCGCCAGCTCCCCCTCCGCGGACTCCCGCACCAGAACGTTTCTGACGAAAGATAAGAAGTCGGCGGCCGCCCAACCGTGATGCCCGTCTCCCATGCATCCCCCCCCGAGGCGAGGGTGGATAGCCTCCGGCCATGTGAAGGTTTCCGTCGAACTATCCAGGAGCCACCGCAGCCGCTCCCAGGCGCGGTAATCTCCTGCTTCCAGCTCCACGAAGGCTAGCTGTAGGGTCAGATAAGTACCCAAACCCGTATGCGAAATTTCCTGAAAGAAGGCCTCGCCCAAGCAAAACTCATCCCGGATCACCTGCGCCGTTGTTTGAATCCAAGGGTCGGAAGCTCGCAACAGGTTTAGCGGGTAGCACGCGGCGAGCGAACCGATCATCGCTGCATCTATTCCCCTGGTGGGGCCGGCCGGAATGACGCTCCTGCCTATCTTGGCCGACGCGTTGCGCAGCGACGCCAGGAAGGAGTCCTGTAAACGCACCGCTGTCGAGCGCACCGACTCCGCCTGCTTCTGGTCGCCGATCGCGTCCAGCAGGTAAGCCGCATCGAGCAGTCCCCTCCAGCACCAAAGGTTGTCCCAGTAGTAGTAATCGAACGGTCCCAGATGCTCTGCGGAAACTCCGGGCGGCAGCAGGCCCTTCACATTTGGGTCGTGAATGCGCTCGTTGCGCATCCCGTCTATCCAGCGGGCTCCTTTGACGATGGAGGGCTTCAAGCGGTCGACGAGACTGCGGTCTTTGGTGAGCCGGTAATACTCGGCGATTGTCCAAAGCGCAGCGCCGTTGGAGTCCCACTCACGCCACTGGCTGTAAAAGAAACCGTCCCGGCGTTGCTTGGAGGCGTAGGTGGAGATGACTTTTTCGACCTGGTCCGTGAAACCCCATCGGGTCATGGCCGCCAGTTGGTAGGCGGCGTCCCGAAACCAAAAACGGTGGTAGGTGTAGGGACCCGGCGTTATCTCTTCGCCGTCGTGAAATAGCAGCATGTATGCCCGGTTGGCGTCGAGCGCCTCCTGCAGGCGGCGATCGGGCAGCGCCACCTGCATCCCCTCGGACAGTGCGCTTTTCCACTCGAGCGACACTTCCTCGGGATTCGAGGCGGGGATTTTCGCAACCAGACCTTTCGGGAGCCGCTTGCGCTTTTCGACCCGCCTTTCGTGGGAAAGCGGGATGGCGCACCGCAGCTCTTCGCCGGGCGGCACCTCGTACACGAAAGCCGCCTGAATCATCCCGGCGTGATCCTCAACCAGTCCGCTGGATGGCGGCCCGTAGGAGCCCGCTTCGACCGCCGAAGCGCAGTCGCCGTCACGAAAGTTCGATACCACCGTCCGCTGTGGGGTCTCGGGCAGGAACAAGGCCGGACGCCCGTCGAGCATGACGGTCGGTCCGTCTATCAGCAGCGACTCGACGACGGCCAGCCCTTCTGGATTGTAGGGTCGGATGGCCAGCGCCAAGTCGAGAGTCTCGTCGGTTTGGTTGCGGATGGCGACCACCGCCGTGTCCTCCTGCAGGGGGCACCAGGCGAGGTGCTCGACCTCTCCCGACCCGACCGGCATGGTTGTCTTGACGACCGGCGTCGAGTCGACCAGTGCCTGGGTAACCGAATCTTCCCTGCTGGGAAATTGCCAGCCTGCACGGGTGCCGACCCACCAATCCAGCGACCATCCATCGAACCAGGGCGTAAGCAGCCCCCGCTCGTCCACGATCGCCTCCCACTCGGAATCGACGGCGCCCACCATCGTCCAGTTTCGCCTGGTCATGTTGCTCATGAACGGCAGGTGGCCGCGGGGGAGGAAGGCTTCCGAGACGGGGGAGATCTGCTGCTCCACCCAGAAGGGCCATATCCAGCCCGGCCGGATCTGCACGGCTCCCCTGGTGCGGACCGCCCGCAGGAGGGTTCGCAACCCTACGGGAAGCATCTCGCCCGGCGGCGTGGCTTCCAGGCTCTCGCCCAGGCGCTGGAAGGTAGAGAGATGGCGCAGGACATCCTCGCCCACCCGGAAGCGGGCCAGGACCCGTTTGAGTATAAAAGAGCGCCATCCGATCATGGGTCGGTCTTTTTCATTCTCGAGCCCCTCGAAACGAAACGTAACGCTATTAGCGGACTGCGATAGAGTCGATTGTGGTCGGTTGTCAAAAAGATTTACCGGGGCCGGGCACCGTTCGGGGCAGCCAAGTGCCAAACTAACCGACTTCATTTCTAGCACGCCGATGTGCCGTGAGCGCGCGTTAGCGTTGATCCGTTGCTTCAAGGAGATGCCGTAATTACGCCGTCCAAAACCGCAACGCCGTCAACCGACAGAGAACCAGCTGGGTCGCCGCAGGGCCGTCTCGGGCGCTGGCGGAGCCCCTTTGCCGTGCTGGCGGCTGCGGTTCTCATTCAGCTTATGACCGCCCCGGGACAAACCGTGGGTATCTCGGTCTTCGTGGACCATTTCATCGATGACTTGGATGTGTCGCGTTCTGCACTTTCGGTCGGCTACATGATCGGTACCGGTTTGGGCGCTCTTGCCATGCCGCTGGCGGGTCGTCTGATTGACCGCCGTGGTCTGCGGTGGGCGACCATGGCGTTCGGCGGAGCTTTCGGCGCGGCGCTGTTTGCCATGGCCGGCGTTATGGGGTTTGTCACCTTGGTTATGGGCTTCGCCGCCATCCGCATGCTTGGGCAGGGGGCGTTGACGCTCACCGCCTCCACCTCGGTCGCAGTTTCGTTTGACCGAAACCGGGGGACTGCGATCGGCCTGAAATCGGCTTTCGGTGTGGCCACGATGTCGTTGGTGCCGTTGGTGGCCGCAGTGTGGATATCGGCGTGGGGGTGGCGACAAACCTACATCGGCTTGGCGCTGGTGGTGTGGGCAGTGCTGCTGCCGGTAGGACGCTGGGTAGTAAAGGATCCCAGACGCGCTCCGGTGTCTCCGGTGGCGCAGCGCCAGCCGAGGGGGGCGGCTAAGGGCAATCCGGACGTTCGGCTGGCGCTGCGCCATCCGGCTTTTTGGGTAGTGGCCGCCGGGGTGGCGGCCTCGGCGTTGGTTGGGACCGGCCTGATGTTTCACCAGATTTCCCTGCTTACCGAGCGCGGCCTTACCGCCACCGAAGCGGCTGCCAACTTCATACCGCAGACGGTGGCTGCCGCCGTGGCCGCGTTGGGTTTCGGCCGGCTCGCCGATCGGCTCCGGCCGCGGTTGGTCATAGCGGGCTCGGCCAGCCTGGTGGCGGCTGCCCCGATGCTGGTGCAGTTCGTGCAGCCCGGTTTGTCCGTGATTACCTACGGTTTGGTCCTGGGCGCGGCGGGATCGTGCTGCCGCACCGTTGAGGCCACGCTGCTCCCGCGCTGGTTCGGAACGTCGGTCATCGGGGAGATTCGTGGGGTGGTCATGGGTACGGTAGTTGCGGCCAGCGCAGTGGGACCGCTGATACTGGCCGTCTCCCACGACGCGCTGGGAGCGTACACGACCGGCCTGAACGGTTTCGGATTGGTAGCTGGGTTGGTCGTAGCGGCCGGTACGCTGGTGCGCCTGCCCGGGGCCGCCGGCGCTTCGCGTGGCGACAGCAAGGAGCCCTCCGCCTAGGAGCGACCGGCGCTACTCGACGGTGGCGGGGCGGTCGTTGGGCAGCAGGTTGATCCAGGTGTTACCCGGCGCCAGGGGAATCGGTTTGCGGGCTGCGTCCACCAGGACCGTCTGATCGGTCATGGACGGGCGGATCCACTCGCCGCGGATCGTCTCGCCGTTGCGCAAAACGATGGCTTCACCCGAACCGGCTACAGCTATGTGAGGCGATGAGCCGGATCGGTTGACCGCCACCTTCATTACCACGACGTTGGTTGCGCTCAGCTGCTCGCCGGTCGCCGCCAGGTGCGGCTGGCCCCCTATAGCTCGCAGGTAGCGCCGGGTTTCGGGGTCGTAGGTGTAGCTGACCGCTGCAGCGCCCGAGTAGGAAAACGAAACCGAATTGCCGGCCGCGGCCGCAGGTTCCGGTTTTGAGCCGGCTGCCGGCGATTCGGCCGGAGACGGAGACTCTTCGGGCTTCTTGCCCAAGTCGGGGTCGAACACCAGGCCGGTTTCCGGCGGGCCTTTGACGTCCTGTGCTGCCGGCAGGGACCGAAGACGCTCGGTCGAGGTGAACAGGTTGTGCGGCGCCGGCCGGCCGCGCCGGCGTGAGTAGGCGGGTCCGGCTACCCCGTGGGATACGTCGACGATTCCCGCGGTAGCACGCAACTTCCTCAAGTTGTTCGGCGACGCGCCGGAGTGAGCAAACAGTACCGGCGAATACTGCACCAGGATGTCGGGGTCTACTTCGCGGGCGCTGCGCGTGGGGCCCAGGTCCTCGGCGTCGCCGCAGTGGTTGATACCCAGGAATCGGGTGAGGCCTCCCTCGACCAACTCCTCGTAAACAATATCCGCCGACTCCAGGCCGGCCGGCGGGCGAGCCCGTGGGTGGTTGTCGATCTTAAACGCCAGGGCGGGGCGGTCCAGGTCCAGTCCGTCGGGCGCCTCGACCCCGGTCAACGGACACCGGACGGGCTCCGGCTCCGGGGAGGGGGAGGGCGACGGAGAAGGGGAAGCAGCCGAGGTTGCCGGCGGTTCGTCGTTGTTGCAAGCCGCGCCCGCCAGGAGCAGGACGAGCAGAAGGAGGCAAAGGCGCTTTCGCATGACGGGTAAGGGTACACCAGCAGCGTTGTGCGGCGGCAACCGGGCGACCGTTTGCATATCCGGCCTTTGGCCCCCAGACTTTTTCTGTAGGTCTAGTTTGCGCGGACCCAACATGGGGGTAAGAGGAACCTCTGACTTAGCCAGGCAGGCTCGTAACCGAAACGGGCCGTCCGAGACCCCGGACCGGCAGGGTGCCGCGGGGACACGCCGAAGGGAGTAGCCAATGCTTACGATAAGCGCCGACGCGACTCAAGCCATCAAGCAGGTAGTGGGCTCGTCCGAAGCGGGCGAGAATGGCGGAATCCGGCTTACGATGAAGCCGATAGATGACCAGCAGGCCAAGTTGGAACTCTCGCTTGCCCCCAACCCGGAGCCCGGTGACACGCAGGTAGAGCAGGAGGGCGCCAACGTATTCCTGGACGAAAAGGTGGCCCCGTTCCTGGACGACAAGATTTTGGACGCCACGATCGACGCCGAGGGTCCGTCGTTCACCATCTTGGACAAGTCCGGGGAAGCTTCCGGCTAACCGCCGTTAGCGCGGTCGTCCTTAATCGCGCCTTGCACGCACGCTGCGCTCCAACCGGCCAAGGCGCGGGGGCTAGCCGGCGCCTTGAGTGCCTACCCTTTCGCCAAGGCCGGCGGGCTGCAGCCCCCGCCAAGCCTGCAGGGCGCCTACTACAAACACAATAGTCGCCAGGTAGATCGGGCCCAGGTGCGTTACCCAGTCGTGGCCGAACAGGTCCATGTAGTGCATCGGCAAGGCGAGAGCCAGCCCGACGACCGGGGCCGCCACGGCGGTTACCCACGCCCACACCTGTCCTCGGCGGACCCCGAACCACGCAAGCCCGGCCACCGCGATTCCTGTGGAGATGATGAACGCGGCTGTGGCGACGTGCAGGTGGCTAATGTAGTGCAGGACGCCGGGTTCAATGGCGTTCAGATCGGTCCGGCTGACGCCGTTTATCGTGTTTACGCCGAGCTCGAACCCGGCGCCGACAAAGGTCCTGATTAGAAAGACCGCTCCGTACCCTATGAAGGCGATACCGGCGATCGCCATCAGCAGCGAGCCTTTCCGAAGGTTGGCGCTGTCTTTCATGTAATCCTCCCATCCTCGTAACCGACTTGCCGTGCGGTGCGGGTGGCTGCACCGGACGCTTTTGCTTATGAGGACGGGAAAGGGGGAGGCGATATTGCAGCTTAAGCGGGCTTGCCGGCGGTTACCGTCACCGCCATCGCGACCTGGCTTTGCTGATCGGTAGACAGCAGATTGCGCATCAGATTTATCACGTCGGGGGTGAACAACGGGTACTGGGCGGCATCGTCGAGGCCGAAAGGTCGGCGCTGCAGGATTTCGGCACCGGTGAACCCGACGTTTAGGATTTTGTCGACGAAGACACGCTCCGCCAAGGCGCCGGCCACTCAGCCGGCCCACGCCGCCGGATGCGTGAGAATCTCCGACGGCAGGTCCTCCTCACAGATGGTGAGGTCCGCTACACACAGCCGGCCCCCGGGGCGCAGCACGCGGTAGGCCTCGGCCAAGACCCGGCTCTTGCGTGCCGACAGGTTGATCGCTCCGTTGGAGATGACTACATCCACCGACTCGTCGTCCAGCGGCAGCGACTCCATTTCGGCTCGATAGATCTCGACATTGTCTATTTCAGCTCGTGCCGCAAAATTTCGCGCGCGTTCGGTCATCTCGGACAGAAAGTCCACCCCGGCCGCCCGCCCGGCCGCTCCCACCTGCGTCGCGGCCAAGATGGCGTCGATGCCCGATCCGCAGCCCAGGTCGACAACCTCCTCGCTGGTGCGCAGGTCTGCCCAAGCGACCGGGTTGCCCACCCCCAGCGCCCACTGGGCGGCGCCTTCGGGCAGCGCGGCGAGCTGCTCATCGGTGTAGACGTGGGCAGCCGGCCCCTCGGGTGTCTCCACCACCGCTCGATAGGCCTCTGCAACCAACTGTTGAAGCTCGTCTTTGTACATGAGGTCTTTGGTCACGGTGTCTCCTTCTCAAGTGCATCGAGAAAGCCCGTCAGCCGCGCCTCCGCCTCGACGGGTAGCTCGGGGGGCGCTGCCGACGTCATGAACTCGCGTAGCGCCCCGGCAAATTCCGCTTCGCCGCAACAGCGCCGGCATACAGCCAGATGCTCCTCCACCTGTGCGTGATCGACGGAATCCAGGTCGTGCTCCAGGTACTCCCACAAGTGGCGCACCGCTTCGGCGCAGCTGATCATCGCAGGTTCCCCCTCGACGTTTTCAGAAGGTCGTGCTCGGTGGCGTAGTCCCACAACTCGTGCTCGAACAGCTTGCGCCCGCGGTGCAGCCACGACAGCACGGTGCCCTGTGCTACCGAGAACATCCGGGCCACCTGGGCGGTGGAGAGGCCCTCCATGTGGACGAGCACCAGCGGGACCCGGTAGCGGGGGTCGACGCGGTCCAGGACCTCCCAGACGTCCGCCTCATCGAAGGATGCCAAAAAATCCAGGTGCACGCTGTCGGAGTACGGCCAGGGATCGACTTCGGCAATCTTGCGGAACAAGGAGTAGTCGGGGAGGGGGTCCTCGGGCTCTTCGTGGGGCAGTCCCGCCTGCTTGCGGTAGCGCTCCCGGATGCAGTTGAGCAAGATCTGCCGAAACCAGGCCGGGGCGGCCTGCTCGTCGCGCAGGTTGTCGAACCCCCGGTACGCCTTGATCAGGCACTCCTGCACCGCGTCCTCCGCGTCCGTCCCGACCAAGCGTCGGGCCAGTGAGTACAGCCAGGGCAACTGTTCCCGGGCAACCTCGGTGAATCCGGTACGCAGATCCTCGCTCATTAACATCCCGTTTTGCGTCCTCGTCCGGTCGTGTTTTCCGCCGCACAATTGTCGCCGGTGCGCCCGGGGGGCCGCAAGGTAGATTTCGCTTATCTTGCTCCAGTGGATCCGGCAGGCTTGCGCGCTATGAACCCGTAACCGTGCACGTCATACGTGCGGGCTTTTTCCTCGCCGGGAGCTCCGCCGAAGGTGTCCACCGGCGGGCCGGTGGACACCTCGATGAACCCTGCTTCCTCGAGCATCTTCCGCCAGCCTGCACACGGCAGGCCGCCGGCTATTCAGCCGGTCCACAAGTCGATCTGTCTGAGCGCCTCCGGCGGGACCGGCCTGCCGTTGGCGATGTCGGCAAATTGCAGATATCCGCCCGGGGCGAGCACGCGCATGACCTGCGCGAACGCGGCCCGTTTGTCGGGGCACAGGTTAAACACCCCGTTGGAGATAACGACGTCCGCCGAGGCATCGGCTACGGGAAGGGCCTCCGCGAGGCCTTGTCGAAAGGACACCTTGCTCAGTCCGATCTGTTCGGCGTTGTGGCGCGACTTGTCGAGCATCTCGTTGGTCATGTCGATTCCCGTCACCGAGCCCCGGCTACCAACTTGCCCGGCCGCGATGAAGCTGTCAAAGCCTGCGCCGGAGCCGACGTCCACGACATTCTCGCCGGACTCGAGCGGTCGCAGGGCAAACGGGTTGGCGACCCCCGCGAACGATTCCACGGCCGTCTCCGGCAATTCGTCGACCCACTCGTTTGGGTATCCGAGCAGCCGCGCGAGCGGCCGGCCGGTGTGAAAGTGATGCTTGGCACCGGGTTCGCGGGCGACCTCCCGGTACTTGCGGCGTACTTCGTCGCGCAATGCGTTGGGGTCCACCGGCGCCTCAGCCGGGGTGGCAGTAACCGATGATGGGCTCCTCATACGTACCTCCTAGCAGTGTGCGGCAGCGTAGGCCGCAGAAACGGTGTATCTGCAGGTAAGGACGCGGGGATATGGGCGGATATTGCACGGGCTTTCGCCGAACTCGCTGCGATGAGTGAGCCGCCTGCCTAGGACGCTCCTATTCCCGGGAGGATCCGGGCGCCCAGCACCCGGACTAGGTCTTATCGGATAAGAATGTGTATTATTCCTATTCGACTACCGAGTAAACACGTTGGACGGACCGGGGAGAAGCGATTTGTCAGACCTGTGGAGAAAACTGGGTGTGTGCGGTGCGTTGTCGGCTATGGCGATGGCGGGCTGTACTGCACCCCAGACCAGCGAGAACCAAGGGGCGGATTTACCTTCGGTCGTGGCAGCCTTTTACCCCCTGGAGTTCATCAGCACTGAGGTCGGCGGCCAAAGCGTCGAGGTCAGCGGACTCACCCCGGCGGGCGTGGAGCCGCACGATCTAGAGTTGACGGCCGGTCAGATCCGGCAACTGCTGGGTGCGGACCTGTTGGTGTACGTGGGAGAGGGGTTCCAGCCGGCAGTTGAGGATGTCCTCGAGCAAATGGAGGGCGAAAAACTCGACGTCTTGGCCGAGGTGGACCTGATCGAAGGCTCGGACGCGCACGCCGAGGAGCACGGCGAAGGCGAAGACGGGCACGGAGAGGAAGAGCACGAGGAGCACGGCGAAGGCGAAGACGGGCACGGAGAGGAAGAGCACGAGGAGCACGGCGAGCTGGACCCGCACGTGTGGCTGGACCCGACCCGTATGGCGAGTATCACCAGGTCGGTCCAGACGGCTCTGTCAAACATGGATTCAGAGCGCTCGGCGGATTTTGAGGCCAACGCAGACCGCTTGGTGGCCGAACTGGAAACCTTGGACGCAGAGTTCGAGGCAGGCCTCAAAGAATGCGCCAGGCGCGAGATAGTAACCAGCCATGCGGCCTTCGGGTACCTTGCGGACCGTTACGAGCTGGAAGAAATCGGAGTATCGGGTCTGAATCCCGAAGCGGAGGTCAGCCCCCGGCGCCTCCAGGAGGTGGCCCAACTCGTGGAAGAGAAGGGCGTCACCACCATCTTCTTCGAGCGGCTGGTGCCCAGGGACCTGGCGGAGACCTTGGCCCGGGAAACCGGCACCACCACCGCGACGCTCGATCCCATCGAAAGCCCTTCGGAGCAGGGAGACTATCTGAGTGCGATGCGATCCAACCTGGAGGAGCTGAGGAAGGCCCTGGACTGCGAATAGCCGACACGGCCCTTTATAATCCTGCGACTGATTCCGGTTCCCAACCCAGGCTGAGCCTTATCATGCTTGTGTCGCCATCAGGGTCGTACCCGCGCCCGCCGCGACGGACGGCTGTTCGATAGGGAGAAGGTCCATCGCCTTGAGCACCACAGACAACGAGCGCAGGCGCCTGCACGGTGAGGCTGCTATTAGATTGGCTGCCTTGGAGCAGCGGTACACCGCGGGACGCAGAGCTATCGTCGAAACGCTCTTTAGCGCCGGCAGGCCGCTGACCACGCCCGAGATTCTTCAAGCCGCACGTAGCTCGTCGATGAGTTCGACCTATCGAAACCTCACCGTGCTGTGTGAAGTCGAGGTGGCGCGCAGGCTGGCCGGCGCGGACGATGTAGCGCGCTTCGAGCTGGCCGAGGATCTGAGCGGCCATCACCACCACCTGGTGTGTTCAACCTGCGGCACAATGGCCGACGTCGACGCCTCACCCAAGCTGGAGCGGGCGGTTGCAGAAGCCGCCCGCGAGGCCGCCAGGGACTTCGACTTCGAGGTCGAGGCCCACCGCATCGACTTTGAGGGTCGTTGCCGTTCCTGCCGCCAAGCCGGCGGCCGCGACGATCGGACCGGCTAGTGCCCGGAAAGACGCTTGGCTCCGGTGAGCCCCAGGTTGAGCGGATTCTCGGCAACCTCGAGCATCTCGATTTCGCCTACCGAGGTTGCGGCGGCGAGTGCGCGGCCGTTGGGGTGCCAGCACAGAGCAGTCACATCTCCGGTAAGCCGATATCCGGCCAGTTGTTCGGTGCTGAGCGCGGGAGCCCACAGACCTATCCGGCCTTGCTCACCTCCCCAAGCAAGGATGGGTAGCGACGGATGGTAAGCGATAGAGCCCGGTGCTCCCGGGGGCACGGGAAGGTTGATTCTACCCTCCGTATCAAAGTCCCGGTGGACGCAGCGCCAAACGGTGAGCTCGTCGAACGCCGCAACAGCCAGGCGGTCGCCGTCGGCGCTCCAGGACAGCAGTGAGACGCCGCCCTTGGACCCGGTCAGCACGGTTGCCCCTCCACCTTCCGTCCGCCACACGATGACCGAACCGTTGGATCGGCCCGCTGCTACCAGATCCGCCTGCGGCGACGGGGCGATGGTCAAGATCGTGCCCGACGACGGCGCAAGACCCACGGGGTCGGTGCTCGCAAGGGCCACGTCGTAGAAGCGGATCCCGCCCACCGTCGCGGCCAGCAGATCCGAGGATGTGGGATCCCAGCACAGATGGTTTACCCGGCCCGGGTGCAACAGGTACCCGGCAAGGCGGTGGCCGCCGGTGTCCAACACGTACACATTGTTGCCGGCGGCCGCGGCGAGGATAGACCGATCGGGTGCCCAGGCGGCGGACTGTATCCAGCAACCCAGCTCCAGACGCTCCACAATCCCCCCGGGTCCCAACATAGTCAGGGTCCCGTCCCTGCTGCCCGTCCCCAGCCAGTATCCGTCCGACGACCACGCTAGAGACGAAACGGCTTGACTGCCGGCGCACAGCCGGTGCTTTACGGCTCCGTCGTATCGCAGGATGAGGACCTCTCCGGTTAGGCACCCTGCCGCAAGCGAGCTACCCTCCAGCGACCAGGCGAGGTGCGTGACCGCATCGGGCATTTGGCATTGCCACCGAGAGATCAGCATTGTTGGGTGGTTAGGCAGTCCTGCAGGCCGTCGAGGACCATCTCGCGGGTCAGGCCGCGACCGCTCACGAACAAACGGGTCGCCCCGGGCAAACCGACCGACCATCGATCAGTCCTCTCGAGCGCCAGGTGGGTACCCACCCGGTGGCAAAGCAGCGGATATTTGTCGCCAGCCACGTATATGGGCCCCACTATTCGCAGAATGCGCGCTGCCTCGTCGTGATCCAAACTGGCCGCCCAATGCTCGAAGCGCGCTCGGTCGAGCCGGCCGGTGAGCTCCACGACCAGGCCGCTCACCGCACCTTCAATTGCTGTTGAAGGTGCGGGATCGAGGCCCGACACTCGGGTCGACGAGGCCGGCCGGTACCCGTGCAAATCAAAGAATTGGCTAAGGTCGAGGCCGTTGTGGTTTTCGACTATTCGGGCCAGGGGGTTGGTGCCGGCGATCAGTGTTTGGACCAAGCGGCCGGCCGTCGCCGTCAACTCCTGTGTCCGGTTGACCAAGACGATATCGGCCAGCGCCACCTGGTCTCCCATGCTCTGGGCGGGCCAGGGATCCCGGTTGCCTCGGGCGCGCACGTACAATGCGCTCGCATCCACCACGGTCACCAGGGCGTCAAGCTCCACCGTTTGGGCCAGGTAGGGGTCGCCGAGCAGGGTTTGCGCAGCTACCGCCGGATCGGCCCAGCCGGACAGCTCGACCAGTATCCGGGCCGGTTGGTTGACCCCCAGGCACAGGCTGCGCAGCGAGTAAACGAGGTCGTGTCGCACGGCGCAGAACCGGCAGCCGGGCACCTGTTCCACCACCTCATCCTCAACCTGCAGCAAGCAGCGACCGTCGCCTGTCTCATTGGGGGCGGACGCCACGACCGCGCAGGTGCGGGTTCCGATCAGGTCGGTGAGCCGTTCGACAAAGGCAGATTTGCCGCTGCCGTGCCAGCCGGCAACCATCGTGACCGGTATTCGGCTGTTATTGGAAACCAAGACACCTCCTAAATAAGAATGACTCCTAGTATATGGCCATTCTATGAAAGGTCAATACAGCGGTGGTTACGCATGCGCTGAGCGAAAGAGGTCTCTGATCGCGTTAAGAACGATTATCGGTAGCTTTGGGAATCGTCACTGCCGCGACCGGTTGGCCACGGTGCTGGAGCGCGGTTACCACCTTTACTCGCATTCGAGGGCGGTTCGCAGGTTCTGAAGGTTGGCTCTCATCACGGTGAAGTAATCACCGGACTCGGGGGCTATCTCGAGCGGACTCAACACGCTTGTAGTGCTGCCCGTTTCTCTGGCGACCGTTTCTGCAGTGGCTGGTGTCACAAATTCCTGGAAGAAGATGGTCGTAATGGAGTGCTCTTTAACGGAGGCGGTGACCTCGGCCATTTTGGCCGGCGAAGGCTCAGACTCCGGACTTAGGCCACCGATGCCGATCTGCTGCAAGCCGTACCTGTCTGCCAGGTAGGCAAAGGCCTCGTGGCTGGTCACGATTTCGCGGCTGATGCAGTCGGCTAGACCGCTTTGGAACTCCCCATCCAACTCGGTGAGTTCTGCAGCCAGTGCATCTGCATTTGATGCGAAGCTGTCGGAAGCTTGCGGGTATAGCTCAGAGAAGGCCTCCGCTACCTTACGGGCCAGCGTCACTACGCGGGTCGGGTCGAGCCAAAAGTGCGGGTCGGATTGTTCGCCTTGGTGATCCGCCTCGTTTCCGTGGTGGTGGCCACCGAAAGCCTCAAGGAGCTGTTGTCCCGCGAGCGCGTTCAGCTTCTTGCCCTGCGCCGAGCCGAGTAGATCGTCGACGGCAGGCTGGAAGCCCTCGCCGACGTAAATGAGCAGGTCGGCGCCGGTACCTGCCGCCACTTGAGATGCCGTCAACTCCACGTCGTGCGGCTCTACTCCCGGCGGGGTGAGCCCGGCGACCTCTACAAGATCGCCGCCCACGTGCTCGGCGACGAACTCCAACGGATAAAAGGCGGCGGTGACCGATATTGAAGAGGTTTCCGTTCCTGTCGAGACCGCCGGAGCGCAGGCGGCCATCCCGATAAGACATGCGGCGGCTACCAGGGCGGTGGATTGCCGGGTAGTTGAGTACGTCCTTGCCATTGGGGCTCCTTCTGCTGTGAAAAAGGGGGATAAGAATAGAAACTACTCCTAATGACGCCAGCCCGCAAACGAGAAGGAAAAGGCGACGCAGTTCTAGTGAGTCGCCTAGATAAAGAACCAAAAGGCCAAACGAAGTTGCGCTCAAATAAGAATAAGTCCTGCTATAGTCCCATTTGTCAGCCATTAGCCCGAACGATCGGGCTGCGCGTTGGGAGGTAGCGATGTACGAATTCAGGTGGGAATGGGTTGCGGGCAACGAACACAAGCGGCTTTTTCTAGGGCAGAGCAAGGAAGAGGTGTTGATCAAGGTTGCGGACTGTTTGAGGAACGAGATGGGAGTCCAGAGGCCGACTCAAACCATCATGAGGCTGGTCGCCCAGCAAATAAGGAAATCCCAGCCCGAGGATCTGCCTAAGCGGTGGACGATTAGATCGCCTTTCGCCCGTACGTACGGGTAGTCGGGTGGCGGTTGCGAGGGGCCCCCTTTGAAAATTTCTCAGGCGTTGGCGAGTCGGCCATACTGTGCGGATGCGAGTCCAGGATGCGCCGCACGTCGAGCCGGGTCCGCGTTTGCCGAAGCCGGCTGTTGGCTGGCCGGAACTTGCGGCCTTGGCTCTTCTGGTCGTTGTGTTACTGCCGGCCCCGTACAAGGCGTCGTTGGCGAGTCCGGGCTTAAGGAACTGGATCACGATTTTCGTCGCTATATCAGTGCAGGCGCTTCCGTTCTTGGTCCTGGGTACGTTGGTCTCCGGCGCGATCGCAGCGGCGGTGCCGCCGGGGTGGCTGGCTCGTCATTTGCCAAAGAGACCCGGTTTGGCGGTGCCGGCGGCCGGTCTGGCGGGTGCAGCATTTCCCGGTTGTGAATGTGGATCGGTCCCGATAGCGGGCCGGCTGGTCGCCAACGGAGCGCAACCTGCCGCCGCGACCGCCTTCTTGCTGTCCGCGCCGGCCATCAACCCGGTCGTGCTGGTATCCACCGCAGTAGCCTTTCCGGGGCAGCCGCAATACGTCGTGGCCAGGTTCGCCGGGTCGCTGGCTACCGCGGTCGTGGTCGGCCTTATCTGGTCTCGTGTGGGTAAAGCGGCTTGGCACGCTAAGGCGCTGGGTCGAATCTCGGTCGGGGACACGCGCTGGCGCACCATGGCGGCTACGTCGCTGCACGACTTCCTGCACGCCGGCGGCTTTTTGATAGTCGGTGCGATCACCGCGGCGACATTGCACACAGTGGTCCCGCAGTCCGTCCTGAGCACTATTGCCGGTAGCGGCTTGCTGGCGGTGTTGATCATGGCGTTACTGGCGTTTGTGCTGGCGATCTGCTCGGAGGCCGACGCATTCGTGGCTGCCAGCCTTTCGCAGTTCTCGCCGACGGCGAGGCTTGCTTTTATGGTGGTGGGCCCCGCGGTGGATGTGAAGCTCGTTGCTCTTCAGGCGGGCACCTTTGGACGCAGCTTCGCAACGCGTTTTGCGCCTATCTCTTTCGTCGTAGCGGTAGTTTGCAGCTTGGTGGCCGGTAGGTTTCTGCTGTGAGCCAACGCTTCGCGGCGCTGCTGGCGGTAGTAACCGGAGTGCTTGCTCTGCGGATGACGCTCAGCATGGACTTTTTGAACTTCATAAAGGCAACGATGTTCCCTTGGCTGCTGCTCTCGGGTGTGGTGCTCGTTTGGTTGGGGGTCTACGGTTGGGTAAGGCAGCAGTCCAAGTCGCAGGGTGAGGCTACGGCCTGTTCTCCTGGACACTCCCACTCACTTTCTCGCGCGGCCTGGTTGTTGGTACTGCCCGTTTTGTTCGCCGGGTTGCTGGAACCGGCTCCCCTGGGATCGTTTGCGGCCCAGCGTCAGACCGTGCAGGCGCCGCGGCAATTTTCCGATGTGGGGGCTTTGGTGGAGAGTCTGCCGGCTGGGGCCTCCACCGTTTCTGGGGAGGGCGCGGTGTCCAACTCGGCCGGAGGACGGCAGCCGCGATCGGATCTGCCGCGGGGTGCGGTACTGACCGACGGCGAGATGTCGCTGCTGAAGTTCATGGAGATCACCTACTATGACGAGAGCGAGGCTCTGGCCGGCGTTCCGATCAAATTGGTGGGTTTCGTGGTGCCGGCACCCGGCGGCCAAGGTGGCGAGTTCTTGCTCAGTCGCTTCCTTATCAACTGCTGCGCGGCGGATGCCACATTGATGCAGGCCGGTGTATTGGACGTGAAGGGTAAGCTACCCGCGCAGGATTCCTGGGTTGCGGTCACCGGCTATTGGGACCCCGAACGCCAGAAAGGTAGGCGTACCTCCGACGGGTTTTCGATTCCGGAGTTGATCGCGCAAAATGTCGAGCCGATCGAGGCTCCTCAGGAGCCCTACCTGTCGCTGGCGGACTACTGAGGATGCCTCACGGCGTCGGTTCTCAACCGTTTGTGCCCTGGCAGGAACTCGTTACCCGGTGCCCCCGGTCGAGGATCCGGATGCGGTGCTTGCACCGCTTTCCACTCCGCCCCCCAGTTCCTTATCGAGCAAGTAAAGCCCTTGCTGGGAGTCGCCGATCCTCTTTAGCCAGTCGATCACGCTTTGCACGCTCTTTTCTTCTTCGACTTGTTCGGTTACGAACCAGTCCAAGAAGGCTTGAGTTGCTAGGTCCTTCTCTTCCTCGGCCAATGAGTACAGGTCCGCGATGGCGGCGGAAACGCTGACCTCGTTTTCGAGAGCCTTCTCGAAAACCTCGGAAATCGAGGAGAAGTCGGAGTCGGGCCGGCCTATGTCCCCGTAGGTGACCCGCTCACCGCGGTCGTCGATGTAGGCCCTGAACTTCATGGCGTGTGTCCACTCCTCGGACGACTGCTCATGAAGCCACTTGGCAAAGCCGGCCAGACCCAACGATTCGCAGTATCCGGCCATCGACAGATACAGATACGACGCTTCGATCTCCCGCATTAGCTGGGTTTGAAGCGCTTCGTTGGTTCGCTGTGACAGTCTCATGTTTTACCTCCTCTTTCTATTCAAGGGTAGGCGTTGCTTGCCGGTTTCGCCCTAATTGGGACAAAGCCCCTTTCTCAGGCGGTTCAACTATCGCCGTAAGGTCCCCTTGTGCTGTGCTGTTGAGTACCCGCATTCCAATTCGCGAGTTGTCTAACCTTGGGCCCAGCGCGTGCGGCTATTGCAAGCCAAGCGCGCGGCCGCGGCGAGCTGTACTAACCTTAGACTGGGTAACGGCGGTTGCTATGCTGAGCTTTGCATACCAGGTTTGGGTCACCTAACATTAGCCCGTGTCGATTACCGTTGAGCGTCCCAAGACCCGCCCGGGCGCGGCTGCCAGCGAGCGGCGCCCCAAAGGCTTGATAAAGAGCCGGCCTCTGCGCGGGGTAGGACTGGTGCTGTCGGCCGGCTTGCTGGTCGTGGTCGCGCTGGCGAGCATTGCGGTCGGCTCCAAGCAGATTTCGTTCCCGGTGGTAATCGAGGCGCTGACGTCCTTCAACCCCGAGCTCAACGACCACCTGATCATCCGCTCGCTTCGGATCCCGCGCACGGTCATTGGGGTTCTGGTCGGCGTCGGACTCGGGCTGGCCGGAGCCGTAATGCAGGGCGTGGCCCGCAACCCGCTGGCCGATCCGGGAATCCTGGGTGTTAGCGCCGGAGCGGCGCTGGCAGTGGTCATCGCTATCTTTGTTTTCGGCGCGGGCAGCCTGCTCGGGTACGTGTGGTTCGCGTTTGCCGGGGCGTTGATTGCCTCGGTGGTGGTCTATGCGCTGGGGTCGCTGGGCCGGGAGGGCGCGACGCCGGTCAAGCTTGCGCTGGCGGGTGCCGCAATGAGTGCGTTTTTGGGCTCCATCACCACTGCAATTATCATCGTCGACGTCGCTACGCTTGATCAGTACCGCTTTTGGGCGGTCGGGTCGCTGGCCGGACGTACGCCCGAGATTGCGGTCCAGGTTGCGCCGTTCGTGTTGGTGGGCGTCGCGATGGCGCTGGTATCGGGCCGCCTGCTCAATGCCTTGTCGTTGGGCGATGACGTCGCGCGGTCGCTGGGTCAAAAGGTCGGTCTGTCCAGAGCCTTCTCGGCGATCTCGGTGGTGCTCCTCGTGGGAGCCGCCACCGCGGCAGCGGGCCCGATCGGGTTTGTCGGTCTGACCGTGCCGCATGTGGCCCGGGCGATCACCGGACCCGATTACCGCTGGATCCTGCCGTACTCGGCGGTGCTCGCGCCCGTTCTGCTGCTCGGCTCCGACATCCTGGGCCGGATAATCGCTCGGCCGGGAGAGGTGCAGGTGGGTATCGTGACGGCCCTGGTCGGGGCACCGTTTTTCGTGGCGCTTGTCCGGCGCCGCAAGCTGGCTGAGCTGTAGTGCAGCAGTCGCCGGTTATGGATACCGGATCGTCGACGTTGGTGAGCCGCCCCCCGGACGCGCTGGACACGGTAAGGCACGCCCGCAAGGCGGGCCGGGCGCGAGCGGCGGCGGTCGGGATAGCTTTGACAGTGGGAATTGCGGTTAGCTTTGCAGCATCGGTCAGCGTGGGCGACTTTCCGATCCCGCTGGCGGAGGTGATACCGGCAATTTTTGGGTTCGGCAGCCCGGATTCGGATTTCATCATCCGGACTCTGCGGCTTCCAAGGGCCCTGACCGCGGTGCTGGTCGGGGGAGCGTTTGCCTTTTCGGGGGCTATCTTCCAAAGCCTGGCCCGCAACCCACTGGCGTCGCCGGACATCATCGGGATTACCGCCGGCGCCAGCGCAGCCGCGGTTTTCATCATCGTGATGGTAGGTGGCGGCGGCGTGCTGATCTCCCTAGGAGCCTTTGCAGGCGCGCTCGCGACGGCCATTTTGATCTACTTCCTCGCCTACCGGCAGGGCGTATCGGCTTACCGGTTGGTGTTGGTGGGTATCGGTATCGCGGCCGTGCTCAACAGCGTTATCTGGTACTTGCTGACCCGGGCGCAGATCTGGGAGGCGCAGCGCGCAACTATTTGGCTGACCGGCAGCCTCAATGGGCGCGGGTGGGAGCACGTGAGGCCGGTCGGGCTGACCATGTTGGTGCTGTTTCCTGCGGTGCTGGTGCTGGCGCAACCTCTGCGCATACTGCAGCTGGGCGACGATGCAGCAAAGGGACTTGGAGCGGGCGTCGAGAGGTACCGCCGGTATCTGATCCTGGTAGCGGTGGCCCTGGCGGCGGTAGCTACCGCCTCGGCGGGCCCGGTTGCGTTCGTCGCTTTTGTCGCTCCCCCGATTGCGAGGCGGCTAACCAACTCCAGCCTCACCCTGGTACCCGCGGCGCTGACCGGAGCGTTGTTGCTGCTGGTTTCCGACCTGGTGGCGCGACTCGCGTTTAGGCCGACTGAGCTTCCCGTGGGGATTATCACCGGGCTGGTCGGAGCGCCCTATTTGTTGTGGTTGCTGGCGCGGGCTAACAAGGTGGGCAGCGGGGGATGAGCACGGACGACGGCCGTATCCATCTGCTGCAAGCTCAGGATCTGACCTTGGCCTACGACAAGCTCGAGGTGGCCAAGGATTTGTCTTTGTCCATTCCGCCGGGTCAGATTACCTGCATAGTGGGGGCCAACGCGTGTGGAAAATCTACCCTGCTAAGGGCGCTGTCCCGGCTGCTCAAACCGCACAAGGGGTCGGTCCTACTGGACGGGGAGAGCATTCATCGGATGCCGACCAAGGAGGTCGCCAGGCTCCTGGGGATCTTGCCGCAGTCTCCGATTGCCCCCGAGGGCATCACAGTTGCCGATCTGGTAGCGCGGGGCCGCTATCCCCACCAGAAGTGGTTCCGGCAGTGGTCGACCGCCGACGAGGAGGTCATTACCGATGCCATGGTGGTTACCGGAACCCTGGACCTGGCCGAACGGCCGGTGGACGAGTTGTCGGGCGGACAGCGTCAGCGGGTTTGGATCGCGATGGCCCTGGCTCAAGGCACCGACCTGATGCTGCTGGACGAGCCCACGACGTTTTTGGACCTGGCTCATCAGGTGGAGGTACTGGACCTGCTGGTGGATCTAAACCGCGCTGACGGCCGGACCATCGTCCTGGTGCTGCACGACCTGAACCACGCCTGCCGTTACAGCCATCACCTGATCGCCATGCGGCAGGGACGGCTCGTGGCCGAAGGACCACCCCAACAGGTGGTGACCGAGACGCGGGTCCGAGATGTGTTTGACCTTAGCTGCCGGGTTGTGCCCGACCCGGTCACCGGTACACCGATGGTCGTTCCTATCGGCCGCCATTGCAACATCGGTGGGGAGAAGCCCGCGGCCTCCGGCGACGAACAATCAACGGAGCTGGCAAGTCAACAAGAACAGGTTCACCAAGGCCGTGCTTGAGGCGACCTACCAGGTAGAAACGACCACAGGACGCCTTTTACATCAATGTTTTGTATCTACTAAGATACCGGCTATGGATCTCCTTAGAAAGGTCATTTATATGTCTTTTGTAAATCCAGCAGGACCGCCTACCGTCCCCTGCATCGGTCCATCGTCCACCGGAGTTTCGGGCAGCCCCCGCCGGCGTGTGCTGGTGTTGATCACGTTGGTCGGCTTGCTGGCCGGAGCGTGCGCGACGCCCGAGCAGGCCAACACCGAATCCGCTTCGGAGGACGGCCAGAGCTTCCCGGTCACCATCGAACACGTCCACGGGTCGACTACCGTTCCCAGCGAACCCGAGCGAGTGGTCTCTGTCGGATTCAACGACCAGGATGTCCTGCTTGCTCTGGGCATAAAGCCGGTGGCGGTACGGGAGTGGTTCGGAGAGCAGCCGTTCGCCACCTGGCCCTGGGCCCAGGACGAGCTGGGCGATGCCGAGCCGGAGGTTCTGGGCGCCCAGGAGTTGAATTTTGAGGTGATCGCGGGACTGCGTCCGGATCTGATCGTCGGAGTCTATTCCGAGATCACCGAACCGGAGTACGCAAAGCTTTCCGAGATTGCACCAACTATCGCCAGGCCGGTGGAGCATGCCGAGTATGGCGTGCCCTGGCAGGAGCAGACCCGCATCATCGGCGATGCAGTTGGCCGGCAGGACCGTGCGGAGGAGTTGGTAGAGGAGGTCGAGGCTAAGTTCGCGGCCGTACGTGAGGACCATCCGGAATTCCAGGGCAAGAGTGCCGTGGTTGCCTACAGCTTTGAGGCCGGCTCTTACGGGGCCTATTCCTCGGTCGATTTGCGGAGCCGGGTACTTGAGGAGCTGGGGTTTGAGATTCCGGAGCGGATCGACGAGCTGGCCGGAGAAGAGTTTTTTGCCGAGATCAGCGCTGAGCAGCTGGAGCTGTTGGATGCCGACGTGCTGGTGTGGATTTTGCTCGTGGAGTCATCGGTCGTGACCGACGACGCCCTTTACCAGCAGCTGCGGGCGTTCCAAGAAGGTAGGGATGTGTTCCCCAGCGAGGAGGTCCGGGGCGCGATGTCGTTCAGCACCGTGCTTAGCCTCCCGTTCCTGCTGGAGGAGCTCGTTCCGCAGTTGGCAGCGGCGGTGGACGGAGATCCGGCTACCGAATAGTCGCGACTAAGCGACCGTTAAAGAAGGAGCGTCTTTTTGTCTACTGATTGTGTGAGGCCTAAGAATCGTGTCGGCCGAGTGGTCCGTACATGTCTTTTGGCCGCGGCGCTGCTGGCATCGGGTTGCACCGATGCAACAACCGACCAACCCTCCGATGCAACGGCGCCCAACGATGCCGCGTTCCCGCGCACCGTCGATCACGCCATGGGGAGCACCGAGATACCTGCGCAACCGGAACGCATCGCAGCTTTGGATCAGACCTTCGTGGATGCGGCCTTCTCCCTGGATCTGTCCCTGGTGGGCTTTACCGATGTCAGTCCCGAATCCGGCGGGTTGCCCGGCTACCTCGAACAGTTTCACAGCACCCTTGGGGCCGACGCTGAGTCCTTGGGCTCACTGGACAGCCCCAACTTGGAAACGCTGGCCTCGCTGCGGCCCGACCTGATCGTCTCCGCCAAGATCCGGCACGAGGAGTTGTACGACGAGCTCGGCCAGATAGCCCCGACGGTGTTCGCCGACAGTACCGGGCCCGACTGGAAGGAAAACCTGCTCTTGCTGGGCAAATCGGTGGGCATAGAGGATCGAGCCGAGCAGCTTCTGGCGGATTACGAGCGGCGGGCGCAGGCGATCGGTGACGCCATCCGGGAAAAGGAGGGCCGTAACCCGACGATCTCGGTGGTGCGCTTTGTCGGGGAGACCCGCCTGTACCAAAAGGACAGCTTCTCGGGAATCGTGCTGGCCGACACCGGACTGGCGCGGCCTGCCTCGCAGGACGTGGACGAGTTTGCGTTGGCCATAAGCGAAGAGCGGATCTCCGACGCGGATGCCGACCACATCTTCGTCGGCACCTACGACATTGCCGAGGCACACGAGGACGAGCAGCGCTTTACCTCCAACCCGCTGTGGGGCCAGCTCGACGGCGAGATCCACCGGATCGACGACGAGGTGTGGGGTACCGCGGTAGGCCTACAGGGAGCGCATGCCATGCTCGACGACCTGGCTGAGGTGTTCGGGGTTAGTGTCGATCCGCAGTAGGGCGCCGAAGAGCAGGTCGAGGGTCGATATTCGGTGCGCGGATCGAGCGAGAGCAGATGGGAAGTTTAAATACGGTTGATAAACGCGCGGCCCTCATGCGTCACAATCCGGCGGCATGGGCCGGCGACCGCTAGGCAGGCGATATGGCCTGGCCCTGCGTCGAGGTCGACGAGCGAGAGGCTTTGATCGACTGGAAGTTCTTTGGGCCAGGAAACAAGTTGTCGGCTGTGCGGCGCGCCGGAGACGGCGATTTGGTCGGGGCTGACTCGTAATCCCGTACCCAAGGCCTTCAGTATGGCCTCCTTGCGGTTCCAAGCAGCCAGCAAAGCCAGGCGTTTTTGTGCGCCGTACATCTTGCCCAACTCCTCCATCTCACTGGGATGCGCGATCAGACCGGCGGCCCGATCTACATCAATGTCGGCGTCAAGCGACACAACGTCCACCCCGAGAGCAGATCCCCGAGTATGGGCCACCACAATCCGGTCGCCTGCGTGGGAAACGGAGAATTCGAGGTCGCTGTCGCCAGATGCAAGGCGGGGCTTGCCGTGCGGCTTGCCGCAGTCTGGGCAGTCCCGGCAGATCCGGACTCGGAACGCGGGTTGTCCGAGCAGGCGGCCGGCGATCAGGCGCAGCAATGCGCAGCCCACCAGGAAGCGCTGACTGTCGATCGGGCGCCGAAAACTCTCCAGTCGACCCCGCTCGCCGGCATCGAGCAAGTCGTGCATGGACGGTCGGGCATCGGCCGGCCGCGCCCACCATAGGTGAGCCGTTGCCGGGATGAGTTCGATTGGGAGGTCAACCGGCGGGTTCGAGGTCTGCGTCATCGTGCGGCATGGTGAACGTCGTCGACGGTGCTCTCGAGAGCGAAGAGCGCCGCGCGCTTGTGGGGCAGTTGAATCTCGCCGACCAGGTGCATACCCAGACCGCGAAAAAGTTTGTGCGCGACGTCGTTGCGTACATCCGGCTCGGTGACGATGCGGCGGCAAGCCGGATCGGCGGAGAAGATAGCGTCAAACACCGACCGGCAGATCTGCTTGCCCACGCCTTTGCCCGTCAATTGCGCATCGCCTATGGCGATGTGCAAACCAACGTCGTGGGGGTGGGCCGGGTAGTGCTCGGCAACGGAATGGCGAGCAGCCCTGTACAGCTCCAGGTAGCACACAGGCCGATCGCGGTTGGCAATCAGCAGAGGTGCTGCGTAACCGTCTCCGGCAATCTCGTCAAGATGCCTGGTCCATTTGTCGAGCGACCAGGCCTGGTTCCAGAACTTTGCGACGTGCGGCTCGTTCATCCATTTATAGACCAGTTCCACGTCCAGTGGAGTTCGTACAGGCTTCGCCGACCACGGCAACGGCAATGACGGCGCCTCGAGCCGTGGAACTGCATCCGGCCTCTGGCGGCGGTTCAACGTTGCCCTTCCGAGGTGCTGACCGCCTGGAGCTGCCGGCGCAAGTGCTCGACGTACAGCCGCAGGGTCGTGTGATCGACGCCCCTGGCCTCGATGGCTTCAAAATCTACGTTCGGCGAGGTCATCCGCGCGGGTTCGCTCGGTAGGTTGTCGACGCGGATCTTCCGGGTACCGGGCGCGGGGTTGAGGATCGCAGCCATGACCTCACCATCCTCGCTGGAAACTTCCCACAGGTCGGCAAGCCAGTTACCCAACAGACTGGGTGTTGCGATCTCACCGGTCGCTTCTATCGCATCCATCACGTCCGATAAGCGCACTCGGCGGTCGGCTGTGAGCAGGAAACGGCCTCCCTGCGGGTGCCGGCGGCCGGTGCTTACCAGAACGCGAGCCGCCTCGTTCACGGGTATCCAGACTTCGTCCAGCTCTATCTGCGGCACGCTTTGCAGCCGGATGATCCAGTGCAGCATCTTGAAAACGATGTCTTGCTCGTTGTAGCGGCCGGTACGCGACTCGCCTGCCAGTCTAGGCACCCTGTACACGCTTACCGGCACGCCCTGCGCCGCGGCGGACCTTGCCATTCGCTCCGCCCGCAACTTGGTTTCGATGTAACCAGACACCTCGATGGCCGATGTCGACGAATCGAGTTCTGCCACCGAGGTGGTAGAAACGTAGTGGAAGTGCTTGAGCCGTCCGGTGGTGGAAAGCTCTAACAGCTCGCGCGTGCTGCCGACGTTGACTGGGTGAAGGTGCCGGGTTCCGAACATGCCGCCTACTTGCGCACCGTTGTGGTAGACGGCGTCGACTCGGTTGGCCAGCAGGTCGAATTCTTGTGGGTCCAGGCCAAGCCGGCGCCTGCCGAGGTCGCCGGCGACTGCCCTGATCCGTGCTTGCCGGGGCGCTTGCCACAACCCGTAACGCTGGAGGTTTGCTTCGATCCTGTCCAATGCGGCACCTGCGTTCGGCGCTCGGACCAGGCAATGGACCATGCCGTCCGTTTGGTTGAGTAGCTCGTCCAACAAGAAGGCGCCGAAAAATCCGGTCGATCCCGTCAACAGATATTGGGCGGGGCGGCGGTCCCCGGTGCGTATGGCGACAGTCCCGTTCGGCCAAAGCCTCGGCTGCTCGTCGTGCGCTCCGGTGAGTTGCGGCGGCCCATCTCGGATTTCTCCACGCTCGTAGCCGGCGAGGTTCGGACCAAGTTCCGCCACCGTCTGGCATCTGAACAGCTCCCGCAGCGGTACCTCGATGCCGCACCGCTCCCGTATGCCCATGACAGCGCGCGCAGCCAACAGCGAGTGGCCGCCCAGCTCGAAGAAGTTGTCGTCCATCCCCACCCGGG
>JBBDRQ010000059.1:0-4023 GCA_040905365.1 Actinomycetota bacterium
CGCCCACGCCGACACCGACCCGCACGCCGGCCCCGACCCGCACGCCGGCCCCGACCCGCACGCCGGCCCCGACGCCGAGCCCATCACCGTCGGCGGCAGCGTCCCCCACTGCCGGTGCAACGTCCTCACCTGCGGCATCCCCCTTGGGCGGCGATGCGACATCGTCACAGGGTGAGACTGAGGCCACCTCGGACCTGCCGGCCGGCCTCTTGTCCTTGATTGCGCTCGGGGCCGGATTGACCGTGGCGGCGGCGGTCTACTTTCTAATTGCACGCCGGACCGGCCGGCGGCCCTGGGGAGCTTAGGCGGTAGCCCCGGCGGTAGATACTCGGCTACGGAAAGGGTGCAGGTTATGGAATCCGATTCCCGCAAGATCGAGCTGGACGTTCCGGTAGCACGCGATCGACGAAAACTGTTCGAACAGGAGGCGGCGTTGGCCGGCATCGATCCGGCAGCCGACGATTTGTCTTCCGAGGAGGTTCCCGACGATGTGGAGTCGCATCTTCGCCGGATGCGGGAGGGAGCGGCCCGAAGAACTGTCGCGCGCGATCAGGAGTAGATAGTATTGCGTCCTCGCTGGGAATGCACCACCGATGCGCATTTGTTCATCACGTACGGAGTCCGCACCCCTCCTTGCCCAGCAGCGCCCGCTTTCGGTCGGTTCCCCACCGGTATCCGCCGAAACTTCCGTTCGATCCTACGGCCCGGTGACAGGGTATGGCTACGGCCAGAGGGTTGGCTCCGCAGGCGCCGGCCACCGCCCGGTAAGCTTTGGGTGCTCCCAGGTTCGCGGCGATTTCCGAGTACGTGGCGGTGCGACCGGCAGGTATACGCCGCAGTTCCTCCCACACGCGCCGCTGAAAGGCGGTGCCTCTAATGTCCAGGGGTAGTTCAACCGGCGTTGCAGGTTCGTCGACGAGCCGGATCACCCCGTCGACGGCTGGCGCGTAAGTTGAATCGGCTGGCACGAATGTGGCCTTGGGAAAGCGACGCGTGAGTTCGGATTCCAGCTCGGCATCGTCGTTTCCCAGCAAGATGGCGCAGAGGCCCAGGACAGATGAGGCCACGAGTACCCCGCCGAGGGCTGTCTGGCCGTGGCAGGAGTGAATGGTCTCGGCTCCGTCGTGCCTGCGGGTACTGGGGTGCATGCCTAGATTGTCGCCCGCCGAAAGCTGGAACGCAAAAGAGCCGCCATGGCGGGCGGCTCTTTTGGTGGCGGGCCGCCATGGCGTGCGGGCCGCCTTCCCCGGATGTTTACGGTCCCGGTCGGTCCGTAGTCGGAGAGGAGAACCTTAAGTTAACGCAATGTATGTTAACCGTCAAATAAAAAATTAGCGGTGCCTTAGATACTACTCGCGTAGCTCCGCGGCAAGGCTAAGTCTGCGTTTTAGTGGGGGAGGCGGTGAAGTTGAAGTGGGCGCAGGACTAGGTTGCCACAAATTTCGAACCCGTGTGGCGAAGCCGCTTGCGAGCTTGCTCCAAGTCTTCGGGAGGGTTGGCGGGGTAGGTCTCCATGGACCAAGGGTGCCAGCCGATGGCGCCGTAGTGGCGGCGCACGAAGGATTTCAACTCGCCGCGGTGCTCGCCGCAGGCATACAGGGTCCGGCCGTATATGCCGTTACCGTGCCATACTAGCCACTTTTCCGGATAGCAGTCCACGTACTGGCCGAACCGAGCATGCAGCAACTGCCGCTCGATGCTGCCTTGGGTCAACTGATCGGGCGCGGCCCCGCAGATCTCACACTTGAAGATCAAACGGAAACCCATCCAGAAAAGATAGACCTTGTGGATGCTGTTCGCCAGAGCATTTCCCAAAATGGGGGTAGACCCGCCCCGGGGTAGCTCGCACTATCGACGAGTGTTGTATACGCTCAGCTCATGTCCATCCCAGTTTCGCTCGGTGAGCTGCCCGAGCAGGTCGGGCGCTTCGGCCCGGCCGCCTTTTTGTTGACCGTGGGATCCGACTTGGCTCCGCGGGCCACCGCGGTGCGCCTACAGTGGGAGGGGTTGTTGCTCGTGGCCGGTGCCGGCCGGCATACGGCGGCCAACATCGAGGTAAATGACCTGGTGGCGCTGCTATGGCCGGTCGAGGAAGAAACCGGCCACACCCTGATAGTGGACGGTTGGGCCGAGGTGCGAGTGAGGGACGGGAGTAAGGAGCAAGTTGCGATCCAGCCTTCCAAGGCCATCCTGCACCTCACTTCCCGAGCCTGGGCCTAGGCGCCGATTTAGGCGCAGGTCCAGGGCTGCCAGCCTCTGGCCATAAACAGATCGTGCGCGGCCTCGATCTGCGCGAGCGCGTCCTGGCCGTGTCCGTAGCTCGCCCGTTCGTTGGCGCCCATCTGGAACAGCCCAAAGAACTGGCCTCGCCGGGCATCGGTTTTCAGTTCCGACTCGCACCTGGCAACCTGCACGGCTTTGTCGCCCTGTTCCTTGAAGACCTCCCGGATCAGGTCCTCGACGGAGGCTTTGTTGAGCCTGGCCGGTGCGGATGCCCGCTCCGCCGGTGCAGGTTTTTCCTCGGGAGTGGCCGCCGGTTTTTCGGCCGGGACGTCTTCGGTAGTTTCTTGGAGTTCGTCGGGCGCGTCCGTCGCCGGGGTTGCGCGGCCTGCATCTTCTGTCGAATCGTTCCCGCCGGTGTCGGACCGAGCGCCGGGATTGACCGATGCTGCGGCTTGCGTCTCGGACAGCTTCGGGGGTCCGTCCACCTGCAGCCTGTCGCCGGGCTCGTCCGTCTCCCGCGACGATGTGGTGTCGCTGGAGGGCTGGTTGGTGGAGGGAGCTCCCGACGCCTGCTCCGAGGTTCTGGACTCGGCGACGGTCGATCTTTCCGGCGGGCTGGAAGGTTCTTCCGATCCGGAGAACGCAATCAGCGCGATCAGGGTGAATTGGAGCAATCCTCCGGCTGCCCCTAGCCATATGTACTTGCGCGCGAATTCTGGCACAGAGTTCCTCTCGGGTTGGTGGGTCCTTCGGCAGCTAGTTCAAGGGCGGGGCGCTGTAAGGTCGAGAGCGCCTCATCGCGGCTGCCGTCTAAGGCTGGGCGATTCTACTTAGTTTGTTTGCAAAGATACAAGCATACAAAGCAACGACAAATTCTGTCTGAGAGGACTTATGGGCCGGCTACTGGGGATGGGACGCATCCGTGAACTCGCGAAACTCCCCGGTGATCATGTAGGCGCTTTGTTCAGCTATGTCTACGCAGTGGTCGGCGACCCGCTCGATCTGCCGCGAGACTACGTGCATCTGCATACCCCATTCGAGCATCCTGCGGTCGTCGGACATCGGCAGAATCTCTTTGAGAATCCCCCGGTTTAGCCTATCTACCGGATCATCCATGGTCGGCAGCTCCAGGCACAGCTGTAGGTCCCGTCTGGCGAAGGCGTCCATGCAGGCCTCGACCATCCGCAGCGCAATACCGCCCATTTCGCCCAGGGTGGTCACGACCACCTCGCTGCGGGGCAGGCCGGATACGGTGCGCCCTATCTTGGCGATGTTGACTGCGATATCTGCAACGCGCTCAAGGTGCAGTGTTATGTGTAGCAGCGACGTGAGGAAGCGAAGGTCGGAGGCCACCGGGGTCTGCCGGACCAGTACGTCGTGAACCCGTTGTTCGAGCTCCAGGTAGTATTCATCCACCCGGTCGTCCATGCCGATAATCTCTAGCAGCAGGTCCGGGTCGTTGTCGATAACCCCTTTGACGGACATCTCGAACATGGATTGGGCGGCCGCCGCCATGGCACGAATCTTGACCTTAAGATCATGCAGCTCGCTGTCGAACCGCTTGCGCGTGGGCACCGTTGGCTCAGGGATACTTGCCATGTGAGCCCTCACCCCCGTCGACGTCGCGTAATCTGAAACAGTGTCGGGCGGCCCGCTCCGCAGCGGTGGCCGCGCCCTATCGGTAAAGTCTGGCATACCTCATCGGTAACGGATACCCGAATGCGGTTGGGTTGTGCTCGTTGCGCCTACCTATCTAATCTCTGAAGCCAGGTAGGCGGGGTCGGCGGTGATCATGTAGCG
>JBBDRQ010000059.1:4123-24777 GCA_040905365.1 Actinomycetota bacterium
CTACCTATCTAATCTCTGAAGCCAGGTAGGCGGGGTCGGCGGTGATCATGTAGCGGAGCCTCTCGCCGACTATCACCGTGTGGTCGGCGATGCGTTCCAGCGCGCGGCCCACCAGGACCGCGGTCACGGCGCGCTGCGCGGCGCCCGGGCCCTCCAACGCCAGAACTTTCTGCATGAGAGTCCCGTAGTGGGAGTCCATTACCCGGTTGCGTGTCGCCAACGTGCACGCCAGGTCCAGGTCCTGCTTGGACCACGCCGCAATAGCCGTCTTGAACAATCCCTGAGCAACCGCAGCCATCTCGCTCACGGTGTCGGACAGGCCGGGATCCAGCGGCAACATATCGGCCTGCTTGACGACCCGCAGGGACAGGTCTCCGATGCGCTCCAGTTCCTCTAGGAGCCGGATCACCGAGACGATAAATCGCAGATCCGACGCTACCGGGGCCTGAAGGCGCAGGAGGTCGTAGCAGCGCTCGGTGAGCGAGACGACCATGGCGTCTATGTCGTCGTCGGCGGCCAAGGCAGCTTCCGCGGTTTCGGCGTCGCCGGTGTTGAGGACCGTCCGCATCCGGTTGAGCGCATCGCCGACGCGCACGGCCAGGACTTCGAGCTGCAGCCTCAACTGATCGAGCTCGTCGGCGAAGCCGGCCCTCAGGCTTTGCTCTTCTGCGGGGTCGGGCTGCTTGGCCATGTTAGGAGCTAACCGTTCTGCTCATCCGAAACGTCCGGTTACGTAGCTCTCAGTACGCTCGTCCTGTGGGTTCGAGAACATCGTTTCCGTGCGGTCGACCTCAACCAGGATGCCGGTACGCGTATCGCTGTGGTCGTTTACTTCGGCCGTGAAGAAGGCGCACATGTCGCTTACGCGGGCGGCTTGCTGCATGTTGTGGGTGACGATGACGATCGTGTAGTCGGTCTTGATCTCTTCCATGAGATCCTCGATCCGACCCGTTGCTATGGGGTCCAAGGCCGAGCACGGCTCATCCATGAGGATGACCTCGGGATCTACGGCCAGTGCGCGAGCTATGCACAGACGTTGCTGCTGGCCCCCGGAAAGGCCCATAGCGGAGTCCTTCAGCCGGTCTTTCACCTCGTCCCACAGGGCCGCCCGTCGCAAGGACCTTTCTACGATCTCGTCCAGGTTTCCCTTAACGCCTGCGACCTTGGGGCCGAACGTGATGTTGTCATAGATGGACTTTGGGAATGGGTTGGGCTTTTGAAAGACCATCCCGATGCGGCGGCGTACTTCAACGGGATTGACGCGCTCATCGTAGAGATCGACCCCGTGGTACAGAACCCTACCCTCGACGCGGGCAATTTCCACCAGGTCGTTCATTCGATTGAGGCAGCGCAACATGGTGGTCTTGCCGCAGCCGGACGGACCGATGAAGGCTGTGATCTGTCTTTGCGGAATGCTCATGGACACGTTGCGTACCGCCCTGAAGGACCCGTAATAAACGGAGAGATCCTCGAGCTTGAATACCGTGGAGGAGGGGTCGGTCTCCATCCTCTGTTTGGCGACCGGGCGAGTGGCGACCGCAGGGGGGGCGGAGGTATTCGCTCCGACGCTCCGCGCTCGCGTGTTTGCCTGTGGCGGCATCTCGTTCATCTCCTCTTCTCGTAGCGGTTCCGGAGCAAGATGGCCGTTGCGTTGGCCATAAGCACCACAGCGAGCAGTATCACGATAGCCGCCGCAGTCGCGGCTTTGAATCCCGGCTGCGGACGGCCTGCCCAGTTGTAGATGATCATAGGCATGGCGGTGAACTTGTCCTGTAGCGACGTGAGCCTGTAGCTGTCGCCTCCCGACAAAAAGCCGGTTGTAGCTCCTACCAGGATAAGCGGAGCTGCCTCACCGAGAGCCCGGGCCAGCGCCAGGACGGTACCGGTCAGGATTCCGGGACCCGCGTAAGGAAGCACGTGGCTGCGAATGACCTCCCACCGGGTGGCGCCCACCCCAAACCCGGCCTCCCGGAGGCTGTCCGGTACCGCTCTGACCGCCTCGGCTGAGGTGATGATCACTATCGGGAGCACCAGGATCGCCAAAGTCAATCCGGCGGAGATCACGGTGCGCCCGTTTGCGTTGGGTCCGGTAAACGCACCCAGAGCCTTGACGAATATGGCGAATCCGAGGATTCCGTAGACCACGGAGGGAACCCCGGCAAGGTTGCGAATGTTTACGTCGATTAAACGGGTGAAGCGCGTATGTGGTGCGTACTCCTCCAGATAGATAGCGGCCCCCACGCCGACCGGAAAGGCCACCAGGACGACGAAAACTGCGATAAAGAAGGTTCCCCGCAGCCCTTGGCCGATGCCGGCGGTGGCGGCGCTGCTGCTGAGGCTGCCGGTGAGAAAGTCGATAGGCCGGGTGCTCAGTACGCTCCACCCTCCACTCACGACGTCGGAAATGAGTACAGCCAGCAACGCTACGGTGACCAGCAGCGCCGCCAGCAAACCGGCCCGGAAAGCGAACCCTTTGATGTCGCGCTGCCTGCCTTGCAAGCTCTTGCGGACGGCCTCCGGTGCGTATGTGGCCGGTGAGGTGCCTATCATGCCTGGTTGGTCTCCTAATATTTCTGCCGGACCCGCCGTACGAACCGGTCGGCCGACACATTGAGCAACAGCGTGATCAAAAACAGCAGCAACCCTACAAAAAATAAGCTCTGGAACGTCAGGCCGGCGCCCTTTACCGCGTCGGTGCCGGCCGCCATGGAAGCCATCGCCGCGGTCATGGTCTGACCCGGCTCGAACAGGTTCAGGCTGAACAGCGAGCCGCCGGTTGCGCCGGCGGCAATTGCCACGACCATGGTTTCGCCGATTGCGCGGGAGATGCCGATGATGAATGCAGCCACCAGCCCCGACACCGCTGCCGGTATAACCACCTTTGTTGAGGTGGTGACCTTGCGGGCTCCCATGCCGTAGGACGCCTCACGCAGTGCATGGGGCACCGAGCGCATGGCGTCCTCGGCGATCGACGCCACCAGCGGCGTCGTCAGGATGCCTACGCCGATGCCGGCTGCCATCAGGTTGAAAAGGGAGGATTCGGAGTTGAGCCGCTGGACGATTTCCGGCGAGATCCACGTAAGAGCGAAGAAGCCGAGTACGACGCTGGGGATGCCCGCCAGGATCTCCAGGATCGGTTTGAGAGTACGGCGAACCCTCGGTTTCGCGTACTCCGAAAGGTACGCTGCGGCACCCATTCCCAGCGGACCGGCCACGAACATGGCGACCACGGTTACCAGGATGCTGCCTACCAGAATGGTTTTCACGTCGTACATACCCCGGCGCGGGAACCAACCGTCGGTCCAAAGGCTCGAATAGTCCACCTGAGTAACGAATGTCCAAGTTTCCCCCAGCAGCGACAGGATTATCAGCACGCTGACGACGATGGAGGTGGCTGCGGCGGCAAAAAAGACGCGGCGTATGGCGGCTTCCTTGCGAAATCGCCCCCTTGCTCCCTGCAGGGACTCGGCGTCAAACACCGGCGGTTCGGCGGATCCTTGGACCACTACAACTCCTTGGGGGTTTTGTCACTGCATACCCTAGCGAAAGAAGCGCACCCTGCCGCTTGACCTACCCTTCCCGAGTACCGGTTTCCCGAGTCTGCCAAGCTCGGATGGTTTCGTCCAGAGCATCCTCTTCCAGCGCCACGTAACCTACCTCGGCTACCGAGGCGACGCCCTCGTCGCTCAGGTAGAAGTCGAGGAACTCGGCGAGAGCTTGGTTCTCCTCGACGTTTTGGGCGTTGGCGTAGATGAACAGGGGTCGGGCGATCGGGTAGGAGCCGTCGGCGATGGTCTCGGGAGTCGCTTCGACGCAGTCGCCGTCGTCCCGCGCAACCTCAAAGGCCTTCAACTGGTCCCGATTGGCCTCCAGGAACGCGTAGCCGACCCAGCCGAACGAGGTGTCGGTACCGGTCACGCCCTGCACGATAACGTTGTCGTCGGCCGAGGCCTGGTAGTCGGGCCGGGTCTGGGCTTGCTGTCCCCGCTCCTCGGCGAGGCCCTCGATCACCAGCTCGACAAAGCTGTCGTAGGTGCCCGATTCCTCCCCGGGTCCGGTGACCTCGAGCCGAACGTCGGCGAACGGTGCCGCCTGGTTGCCGCCGAGCTCGGCGGCCAGCGAGTTGGCGTCCGACCAGCGGTCGAAACCTTGAGATTCGGGCCCAACCAGCGAGTAGATGTCGCTGAAGCTAAGGCACTGGTCGATCGACTCGTTATTAGGCGAGGTGATCACCGAGAGGCCGTCGATGGCAACCTTCAGCTCTATGAACTCGATGCCGTTGGCCTCGCAAGCTCCGATCTCTTCGGCCGAGATCGCCCGGGAAGCGTCCGAGATGTCGACCTCCCCGTTGCAGAACAGTTCAAAGCCATCGCCCGTCCCGGGTCCGTCGACGGATATATTTGCACCGGATACGGGGCCGAACTTTTCGGCTACCGCTATGGATATCGGCTCGACGGTGGATGATCCTGAGATTGCGATCGAGCCGGCACCGCCGCCGTCCCCGCCCGCGCTGCACGCCGCCGCTACGGTCAAAACAGCTAGCAAGGCGGGGAGCAAGAGCGCCCCCCGGCGGCGCGAATTGCCTGGATGCGGGTTATTGGGATGCTGCATGGGTGGTCGTCCCTTTCGTTCTTGCGGTTTCCCTCCCGGTCTGGTTGGGCCAGAATGGGATGCGATCCATAAGATCTCGTTGATGACACTAGCAATGCAACTTGTCCGCTAGGTGATCTGTAGCTGAACTCTTTCTGAACTAATTGAGGAAAAATGTCCCGGCTGCTGGTAGTGGAAGATGATCCCACCATGAGCGAGATGCTCGCCTACAACCTACGCCGGGAAGGCTTCGAGGTGGAGTCGGCCATCGACGGTCAAAGCGGCCTGGCGATGGCAAGCTCACCGGAGGTGTCCCTGATGATCCTGGACCTGATGCTGCCCGGTCTCGATGGCATCCAGATTACCCGTGAGTTGCGGCAGCGGCGTCCGGACCTGGCCATCTTGATGCTCACCGCCAAAGGTGAAGAGCAGGTGCGGATCGACGGCTTTGTGGCGGGGATCGATGACTTTTTGGCTAAACCCTTCTCCATGCGCGAGTTGGTGGCTAGGGTGAAGGCGCTGTTGCGGCGTTCCCGTTTGCACGTATTGCGGACCGACGCTCCCCAGGAGCTTCTGTTCGGAGATCTGCGCATAATGGCGAAAGATTTTCGATGCTGGGTGGACGGGGTGGAGGTGGAACTCAGACCCAAGGAGTTGAGCTTGCTGGCGACGCTGGCGTCGGAGCCGGGCCGGCTGTTCTCGCGGGCTGAGCTCTCCGAGCGCGTGTGGGGGTACGAGGGCATGAGCGACACGCGGACTATTGATACCCATGTGAAGAACATCCGCAAGAAGGTGGAGTCGCGGTCGGCCTATCGGTACATAACGACCGTCCGGGGGATCGGGTACCGCTTTAAGGTCACTCCGCAGCAATGAAGAAGCCGGCGACCATCTTCGTTTTGATAGTGGGCAGGCAGTTGGCCGCGCTGGCTCTAGCGGTGGGACTTGTGGCTCTGGTCTTAAGCACCACGTTCGCAGATTCCGCAACCGCAGTCCGGGCTCTTCTGCTCAGCACTGTCGTCATCGGGGTAGGCATATGGATCGCTTCGGCGGCAGCGGCCCGCCGGTTGGCCGCCCCGCTGGAAGAGCTCGCCGAGGATCTTGCTCAGGCAAAGGGTGGACACACTGATCGAGGGGTTCACGTAGGCGCCGCCGAGGCACAGAGGCTTTCGGAAGCGATCAGCCAGGTGGAGGAGGAGCTGGCGGGGGTTATCGACGAGCTTAGGGGAGAGACCGCACTCAGGGAGCAGATCCTTGCTTCGATGCGCGAAGGGGTGATCCTGGCCGACGCTACCGGCGACACGATCTATTGCAACCACGCGGCCGAGGGGATGTTCGGCGGCAGCGTCAGGGAGTTGCTGCCCAGCCAGCTCGAGGAGGCGGGGGAGCACGAGTTCACGGTCCATCACCCGAGCCGGCGTGATTTGCGAGCGACGTCGACCAACATCAGCGACGGCCGGACCCTTGCGGTTATCCAGGACGAGACCGCGCGCAAGCGCGTCGAGTCGATTCGGCGTGACTTCGTGGCCAATGCGTCGCACGAGCTCAAAACCCCGGTGTCGGCGATCATGGTCACCGCCGAAACCGTGCAACAGGCCCTATCGGAGGACCCGGAGGGAGCCCGCAAGTTCGCCGCCAACCTGGTCCGGGAGGCCGCCCGGCTGAGCGCCCTGGTGCAGGATTTGCTAAATCTGGCTCGTCTCGAGAAAGGCGAGGGACAAACCACCCAAGTCGATCTGGTGAGCTTAGTGTCCGCCGAGGTCGATCAGTTGCGGGAGCGGGTCCAAGCCAAAGGGCTGGATCTGGAACTAAACCTGGATGAGAGCGCGCCGGCGGTCGGGACGGCAGAGGACTTATCGCTCATGGTGCGCAACCTGCTGGACAACGCCATCTCTTACACGGCGACCGGATCGATCACCGTGGGCTGCCGGCGGGTTGGAGAGGCTTACGAGATAAGCGTGGCCGACACCGGCGTCGGGATTCCCTCCTCGGACCTGGAGCGGATCTTCGAGCGCTTCTACCGCGTCGACAAGGCGCGCAGCCGGGATACCGGTGGAACGGGGTTGGGTCTATCGATAGTTCGTCACGTGGCGGAGAGCCTGGGCGGCCAGGTCGAGGTTTCCAGCGAGCTGGGTAGGGGCTCCACCTTCACGGTGCGTCTGCCGATTTAGAACAAAACTCCGGTTTCTTCTTCTGCCAGATTTCCCTCGGGCAACCGGAGCTTTTGCTTCAAAAGGCACCCTCAGATGCTGGAGTCACCTCGGGTCGTACCCGACTTCGACCAAACTCCGGTTTCTTCCTCTGCCGGACTTCCCTCGGGCAATCCGGTCAATTACCTCTCGCAGGTGGCCAGCTTTTCCGGAGCCTTGTTGCACTCCAGGCTCACGTAGCCCTGGATAACATCGGAGCTGTACTGCTGGCACTCCATGGACTTGGTCCAGGAGGCGATCGCGATCGGCGCGTCGATCGAGTCGTTGGGGTTGGAGATCACGCCGTTTCGGTAGGAGTCCACCAGGTTCTCCAGCGCATCCACCTCGGAGTTGCCCAAGTCCTTGTAGTGAACCACTATCCCGCCATGCTCCAAGCTGTGCACCAGCGACTCCGGATCTACGGTTTCCCGGTAGGAGCCCCACGGGGCGGGCTGGGGGTTGTGGGGACCGGAGGTCGGCGGATTGGTCTGGTAGTCGTCGTAGGTCTGACCTTGTCCGAGGTGGTCCCGACCTTCGTTTTCGTGCTCGACAATTTCGGTGCAGTCCGCCGCTTCGGCGGCGGCCAGAAACTCCTGTTGCTCGTCGGCATTGCTCTTGATCACAAAGGATATGACGGCAAGCAGCACGACGGCGAGCCCGCCTGCGATCAGCATCTGCTTGCGCCGCTTGGCCTTCTGCTTCTTTCGGGCCGCCTCCAGGCGTTCCTGGCGGGAGGCCTCGCGCTTGGCTTTGCGCTCCTCGGCGTTGCGCGAGCCGGATGAAGCCGCGTTGCCCGGCTCCTCTTTAGCTGGGGACGCGTCGCTGCCTTTGTCGTTGCTTTTGGGTTTGTTCTTGCCCTGTGCGGGACGCTTCTTAGCCGGTGCCATCTGGAGCAATACTAAACGCAAATAGCGATGGTAGGTATTGCTACCGCGGTTGTAGCAGCTAGCGCTAGATAGCCTCACCGGCTTCGAACTTCCGCAGATCCAAGCGCAACCGGCGCTGATGCCTGCGCAACTGCTTGGCCTGGGCCATTCGTACCCGGCGCGCTGCCACCTCGAGCTGTTTTTGCTCCTTGCCTCCCCCGTTGAGCTGGAAGTACTTCATCATCATTCGAAACTCGTGCCAGGTCTCTTGCCGTTGGGTCATCGGGCGTCTGGGGGGAAGTTTGATGTCCATGAACTCGGGCTGGTAGCGGCTGTTTGTCACCGGATGCGTCCACCCGACGTGGTTGGCCAGCTGAAGCAGGTTGTGTATGCGGGGGTCGATCGGGTAAGGCTCCGGCTCCCGAACCTGCGGCTGCGCTTCGTACGCCGCCGGCTCGAGCACATCGGTCTCAGTGGAGGATTCGGTCTCAGTGGAGGCTTCGGCTGCTCCGGGCTCGTAGTCTTCCAAGATGGCCCCGGCAGCGGCTGCGGTATCCACGTCGTCCAAGATCGAGGTTCCCGTTGCCGTGCGCTCCGCAAACAGGGAGTGCGGAGACCGCTCGGTGAGGTCTTCATCCATCGCCATCAAGGAAACGAGCGAGTCGTAGTCGACGGCACGCTTGAATTCGAATACCGCTTCGAACATCGGCTCTACGTCGATGAGAACCGGGCGGTGAAAGCGCGGCAGGTGTATCTGAGAGTCGCACCAAAAGCATTGAACTACGGGCCGTCCTCGGTGTGTAGCCACCAAGGCGTAATCCTCGCCGTTGGTCTTGCCTTTCATGCGGCACGAAGGACACTTAACTGCCTTGCTCATGATCGTAACTCCCCTCCCTGGTCCACGAGCCGAGAAAGGTGGCCCCTGACTTAATCGCCCCTGCATTGCAAATGACTTCCCTACCTATCGGCAGATTCGCCGAAAGATTTAGCGCGAATTGGCCGAAATGGGAAATTTCATTGGAAATTGGGGCGCGAGAGGTTGTTGAGCGCTACTGAGGTGCGAGGAGGGTGCCGGGTGGGCGCTTAGATACCGACGTCGAAGCGCAAGACGCCTACGCCGCCGCCGCCCGAGCCGGAACCGCCACCTACGCCGCTGGAGCCTGTGTTGGAGGCCACCTGGTGGCTTTCATCGTCGCTTTGGCTGCCGGAGCTGTTCGAGGCGTAGCCGCCCGATCCGGAAGGCGAAGACCCTTTGGAGGGCTGGCTGGAGCCGGTCGATCCGGGCGGATCTTCGTCGGTGGTTGCTCCCGAGTAGTGGCCGCTTCCACCGGCCGGGCCACCGCCTCCGCCGTCGCCGCCGCTTCCACCACCGCCGCCGCCGCCGGCTTCGGTGCCGGTGCCGCCGTCATCGGCGTTTCCGTCGCCACCGGGACCGCCGTCGCCGCTTCCGCCTTGGGCATCTCCGCTGTTTCCGCCGCCTCCACCGGGACCGGCAATGCCGGAGCTACCGCCCGGGCCGCCGTCGCCAGTTCCACCGCCGTCTCCGCCGTCGCCGGACTCAAGATCGGCTTCCACCTCGCTCGAGTCGTCGGCTGCCCCGGTGACGCCCAAGGCTGCGATGGTCATAAGACTCAGGAGGAGGATGGCCAAGCCGGCTAGAAGCGTTGCTCTGCGTGTCTTCATTCCTCACCCCCATGTGAGTTAAGTAATCAAGTGAGTTGAGCATTCAAAATTCCGACCCGTTTGAAATCTAACGGGCAACTTTCCAGATACTAACCTGTTCAATCGGAAATCGGCACCACCTTTCCTTCCCAGGTGGCGGTTTTTGTGACGCAGGTACCACCCCTGCCGGCTACTGCATCGATAGGTACGAACGAAGTTCGTTTGGACGAGGTCGCCTCGGTGACGACCGGACTGCCGTCGCGGACTTCGAACTCGGTCGGCACTACCTCCACCGCGTTGGTGGCGGTGAAGGCGCTGGGGATAATCTCGCCGTCGTCGGTCCGGCAGACGTCCTCGGGGACCGGCGCAAAAGCCTGGGTCACCCGGTAAACGCCCGAGTCGTAGATAGCCGATGACTCTACCTCCGGTGCCAGCGGATCATCCGGATCCGTAGCCGTTATCTCCAAGTTGCATGGCCCCGTGTCACATTGCGGTGCGAGGTTCCAGATGCGCCGGATGGTGGAGCCCACCTCGAATTGAGACTCTTGGTCTGATACGCCTTCGATCTCGGTCAAGGTGTAGGTGAACTCCCAAGTTCCCTCCCAGCGCGCATCTCCGATCGAAGCGGAAGCGGACGGGCTGCTGATGTCGGCGGGTGTCGGAGACGAGCATTGGCTGAGTGCCAAAAGGATTGCCAAGCCGGTGCCGGCCCGACGCAGGGCGGAGCGTTGCAGGGTCATGTCGTCGGTAGATACTACTTGGTCGGGCCGCGAGGACCGGGGCGATCGGCTGGCGTTGGTCAGAGCAGGGGACCCCGGCAGCTGCGGCACAGGCCCTTTACGGTCAAATCCTCTTGGCGGCACTGGCGGCAGGGAGCCCAATCCAACTGCGCGATAAAACCGGGAGGCTCGGACATGACCCCCAGTGCCTGCCCGTGATAGCGGGCCTGCTCATACTCGGGGCCTTCGGTGCGTTCGGCAAGTTCCCACACGTAGGTGGTGAACTTTCGCTCCATCTCGAACTCGGGCACGCCGGTTAAGTCGACTTTGATCCAGTACATGTTCCATTACAGGATAAGACTTGATCCCGCACTAACGCTCGCTGCGCGTAGAATCTGGCCATGGAACCCGACGACCCCCGGCGCGAGTGGTTGCCGCATCGCGTTGGTTCCCGGCCGCGCACGACCCCCGATGATCCCCACCGGCAGCTAACTCAGATTGCGCCGGTCGAGATTCAGGAGGAGCTGGTTTCCCGCGTGGCGTCGTTACCGGGAACGTTCGTGTGTCCCAGTCTCATCTCGTCGCCGGGGTCCCGGGGCTTTGCGCTGGACGACACGTCCCCCTTGCCCGCCGTGGAAGCGTTTTTGATACAGCGGGAGTTCGCCCACATCCACCCTCCCTACGACGGCAGCCTTCATATGGTGATCCCGGCGGAGCTGGTGTTGCAGGTGACGGATCGGGGGTGGGGCGAGACGCATCCGGTGGCTCGAATGGGTCTGGTACCCGCTACGACGATGATGATTTACGGTCCCCGCGACCGCCGTGAGCTAGACGTGGTGTGGCAACTGCTGCAGAGCAGTTGGTCGCAGGCGCGAAGTCTTCGCTAATCTTTCGGTCCGGTAGCGTGGCTGGTACCGGCCCGTCTGCGTCTACGATGGGGCGATGAGACCTTCCGCTAAGAAAGCGCTGACCACCGGGGACGAGGACGTCGACGTCCGCCTACAGGAACTGGTTGCCGACCTGAGTCCGTTCGACGCGCAGTTGGTGTTCGAGTTGATGGCGTCCGCCCTGGCCCTCGCCAAGGACCCCATCTCTCGACTGGACCGCAAGATAGTCAACACCGCGCTCAAGGAGATGCGCTACGCATTCGGTGTTTTTGCGCCCTACCGGCACGTACGCAAGGTGACCATTTTTGGTTCCGCCCGGACGGGCAAGGGCCAGCCTGCCTACGCGCTGGCCAGAGACTTTTCCCGGAAGATAGCCGAGCGCGAATGGATGGTCGTCACCGGAGCGGGCCCGGGCATTATGGAGGCGGGCCATGAGGGGGCTGGAGGGGCTCGGTCCTTCGGCGTGAACATCTTGCTTCCGTTTGAGTCCACGGCCAACCCGGTCATAGCCGGCGACCCTAAACTGATCAACTTCAAGTACTTCTTTACCCGGAAGCTGATGTTCATCAAGGAGTCGCACGCTTTCGTCCTGCTGCCGGGCGGATTCGGCACTTTGGACGAGGCCTTTGAGTTGCTGACCCTGATCCAAACCGGGAAGAGTGATTTACACCCGATCGTAATGCTGGACGTCAAGGGCGGAACGTACTGGAAATTGTTCGACCGTTACGTCAAGGACGAGTTGGTGGCCAACGGTTACGTCAGCCCCAGCGACCTGGCGCTGTTTCGCTATACCGACGACGTCGACGATGCCGTCGAGGAGATCGAGCGCTTCTACCGTATCTATCACTCGCAGCGCTACGTCGCGGATCGGCTGGTGTTGCGGCTGCGTGTAATGCCTACGCAAGCCCACCTCGACGCGCTGTCGGAGGAGTTCTCGGATATTTTGGGTGGGCGGATCGAGCCCACCGACCCCTCTGCGGGTGAGGTTCGCGATGACGACGTGGTCGACCTTCCCCGGATCGCTCTCAATTTCAACCGGGTGCACTCGGGCCGGTTGCGCACGTTGGTGGACCGTATCAACGAGCTTCCGCTGTCGGTCCGCGAGCAGAAGCCAGCTTCCTGATGGGCCACTAGTACCTTGGCCACTAACCTTTGCGAGGTTTGGGGCGCGTGAGGCGCTTGCTGGCAAGGCCGCAGCGAGCGCCTATAGCCGTGCCCTACCGGTGCGAGAGAGAACGCAGCCAGGGAGTGGCTCACGCCGCCAAACGCCCCGGAGGTTGGTGGCCAGGGTACTCGGCACAATCTGCTATAGCATGTCCCGTATGACGCGACGAGCGGGCTTGGCTCTCGCCGTTTCGGGCCTCCTCCTTGCTCCCGGCGTTCCCGCGTTATCGGCAGCGGAATCGGACAACCCCGAGGAGGAGATCGACCGGCTGGCCACCCAGATATCGAGCCTCGACGAGGACCACAACGAAGCTCGAGTGCAACTGTCCGATGTGGAGCAGCAGATTAGTCAGCTGGCCGCGGACCAGAAGGAAGCTCTGGATGAGCTGGCTCGGCTGCGACAAACCACTTCGGATCGGGCCGCAGCGGCTTACCGGCTGGGCATGCCGGACATGGTGCTGTTGCTCTTCGGTTCCGACAGTATCACCGATTTTCAGCGCCGCTTGGGCGTGGCCAGCCGGGTCGGCAGCTGGGAGTCTTCGGTGATGGCCAGGCTAAATATAGCCAACCAGCAGGCTGAGGAGACCGCCCGCGAGCTGGACGCCGAGCGAAACCGGGCGCAGGCCCTGGCCGACTCGATCGCCGAGCGTCGCTCTGAGTTGAAGGCTCGCTCGGCCGAGCTGCAGCGGGCTGTGGCGCGTCAGGCTCAGAGACGAACCCCCCAACAAACCGAAGCGGTGGCTGCGGAGGCCGCCCCTCGCGACCCTCCGACGCTGCAGAACGGGTCAATCAAGGACATGCTCTCGGTCGCGTACGCTCAAATGGGCAAGCCGTACTCGTGGGGCGCGTCGGGTCCGGGCTCGTTCGACTGCTCCGGGTTCACCAGCTACGCCTATCGCAGTATCGGGGTGTCCCTGCCGCACTCGTCCCGAGCCCAGTACGCGACGACGAAGCGGGTGTCACGCGACCAGCTCAAAGCTGGCGACCTGGTTTTCTTCGGCAGTCCCATCCACCACGTCGGCATCTACGTGGGCAACGGCAACATGATCGACTCGTCCACGTACGGTAGGCCGGTAGGAGTGCGCTCAATCAACCGAAGCGGCTACGCTGGTGCAGGCAGGGTGGTCGGCTAGCCAGTCCGGGTTCAACCCGGACGGGCGGCGTCCGTCGGGGGAGGCAACTAGCGTTATGAAGATAGCTATTATCGGCGCCGGCGCCATGGCAGGGGCGCTGGCCATCCACTTTGATCGTTCCGGCCACTCGGTCGCGGTGTGTGCGACGCGGTTTGACGGAGCGATCCTCGAGGCGCTGCGCGCCGACCGCAGGCATCCCACGCTGGGCCACTCCATACCCGAGAGCGTTGACATATACGACTCGCGGCACTGGTCCAAGGGCTTTCGACGAGCGGAGGTTGCCGTTCTGGCGGTTCCCTCGGTTGGTGTGCTCAGCACGGTCACGGCGGCGCTGGAGCATCTGAGTAAGACCGCAATCTGGGCGGTGGCCAGCAAGGGCTGGGTGGCCGGCAGCGGACGTCCCATGTCCGAGTTCATCGCTGAGGTCTCGCCCGATCACCCGGTCGTGGTGATGGTCGGTCCTTCGCTCGCCTGGGAGATTGCGGCGGGCACTCCGACTGCGTTGGTGTGTGCAAGTAAGGACGCCGTCGCCGCCCACACGGTTGCCGACGCGCTGACCGACACGAGTATCAGGGGTTTCGTGTCCGATGATGTGGCCGGGGTGGAGGTGGGGGCGGCCCTCAAGAATGTGCTGGCTATCGCGATCGGCATGTGCGATGGAATCGCCGACGTAAAGGGCAGGCCCATGACCAACACCAAAGGTGCCCTGTTTTCCCGCGGTCTTTTGGAGATGGCAAGGATGGCGGTGGCGCTGGGAGGCCGCGAGGACACGGTGCTGGGCCTGTCCGGCGCCGGCGACCTGTTCCTGACCGTAGGCGGGGGGCGCAATGGACGATTCGGCAAACTGATCGGCACCGGATTGGATCCGGTGAAGGCTTTTGAGCAGATGGGAACCACTGTAGAAGGGTTCGACAACACTCGGGAAGCGGTCTTGCTGGCCAAGCGGGCCGGCTTGAGGCTGCCTTTGGTCGAGACGGCGCACTCGGTGCTCTTCGGCGGCGCCGATCCTGAAGAGGCGATACTGGATCTGCTGATGAAGCCGATCAATGATCACTAGCTCACGTACCTTCATAAAGATTTGCGGTATTACCCGGGTTAGGGACGTGCGAGCCGCGGTCTGTTCCGGCGTCAGCGCAGTGGGCTTTGTTTTTGCCCGCAGTCCTCGCCGGGTGTCCCCGGCACGGGCGCTGGAGTTGCGCAGCCGCGTCCATCCATCCGTCAGAGCTTTCGGGGTGTTCGTCGATGCCGAGCTGCCCTTGGTGCTGGAGGTGGTTGACCAGGTTGGACTCGACGGCGTGCAGCTTCAGGGTAGTGAGAGCCCCGATTTCGTGGCGGAGCTCAAACGCCTTCGGCCCGCGGCGACGGTGTTCAAGGTGATACGGACGAACCGGCCGGGGGACCTGTCGGCCATCGGCGACTACGCGGCCGACGGCTTTTTCGTCGACTCCAAGGACCCCGCGAGGCCTCTGCAGCGCACGGAGGCCGTACCCATTCAGTGGCTGCGCGAACTTCAGGTTCCTCAATTGGTGGTGGCCGGCGGTCTCAACCCCGCCAACGTGAGCGAGCTTGTCCGCACGGTTCGTCCCTGGGGCGTGGACGTGTCCGCAGGGGTGGAAGCCAGTCCGGGCAAAAAGGACCCGGCGTTGATCAGCAGCTTTGTGCGTGCGGTTCGCGAGGCCGAGGCCTGAGTCCTGGGGAGAAATCGGCCATCGTAGGCCGAAGGCTGAAGCGGGCCATCCAAAAGGCGGGACGTCCCACCATCAACGTGCTCGCGCGGTTTAGCCTCCGGACGGGCTTGCCGATATATCCGTTCAGCCGGCAAAGCCTTCTGGCGATGCAGACCCTGGGCAGAAAGACCGGTCAACCGCGCCTCACGCCGATGGGCTACGTACGTCTGGGTGACCGGGTCCTGGTGGTCGCCGAGCACGGCACCCGGGCGGATTGGTATCTGAACGCGCGCGCGGCGGGGTCGGTGCGGGTTCTGTATAGGGGCCGGTGGCGGACGGCGACGGTAGCGGCTACCGATGACGATCCGCGTACGGTGCTGGCGTTGATGCCCAGCCGGACCATTGCCGCCTTCAACCGAGCGCTGTGGCACCGGCCGCGGGTGGTCGAGATTGGATTCATCGAGGGAAGTGAGCCGGCCGAGTGATCGACATCGCTCACTTCGAGGCGCTGCTCACCGGCATCTCTTCCACGCTCGATTCCGAGGGCCTGAAATCTCGCCACGTGCTCAAAGCCGTCGCCGCCCGGGGCGTGGACCCCGACCCGCCGCTGCCGGAGGTGTTGGCCGCCCGCCTGGAGGCGGCAGGCATTCGGCGGCTTTGGAGCCACCAGGCGGAAGCTCTGGACGCGGTGCGCCGGGGCAGCAGCGTAACGGTTTCCACCGGCACGGCCAGCGGCAAGAGTCTGTGCTTTAACCTGCCCACCATCGAGCGGATACTCACTGAGCCGCGTTCGCGGGCTTTGTACCTTTACCCCACCAAGGCGCTGGCGCAGGATCAGCTGCGGGCGCTGAGGGCGCTCGGGCTGACCGAGTTGACTCCGGCCACGTACGACGGCGACACACCCAAGGCCGAACGGGAAGCGGTGCGTAAGTTCGCGAACATCGTGCTTACCAATCCGGACATGCTCCACTACGGGATCTTGCCCAACCACCGCGTGTGGAGCCGGTTCTTTGCAAACCTGCAGTTCGTGGTGGTAGACGAGGCCCATGTTCTACGGGGGGTATTCGGCTCCCACGTGGGCTGTATCCTGAGGCGCCTGCGCAGGATTGCGGCGCACTGCGGCTCGCGGCCGGTCTTTATCCTAACCTCCGCCACGGTACCCAATCCGGGGGAGTTGGCGCGCCGCCTTACCGGGCTGGACTTCACTGAGGTGACCTCCGACGGCGCCCCGCGGGGCGCCAAGCTGGTCGCCTTTTGGAACCCGCCGTTTTTGGACACCTCCGACGGCGCCCGGGCTTCCGCCAACTGGGAAACGGCCCGCATACTGGCCACCTTCGCCTCCGCGGGCATCAGGACGCTGGCGTTTGCCAAGTCCAGAAAGTCTGCCGAACTGGTGGCAAAGCACGCCCAAAGCCTGGTGAATCCAGATATTGCCGAGCAGATAGTGGCGTACCGGGGCGGATACCTGGCCGAGCATCGCCGACGGATAGAGCGCCGGTTGTTCTCCGGTGAGCTGCTGGGGGTTGCCGCAACCACGGCACTGGAACTGGGTATCGACGTCGGCGGTCTGGACGCGGTCGTGATGAACGGATTCCCCGGAACGGTGGCGCAGATGTGGCAGCAGGCGGGCCGGTCGGGGCGTTCCACGCAACCGTCGGTTGCGGTGATGGTGGGCCAAGACGATCCGCTCGACCAGTACTACATCTCGCATACCGAGATTCTGTTGTCCCGCCCGTACGAGGTGGCTCTGGTGGATACGGGCAATCCGAACGTACTGGGTCCCCACCTATGCGCGGCTGCGTACGAGGAGCCGATAGAGGCGGACGAGATCCCGACCTACTTCGGGCAGCAGGCAAAAGCCGTGGCAGGCGACCTGGTGGCGGCTAAGCACCTGGTGGTTCGAAAGGTCAGGGGAACCTCAGCGGCCCGCTACCACCGGGCGGCCCACGCGGGCGGGATGGAGGTCGATCTGCGGTCGATAGGGGGACCTCCCTTTACGGTGGTCGACGTCGGTACCGGGGCGATATTGGGGACCGTGGACGGGGCGAGCGCTTACCATCAGGTGCACCCCGGAAGCGTCTACCTGCACCAGGGCGACAACTGGGAGATCCGGGAGCTGGACCTGATTCAGCGCGTTGCCCTGGCCGAGCCGCTCAAAGGTAGTTACTACACGCAGCCCAGGACGGTCTCGGATATCGCCGTGCGCAGTGTGGAGCGATCCAAGCGTGTGGGCCGGGCCGGGTTCGCTTTGGGGCGGGTGCAGGTAACCCGTCAAGTGGTGTCGTACGCGAGGCGGGATATCAGTTCCGGCGCGACGCTGGCCGAGGTAGACCTGGACCTTCCGCTAATGGTCTTGGACACGGTCGCGTTTTGGTACACGGTGGACGCTTCGGTGACGGCCGACGCGCAGCTTGGCGCCGCGCAACTTCCCGGAAGTCTGCACGCTGCCGAGCACGCGGGCATCGGATTGTTGCCCGTGTTCGCTATGGCCGACCGCTGGGATATCGGAGGGGTCAGCACCGCGCTGGCTGCAGACACCGGCTTGCCTACGGTGTTCATTTACGATGGATATCCGGGTGGAGCGGGAATAGCCGAACGCGGCTTCGAGCAGGCCCGCCGCCATTTGCGGGCCACCCTTCAAGGGATCCAGGGCTGCCGGTGCGAACGCGGGTGTCCATCGTGCGTGCAGTCCCCCAAGTGTGGAAACGGCAACGATCCTTTGGACAAGGCGGGAGCTGTGCGGCTTCTGGCCACTATTGTTGGTGTTTGAGAGCGGGTCGGTTTAGCGAGGAGGATGGATTGGTCGAAGACGGAGACGCCGACGCGAGGTCATTGAGCCTCAAGAGCCGGCGAACCGTACGCCTGCTGGCATTCGTGGTGGTTCCTGCTTTGTTTGTAGGGCTTGTGGGCTACGGGCTCTTCTCCACAGCTCCTCCCAACAGCCTGGTGGGTGCCGAGGTGCCCGAGTTTTCCCTCCCACTGCTCGGTGGCGAGAAGACGCTGACCAAAGCGGAACTCGCCGGCCGCCCGGTGGTAATCAACTTCTGGGCGTCGTGGTGCGAGCCGTGCCGGGAAGAGGCGCATGATCTGCAGGCGGCTTGGGAGAAGTACCAAGATCAAGATGTGCTGATTCTGGGGGTCAACGTGCAGGACTCGGTAGCCGATGCCGAAGCGTTTGTGGATGAGTTTGATCTAACCTACCCGACGGTGCGTGACAAGGACCTGGTTCTCTACGACGAGCTAGGGGTGAGGGGTTTGCCGGAGACGTTCTTTGTCAACCGGCAAGGAGTGTTCGTCGGGGTAGGTTCCGGCGACGAGGTCGGTCAAAGCGGGCCGACCAAGACTCGGGGTGCGATCGACCCGGCGCTGCTGGAGAGCCAGATACAGTTGATGCTCGACTAAAGACTCAAACACAATGTACGCGATGAGTTCCCCGCAAGGATCGCCGTGAGACACAATCTTGAGCGTGAGGTCAAGCTCCAGGCTCCTGTGGGGTTCCTGCTGCCCGATTTACCGGGTACGCCCGCTGGACCGCGGCGCTTCACCTCCACGTATTTCGATACCGAGGACCTGCGGCTCGCAGGGCACGGCATAACCCTGCGGCGCAGGGTGGAGAACCGCAGGGGGCTTTGGCAACTCAAGATTCCGCAAGGTAAGCGGGACCGGCGGGAGGTGGAGGAGCCGGGCGGCCCTTCCGGTCCGCCGCGCAGCCTGTCCGCCCTGCTCGTCGCGTCGTTGCGTGGGGCGAAGCTAATTCCGGTAGCCAAGCTGCGCACGGTCCGTACCGGCGTGATGGTTGTGTCTGCGGGCGGCCGCCGCGTCGCCGAGGTGGCGCTGGACGCCGTGCAAGCCTTGAACGGAACCAGGGTAGTTAAGCGCTTTACCGAGATCGAGGTCGAGCTGTTAGATGGGGACGAGTCGGACCTGCAGGCCACGGTGGCTATCCTCAAATCGGCAGGGGCGTACACGGGCGACGAACGAGCCAAGGCCCTTCAGGTGCTCGACCTCGGGCGGCCCGGCAAGGTCGATAGGCGCCCGGAGTCGGATCTGGCTCAGGTTCAGGCCTTCATCCAGGAGCAGTTCGACGCGATCGTCGGTCACGACGCGGGCACAAGGGTCGGCGCGGATCCGGAGGATTTGCACCAGCAACGGGTTGGAATCCGCAAGCTCAGGAGTTTGCTGAGGGCCGCGGATCTACTGGATCCCCAGTGGTCGGCGTGGCTGGGCAGGGAGTTGGAGTGGATAGGGGACGCCCTCAACCCGGTTCGCGACCTGGACGTGATGATCCCGTATCTCAGCGAGGACTTGGGGCTGCTGCCGGCCGAGGACTCTTGGGCGCTTCGACCGTTACTGACTCACCTGCGCGCTGAGCACACCGAGGCCCGGGAACGGATGCTGGAGGCGCTGGAAAGCGACCGCTATCTGCAGTTGCTGGACACCGTTGAAGAGGCCACCCGCTCCATCAAGGTACGTCCATGCGATGCGGAGCTGCGATCGGGTGCTGTCAGGCGCTTTGCCAAGCTCCGCAAAGCGGTGCGCAACCTGCCTGAGCCGCCCGGCGAGGAGGAGCTGCACCGGGTCAGGAGGCTGGCCAAGAAGGCCCGCTACGCCGCCGAGATCGTATTGCCGGGGGAAGGTAAGGCGGCCGCCGTGTTCATGAAGAAAATGAAGGTCCTGCAGGACCTTCTCGGCGACCTTCAGGACGCCTCCGTAGCGGAAGGCCGCATTCGCGGGTACTTGCCGCACGCACAGGACCCGCAGACGTCGTTTGCTCTGGGGCGGTTAGCGGAATTGCAGGCTGCGAAGAAGCGGAATGCCAAAGCGCGCTTCGGTCCCGCCTGGAAGGCAGTGAACCGCAGCGGCAAGAAAGCGTGGATGTGACCCCGGCCCGGCGGGGTTAGGCATGAATTCAAACGAGGTGGTTCGGGCCGCCGGCGGTGTGGTGGTGAGCGGACCCGACGACGGCCGGCTGGTGTTGGTGGTGCACAGACCCAAGTACGACGACTGGAGTTTCCCCAAGGGCAAGCTCGATGAGGGCGAGACGGAACAGCAGTGCGCGTTGCGGGAGGTCCGTGAGGAGACGGGTTTGAGCTGCTCAATACTGCGGGAGCTGAGCTCCACGCAGTACCTGGATCCACAGGGTGCTCCCAAGACGGTTCGATACTGGCTGATGAGCCCCGTTTCCGGAAGTTTCGAACCCAACTCAGAGGTCGATCGGGCGATTTGGGTGGACCTTGGCCGCGCTCGGAAATTGCTGAGCTACCCGCACGACGTGGCGTTGGTTGACGAGGTATGTGGAGAGTCGGTGTGAGCGATGCTTCGGTACTGCTGCTGAGGCATTCGCCGGCCGGTAAACGGAGCAAGTGGAGTTCCGACGACCGGCTCAGACCGCTGGATCAAAAGGGCATGAGGCAGGCGGAAGGGCTGGCGGAGGCTCTCACCGGGTACCCGGTCAAGCGAATCTATTCCAGTCCGTATAAGCGGTGCTGGCAGACCGTCGAACCCTTGTCGAGGAAGCTCGGACTGCCCATCGAGGTAGAACCGGCGCTCGCGGAGGGCGCCTCCCACCGGGAGGTAATCGGCTTCCTCGAATCGGTCTGTGGGGAGGTGATCGTTGCATGCACCCACGGCGACGTCGTGCAGATGCTGGTCGGCGAGGGCGAGCCGATGAAAAAGGGGAGCCTGTGGCTACTCGACTCAGGTCTAAAACCACTGCAATACCGGTTGCTAGTGCCGTGACCACTAACGTTTGCGAGGTTTGGAGCGCGTGAGGTGTTTCC
>JBBDRQ010000060.1:0-4171 GCA_040905365.1 Actinomycetota bacterium
CGGAGGCTTTCAGGCGCGGGCTTATCATCGAAACCTCCGGGGCCGAGAGCGAGGTGCTGAAGCTGCTTCCGCCGCTGACCATCGACGATCTGGGCTTGGAAGAGGGGCTTAGCATCATCAAGAACTCCGTCAGCGCCGTCTCGGAGTCCACGCTAACCGTGGCGGGGAGCTAAGAGTATGCAGGTACGCACTCTCGACAGCGTCACCGGAACCGATCGCGCAGTTGAAGGGCCCACCTTTGTCAGCAGGCGTCTTCTGCTGGCGAAGGACGAGATGGGCTTCTCGATGCACGACACGTTGCTGTACGCGGGCACCGTTACCAAGATGTGGTACCAGAACCACCTCGAGGCGGTGTACTGCATAGAGGGGGAGGGAACGCTGGAGGACCTGGAGTCCGGCGAGATCCACACCATCCGGCCCGGAACGCTGTACGCACTGGACAAACACGACCGGCACGTGTTGACGGCAACGGCCGATCTGCGCATGGTTTGTGTGTTCAACCCACCTTTGGTGGGCAGTGAAGTCCACGACGAGAACGGCTCATATCCCCTACTGTCGCAGTGATGAAAGGAGAGGATTACGGTTGCCGAACTTCGCAACCACCCTTGAGGACCGTTACCCCTCGCGGCTTGAGTCCACCTCCCGTCTGATCGAGCGCCGGGACCCGGTAGTCTACGGACGCAACCCGGGTCCCCTGAACGAGGAACAGATCCAATCTTTTTCCCGGGACGGCTTCATTCAGATGCGGGGCGTTCTGGGACCTTCCGAGGTCGAAGCCGTCCACAGGGAGCTGGGCGAGATGATCGCTCGACCGCAGGTAAGGCGGGACAAGCGCACCATCGTGGAGCAATCCGGCAACGAGGTCCGCTCGATCTTTCAGGTCCACCAAACCAGCCGCCTCATCGCCCGGCTCGCCGCGGACGAGAGGATAGCCGGGACCGCCCGGCAAATCCTCGGCAGCGATGTGTACCTTCACCAAAGCCGGGTCAACTTCAAGCCGGCATTCGAAGGCAACGACTTCTCCTGGCACTCGGACTTCGAGACCTGGCACACCGAGGACGGTATGCCGGCCATACGAGCCGTGAGCTTTAGCATCTCACTGACCGAGAACCGCTCATACAACGGTCCGCTGTTGCTGATTCCCGGATCGCACCGCATCTACGTGACCTGCGTAGGCGAAACGCCCGAGGACAACTACCGCAGCTCGCTGCAGTTCCAGAGGCTCGGCGTGCCGGAAAAGGAACACCTGAGAACCCTTTACCAGAAGGCCGGACGGCGGATCGAGGTCTGCACCGGCGAGCCTGGCGACATGACGGTCTTTGACTGCAACACCATGCACGCCTCGCCCAGCAACGTATCCCCGCTGCCCCGCAGCAACGTGTTCCTTGTGTACAACAGCGTCGAGAACCTGCCGGTGGAGCCCTTCGCGGCCCCCGAACGGCGGCCGGACTACCTGGCCGGTCGCGACTTCACCCCGATTTAGTGGCCTAGTAACCTGGCCACCAACCTTCGGAGGACACCCCTTGCGCGGGCGTTTCAGCGCGGCTTGGCCGCGCTGGTCGTTGTTGCCGCAGCCGGGGCTTGCGCAGAGGCGGAGGAGGCGCCCGCGGCATCCTCCTCGCCCGAAGCTCGGGCGGATGTCGACTGGGCACGGGCGGGCTCCTCGGTAGAGCTTGAGGGCTGGACCGTCACATCGTGCCGACAGCAGCCGCCGGTACTGTGCGTTGAACGTGACGGACGTCCGGCCGGTCAAATCCGGCTGGAGGATCTGCCGAGCCTCGGTCAGGAAGCATCCAACAGCCCCGACCAGGTTCAAGCCACCCTGGCTGTAAGGATCAACACCGCGTACCAGTCGTGGGCCGCCGACCGGGTCCAGCGGTGCGGGCCGGCCTACGAGATGAGCACCGATAGCCCTTCCGTGGTGACCGTAGCCGGAGAACAGGGTCTCAAGTACGGGGTCAGGGCCACCGTCGACGGCCGGGTCGTCGAACGGACCGTCGGTTATCGCGTGTTCCGCAAACCCATTGAAACCGTCATCGAAGCCACTTCTATCGAACCGGATGGGTGCGTAGAGCCGTTGGAGAACGGGTTCGGGGTCAAGGAGCTGGAGGAATTCGAGAGCGCCTTCGACCGCGTCGCGGCCGACGGCGCTTTGCCCGCACCCGAGACCTTCCCCTCGGTACGCAGCGACAAACCCGGCTCCAGCGCGGACCCCAGAAAAGCTCAGGTGCCCTCGGCCGGCCTGGTCACCGAGCACCGGCGGCAACAGCCATAAACGGGCGCCGGTCCACTACAATTAGGCACATGACCAAACTAGCGGCAGGCAATGACGCGCCCGGGTTCGAGTTGCAAGACCAGGGTTCCCATCCGGTCCGGCTGTCCGATTTCACCGGCTCCAAGCTGTTGGTGTACTTCTATCCCAAGGCCGACACCCCCGGCTGCACCAAGCAGTCCTGTGCGGTGCGGGATGCCCTCGATGAGCTGCGCAGCCGGGGAGTGGCCGTGGTGGGGATCAGCCCGGATCCGGTTTCCAAACAGGTCAAATTCGACCGGAAGCACTCGCTCGGCTTCCCGCTGCTGGCCGACCCCGACCACCGCGCAGCCGAGGCGTTCGGCGTATGGGACCAGAAGTCCATGTACGGCAAGGTGTTTATGGGCATCAACCGATCCGCGTTCTTGATCGACGAGGACGGCAAGATCATCGAGGCCTGGTACAAGGTCCGTCCGGGCGACACCGTGCCCAACGCCCTGAGTGCCCTAGAGGCTTAGCGGATGGTGGCGATGACCGAGGCTCAGTGGCGGCAGTTCCTTCTCGAACGGCCGCGCACGGCGCAACTGGCCACCGTCAAGTCCGACGGGTCGCCCCACGTAGCGCCCATCTGGATCGACATGGACGACGACGGCAAGATCATCTTCAACACGGGCAGGGCCACCCGGAAGGGAAAGGCAATCCGGCGGGATCCGCGCGTCTGTCTTTGCGTGGACGATGACGCACCCCCGTTTTCGTTTGTGGTGATCGAGGGAACCGCCGAAACGACCGAAGACCCCAACGAGCTGCTGCGGTCCGCCACGCGAATCGCTGCCCGATACATGGGAGCGGACCAGGCCGAGGAGTACGGCCGGAGAAACGGAGTGCCCGGGGAGATGCTGGTACGGGTCACCCCGACCAAGGTGATCGCCCACGCCGCCCTCGCCGACTAATACACTAATCTACCGGCCGGACCGAGCCGGAACCGGAGATATCCTGAGTCACTTCGGGACTGCCCGAGTAGCGCACGTCGGAGGATCCGCTGGACCGCACGTCCAGACTCTCGGAGGCGTTGACCACCACGTCGCCGCTGCCGGAAACCTCCACCCTGGCGTGAGCGCTCTCCAGCCGCCGGCCCCAGAAGCTGCCCGACCCGGATATATCCACGTGCAGCCGATCCACCCGGCCGGTGATTCGCATATCGGAGGATCCGCTGGAAGACGCCGTCAGCCGGTCGCTGACGATCCCCCTGGCATCCACCGTGGCGCTGCCCGAAACGGATACGGCGCTAAGTCCAGAAACCGTCAACCGGTAGATGATGGGCTCGGTGGTACTGATACCGGTACCCGGCCTCGGTCCCAAAACCAGCTCGTTGCCGGAAACCTCCGAGATGAGCACCGGCAGGATGTTGTCCTCGGCCTCGATCGACAGTGACTCTTCTCCGGTAAATTCGATGTACAGCTCGCCGATGCCCTTGAGGACCACCGAGTCAAAGCCGGCTACCTCCCGATCCTCGGTAACCACCACGCCCGAACCCATAACGGTCCCGCCGGGATCGGTTGGCGTGGGCGCAGGAGTGGGCGTCGGGTCGTCGCGGCCGCCCGAATCTCCCGTGGTAAAGGTTACGCTGCACGCGGTCAGCAGCAGGGTCGCCACCGCGGTGGCTATAAACTGGACCGCCGGGATCCGCGCCATGCAACTACTGTAACCCGCGCCGCAACAGAGCCCCGACCGGCTGTTGGTGCCCTAGAGTAGTACCCTGGCCACCAACCTTCGGGGCGTTTGGCGGCGTGAGCCACTCCCTGGCTGCGTTCTCCCTCGCACCCGTAGGTCAGGGGGCTATGGGCGCTCGCTGCGGCCTTGCCAGCAAGCGCCACACGCGCCCAAACCTCGCAAAAGTTAGTGGCCAGGGTACTTGACCAC
>JBBDRQ010000061.1:0-97367 GCA_040905365.1 Actinomycetota bacterium
AAACGGTCCTTACTGCCCCTCTACTCTGCGGAACGAATCCTGCCCCTCGGGTTCGCTGAACTGCCGTTCGCCGGTCAGGGTCAATACGTCGTTTTCTACGGTGATGTTGACGTCCTCGCTGTTCATCCCGGGCAGCTCTACTACGATCTGGAACTGCTTCGGACCCTCCAAGATGTCGGCTGCCGGCGACCAGACTCCCTTGACCGACGACTCCGCGGTACCGATTAGCCGGTTTAGCTCGTTACCAACCTGAAACAGATCCTGCAGCGGGTCCCACCGCCTTCCGAGAGCCGTTGCCATCGTTCCTCCTTTCACAAAATCCCGCACCTCACAAAATCCCGCACCTCACAAAATCCCGCACCGGCTCACCGCTTTTTGCCGGGTTACGTTCTGCCGCGTTGTAAACATGATGTGTGAGGATAATAAAACTTGATAGGGAGACTGTCAAGGTCCATCAGTTGTAAACACTAAAGTATCGGGCAATTTGAGCAGTCGAGCGCCTACATGTTCTCGAACTCGAAGATGCGCCTTTCCAGGTCCTGTTCACGCATATCGAGTTCGCGTGCGAGCTTCTTGAGCACCGGCACCAGCTCGGATTCGGCGACCGGGCGCCTCAGACCGGTCGATATGAAGCTCATAAGGTACCGGCTGGGCTTGATCGGGCCGCAACCCAGTCGGGTCAGGATGGCCTCGTAGATGGGTAGGTCCAGGCCCTTGACCCGGCCCATGAAGTCCCGGTAGCTGCTGTTGTGGGCCCACCGGCTCAAAGCCTCTTGGTTCACCACGTCCCGGGACTCGAAGAAGGCAACCAGGCCCCTTAGCTCCTTGACCCTTCGCGCGGCACGAAAACCCCATAGATCGCTGCCGGCGAACAGATTGCCTTCGGGCGAGTCCTCGTACCGGTTGAGAAACGTCTTTAGATCTGTGAGGGTTCGGATCTGGTCGCCCCACTTTTCGCGAAAGTGCGCGAGCGCCCGGCGCACGGACTCAGCGGTGGAGCGGTAGTCCAGCACGGCCAGAAAGAGGTTGGTGATGTAGTCGGTTTGTACGTAGACGCCGCGGGCGGGTGGAAGGGTGCGAGCTCGTACGGCGAGCGTCTGGAATTCCTCGTCGGATATACCCATAGGAGACCTCCGAGAATGGGCTGGACCCCTAAGTATAAAAACGTCGTTGTGCGATTTCCCGGCTATCTTCGGGATCGGCGATCATTTTGGCATGAGTCGAGGAGTTGACCACCGGTGAGCCGGGAGTTTTTCAACCAGGTCGACGACGAGGTGCGGGGGATGGTCCGCTCGGGTTTGCCGGACCCACACTCCTACCGCACTGGGCGCTTGATCAAGCTTTGGTATGGGGATCCGGCGGTGCACTTCGAGGCGCAGCTGTTGGGAGCGAAGTGGGCCGACTCCGACGATCCTTGCTTGGAGGTGGGTTTGCACCTGGAGGCGTCCAGCGCCCGAAGCAACGACGAAATCCTCGACCGCCTGCTCAGCTCTTCGCAGGAGTGGAGCGCCGAGCTGCCTAAGGCCCGGTGGGGAAGGGCCATCGGCCCGCGCGCGGCAACCTGGCGGAGGGTTTCGGAAACGGTCCCGGTGCCTGGCTGGGACGAGGACTTCGCCAACGAGGTTGCCGGGCGGCTGGCTGCCTATGTGTCGGCGTTGTCCGGGCCCCTGGTAATGCTGCCGGGTGAGACGGGCGTCTACCGGTAGGTGTGACCGTCGTCGGGGAAAGTCCCGGCCTGTACCTGTTGGCTGAACCGGGTGATCGCATCGACGGCCGCCGGGCGTAGGTTGGCGTACCGCTTGACGAACTTGGGCGGATCCCCCGAACCCAGGCCGAGCAGGTCTGTGATCACCAGCACCTGCGCGTCACACCCGGCACCGGCGCCGATGCCGATGGTGGGAATGGCCACCGAGCGCGTGATCTCGGCGGCCACCGGAGCCGGGATCGCTTCCAGGACCAGGCTGAAGGCACCGGCCTTCTCCATGCTGTGTGCGTCGGACATCAACCGTTCGGCCGCTTCCCTGGACCTGCCCTGTACCCGGTACCCGCCCAGCGCATGCACCGACTGCGGGGTCAGGCCCAGGTGCGCCATCACCGGGATGCCGTGATCCACCAGCCGGTGAGTGAGCTCGACCTGGGCCCCCTCCAGCTTCACCGCGTGGGCGCCGGCTTCCTTTAGGAAGCGCACGGCGCTGGCGAAGCCCTCGTCCAGCGAAGCCTGGTAGCTGCCAAACGGCATGTCGGCGACCACCATCGCCCCGCCCGCACCTCGGGCCACTGCCCGGGTGTGGTGGAGCATCTCTTCCATGGTCACCGGCAGGGTGGTTTCGTAGCCGAGCATCACCTGCGCCAGGGAGTCGCCCACCAAGATGACCGGGACCCCCGCTTCATCGACGATCCCCGCGGTGAGGTGATCGTAGGCGGTCAACATCACGAACTTACGGCCTTCTTGTTTGAAGCGAGCCAGATCGCGAACGGTTACACGCATCGCCGGTCCTCCTTCGGCTGTGGGTCTCGGGGTGTGGGCCGCCGCCGGACCGAGGGCCCACTTTGCCTCCAAGCCAAGCTCAAGTGTAGCGCCCGGCGGCACGCGGATCACGTAGGGGCTGCGGCTCAGATATCATTGATGTACGGGATAAATTTTTCGTTTCCTGCTGGTACTTAATTGCTCGATTGAAGGAGAGCCGACAGTTGACCCTTCGTGTTGCAGTGCTGTGCTGGGAGGAAAGTCGTCCGTGGGTTAGCGCGCTTCGGCAGCAGGGCTACAGCGTCCCCTGGGTCGACGAGCCCAAGGCCGATGTACAGCGCCAGATGGCCAACTCGGAGCCGGATGTACTGGTCGTGGACCTCACCAGACTCCCGCAGCAGGGTATGTCGGTGCTCGAAGCTTTGGCGGACAAGGGGCTGATCGCCGGGATTCCGGTGGTGCTGGTCACTCCGGACGGCAAGCCCGCCGAGGGGGTTGCCGAACTCGATGTCGATTACCGCACATGCGGTCCGGGCGATATGACTGCCGCGGTCCAGGCTTTGGCCGAGCGGCAGCAAGCCTAACCACTGCCCGGCGGCGCACCCCAAAGGACCGGATTAGAACCGAATTAGAATTGGCGCATGTCCCAGCTTGAGTCCGCGACAGCTGCACGCACCCGCAAACCCCGAGCCAGGGCATCGGATCCGGCCGCCCGGCGGTTTCCGATCATCTACCGGCGATTGAGGCGTGAGTACCCCGATGCCAAGTGTGCGCTCAACTTCTCCAACCCCCACGAGATGCTGTTTGCCACGATCCTCTCGGCGCAGTGCACCGACGTCATGGTCAACAAGGTGACCGAGAAGCTCTTTGCCAGGTACCCGACCCTGCAGGACTACGCGGCCGCCGACCCTCTCGAGCTGCAGGAGCTGATCAAGCCAACCGGGTTTTTCCGGCAAAAAGCCAAGAACCTGCAGGCGACCGCCCGTAAACTGCTCGACGATTTTGGGGGCGAGGTGCCCCAGACAATGCAGGAGCTGACCGCGCTGCCCGGTGCCGCCCGCAAGACGGCCAACATCGTGCTTGGTAACTCCTTCGGCAAAGTGGAGGGGATTGCCGTCGATACGCACGTGCGCCGCCTGTCGCAGCGGCTGGGCCTGACCGCCCACCAGGATCCGGTCAAAATCGAACGGGACCTCATGGAGCTGGTGCCCGAAGACCGCTGGTTTCATTTGAGTTACCTGTTCATCGAGCACGGCAGGGCCGTGTGCCGGGCGCCGGTGCCCCGGTGTGGGCAGTGCGTGCTCGCCGACATCTGCCCCTCGGCGCGGGTGTAGCAAATGGCCTCCGGCAAGCTCTTTGCAGGGACCTCCGGGTTCGCCTTCAAGGAGTGGAAGGGCGTTTTCTACCCGGAGGGGGTCGCTGACAAGAGGATGCTCGAGTACTACTCCAAGCAGCTGGGCTCGGTGGAAATCAACTACACGTTTCGCCGCATGCCTTCGGAGAGCACATTGGCCAACTGGGCGCAGCAGACGGGGGACGGCTTCCAGTTCACCCTCAAGGCGCCGCAGCGAATCACTCACTTCAAGCGGCTGAAGGACGCGGGCGAGGATGCCGAGGAGTTCGTGCGAAGAGCCCGCTTGCTGGGTACCCGCCTGGGCACGGTGCTGTTTCAGCTGCCGCCGAACCTGTCCTATGAGCGGTCCCGGTTGGAGGACTTTCTGGCCGGGCTACCGCCGGTCGCCCGCTATGCCTTCGAGTTTCGTCACGAGTCCTTCACCGTCGACGAGGTCAAGGATCTTTTGCGGGAGCACTCTGTGGCGTGGGTAGCGGCGGAAACCGACGCCTCTGAGTTAAGCGACGTGCCGGTCACCGCGCCTTTTGCCTATCTGCGCCTGCGCAGGCAGGAGTACTCCGATGTGGAGTTGGCCGTTTGGGGAGACCGGGTTCGTGAGCTGCTGAAGCAGGGGATCGATGTCTACTGCTACTTCAAGCACGAAGGCGGTGGCGCAGGGCCCCGTTACGCGTCGGCGGTGCTGGACGCGGCAAGCTAGAACGGGGGCGCAGCCCCGAGACTATTGGTCGACCTCCTCCCAGTCCGGCGCGATGGGAGCGGTAAAGAACTTGACGTCGACCCTTACCCCCGCGAAGTAGGCGACGGTGCCGATGTACAACGTGAGCACCTGCGCTAGGATCCAAAAGCGCTTGCTCCGGCCGGCGCTGTCCCAGGCCGACTTAGGGAACCGGGCGGCGTCGAGGATGCCTACCACCGGCGCGCCGAAGAAGCAGATCAGGAAAAGTATTTCAATTCCATTAAGACTTCCCATCTGCTCAAGCTAACCCAACTCATAGCGGTGCGGCGGGTGTAGCTTGGAGTTGTGGATAGCCTCCGAGTATTCGATCTGAGTAACCGGACCAAGCTTGGGTTCACAGGCCGCCAGGCGTTGTGGTTTCTCGACCAGCTGATCACCAACCAGGTCCTGGAGCTCGAGCCGGGTAAGTGCTCCGACGGCCTTTTGTTGACCCCCAAAGGGCGCATCCTGGCGATGATGCGGGTCATGTCCACCCCCGCCGACGCTTTCGTCGACTTTGAGCCCGGGGAGCAGGAAGATGTCTACGAGTTCTTCTCCCGGCGCGTGTTCGCCACCAAGGTCGCCATTAACGACCTCAGCGCCGACTACCAGCTGTGGCGAGTGTTCGGCGAACCCGAGGAGGTTTTCGGGGCGTTGGGCGCCGCCTGGACCCACCCGGCCGAGACCGAGGCGGTCAACGCCGAGTTCGACGGGGGCTACGCGGCCACCCTGCCGCCGCCGATGACCGGTTGTGTGGACGTTTGGGTTCGCTCCGGCGCAGCGGCCACCGCCGGCGCCCGGCTCGAGGCCAAACAGGTGTCTGCCGAGGAGTACGAAGCGCTAAGAGTCGGCCGAGGATTGCCCTCATTCGCCCAGGACCTGGCCGGAGGCTATTTGCCTCAGGAGGGCGCCCTGGAGCGGGCGGTGCACTTCAAGAAGGGCTGTTACCTGGGCCAGGAAGCGGTGGCCATGGCTCAGCGCGGCAAGCTCAAAAAACGCCTGCGCCACCTGGAGTTTTCCGGCGATGCGCTCGCCGGGGCGATCGAGTTCGAGGGCCAGCCCGCCGGTGCCGTGACCAGCGCATCCGGTAAACATGGGATCGGCATGGTCAAGACGGTCGTACCCGTAGATGCCCAGGTGACCGTCAACGCCGACGGCTCCTCCGCCAAGGCGGTTGTACGGAAGCTGCCCGGCACGGTGGAGGGCCCCAGCGTCCCCAGCGCCCGGGAACTGCGGGAGCGACTCAGGGGCGCCGCAAAGCAATGACCGGGATAGGGCGCTCCGCCTTCTGGCGCGGGGCGCTGGCCATGGGCCTGACGCTGGTGCTCGTCTTTGCCGTAAACAGCGCCTTTCCGTTCATCGGTTACCCACCGGCTGTGGTCGCGGCGTTCATCATCGATGCCACCCCCGGCGGCTTGGCGACCGAGATGATCGAACGGTTGGGCAAGGCTGCCATTCGCTCATTGGCGATAGGCGTCAACGTCGTAATTGCGCTGGCCGGCGGAGTGCTGGCGATGTGGATCAACAAGCCGGCCCTTGCCTCCTCGCGGGCTCTCCGTGCGCTGGCGGCGGCAGCGGTGGTATTCGCGGGGTCGGCCCTGCTCGGTTTGGGCGCCGTCGGCGTGGAGTTCCGGTATGCCGGAGCCGCCTACGCGCTGGCGGCGCTGGCGTTCGCGAAGATGGCTACCGACACCCCGTTGCTCGCCGCCGTGGAGCCCAAGCGGGTGGAGGGCGATGAGACGCCGCTGGACGCTATGACCAGCTCCCGGCGCAGGTTCTTGGTTCGGGCCGGTTGGCTCTTGGCAGGCGTCTTGGCGGCCGGGGGCGTGTTTCGGGCCATTCGCAGCCGCGGCGGGCCCCGGGTGCCGATAGCGGGCGCGGACCGGCCCTACGGGGGCCCCGCCGACGGCGGGGACTTCCCCCACCTACCGGGGCAGACTCCGGAGATCACCAGCAACGACGACTTCTACAACATAGACATCAACATCGTGAAGCCGGCGGTGGACCACCAAACCTGGACGCTCAAGGTCGGCGGGCTGGTGGACGACCCTTATGAGTTGACCTTCCAGCAGCTGCAAAACGACTTCGAGGTGGTCGAGATCGTGCACACCCTCACTTGCATCTCCAACCGGGTGGGCGGCGACCTGATCTCCACCGCGGTGTGGCGGGGCGTGCGCCTGCGCGACGTCTTGGAGCGGGCTGGGCTGCAGCCTGGGATCGTGGACCTGATTTTCACCGGCGCCGAAGGGTACACCGACTCCATCCCGGTGAACAAAGGTATGCAGGACGACACCCTGGTCGTGTTCGGCATGAACGGCGAGTCGCTGCCCAGGGAGCACGGCTTCCCGGCTCGGATCATCGTGCCGGGTATCTACGGGATGAAAAACGTGAAGTGGCTTACGGCCATCGAGGCGGTGGACGTCGACTACAAGGGCTACTGGATGGTCCGGGGTTGGAGCGATACCGCCCGGATCAAGACCTCGTCCCGCTTCGATCTGCCCACCGAGAGCTCCCGGGTGCAGCCCGGGGCCCGCCTGGCCGGCGTGGCCTGGGCGGGCGACCGGGGCGTGCGCCGGGTGGAGATTTCCGCCGACGGCGGCAAGACCTGGAGCGAGGCGCTGCTAAAGCGGGAGCTGTCGCCGATTACCTGGCGCCTGTGGGCGGCCGAGTTGGAGCACGCCTCCGGCGAGGTGAAGGTTCTCGTCCGGGCCGTCGACGGCTCGGGCGGCCGGCAGGAAGGGGAGCCGACCGATCCCCATCCCGACGGGGCCTCCGGCTACCACGAGATCAACCTAACGGTGGTGTGACGGTGCCTGGCCCTGGGTTAAGATGGCCAGGATTAGCCTGAAATTGGTCCGGAGGCGATTGATGGATGATCGCAGGATTTGTCTAGACGGCAATGAGGCCGCTGCCCGCATCGCTTACGCCCTGAGCGAGGTCGTGGCGATTTACCCGATCACTCCCGCCTCTCCCATGGGGGAGCACGCCGACGATTGGGCAGCGCGGGAGATGCCGAATTTGTGGGGCGCGGTACCCGATGTGGTCGAGATGCAGTCCGAGGCTGGGGTGGCCGGCGCTCAGCACGGAGCGCTGCAGAAGGGTGCTTTTGCCTCTACCTTTACGGCATCGCAGGGCTTGCTTCTGATGATCCCGAACATGTTCAAGATCGCGGGTGAGCTGACGCCGACTGTAATCCACGTGGCCGCCCGCACGGTTGCCACACATGCCCTGTCGATCTTCGGCGATCACAGCGACGTCATGCACGCCCGGTCCACCGGCTGGGCGATGTTGTGCTCGAGCTCTGTTCAAGAGGCGCACGATCTCGCCCTCATCTCGCACGTCGCCTCCCTTCGCTCTCGGGTGCCCTTCCTGCACTTCTTCGACGGGTTCCGTACCTCGCACGAGATCAACCGGATATCCCTGCTGTCCGGCGATGACTTGCAGGTGCTGGTGCCCGACCAGGCGCTGCTGGACTTCCGGAGCCGCGGCCTGACGCCCGACGCACCGAAGCTGCGGGGTAGCGCGCAGAACCCCGACGCCTTCTTCCAGGCCCGGGAGGCCTGCAACCCGTACTACGACGGCGTTGCCGGGATCGTGCAAGAGACTATGGAGGCTTTTGCCTCCCGGACCGGTCGCGGCTATGACTTGGCGGAGTACGTCGGTCCTGCGGATGCCGACCGGGTGATCGTGATGATGGGTTCCGGAGTGGGAGCGGCCGAGGAGGCTGTTGAGGCGATGGGCGAAAACGGCGAGTGCGTGGGTCTGGTCAAGCTGCGGCTTTACCGGCCTTTTCCGGCTGCCCGTCTCCTGCAGGTGCTGCCTAAAGAGGTGCGAAGCATCGCCGTGCTGGACCGGACAAAGGAGCCCGGCTCGTTCGGCGAGCCGCTGTACCTGGATGTGGTGGCCGCGCTGCACGATGCGATGGACTCAGCGTCCCCGCCGTTTGCCCGGATGCCCCGGGTCATCGGGGGTCGTTACGGGCTGTCGTCCAAGGAGTTCACGCCGGCAATGGTCAAAGCGGTGTTCGACGAGCTGGCCCGTCCGGCGCCCAAACGCCGCTTCACCGTGGGCATCCGTGACGATGTCACTCGCCTCAGCCTGGAGGTCGACCGTGACTTTCGGTACCCGAGGGCCAAGACCGAGGTTCAGGCCGTTTTCTTCGGGCTCGGGTCGGACGGCACGGTCGGCGCCAACAAGAACTCGGTGAAGATCATCGGCGAGAGCACCGATCTGTGGGCGCAGGGATACTTCGTCTACGACTCCAAGAAGTCGGGCTCGGTGACCGTTTCGCATCTTCGGTTCGGACCCAATCCCATCCGCTCCACGTATCTTGTCGAGGAAGCCGACTTCGTTGCCTGCCATCAGTTTGGACTGCTGCACAAGATGAAGGTGCTCGAGTACGCAAAGACCGGCGCCACCTTCCTGCTCAACAGCCCGTTCCCCGCCGGCGAGGTCTGGGACAAACTGCCGAGTGAGGCGCAACGGCAGATCCTCGACAAGGGCTTGGCCTTTTGGGTCATCGACGCCCACAAGGTCGCCCAGGAATCCCAGATGGGTGGCCGGATAAACACAGTCATGCAGCCCTGCTTCTTCCACCTCTCGGGCGTTCTGCCGGCAGACGAGGCAATCGACAAGATCAAACAGGCGGTGGAGAAGGACTTTGGCAAGCACGGGCGCACGCTCGTGGAGCGCAACTTTGCCGCGATCGACCGGGCGCTCGAGGCGCTTCACAGGGTGGACGTGCCCGCAACCGTCACTTCGGGCACGACCCGCGGAGTCACCGTTGGCGACGACGCTCCGGATTTCGTAAAGCGCGTGACCTCACGCCTGATGGCAGGGGAGGGCGACCTGCTGCCGGTCAGCGCGTTTCCGGTCGATGGCACCTTCATCACGGGAACCGCCCGCTACGAGAAGAGATCCATAGCCAAGCAGATTCCGATTTGGGATCCGGACGTTTGTATCGACTGCGGCAAGTGTGCAGTCGTCTGTCCACACGCCACGATCCGTATGAAGATCTACGAGCCGGAGGCTTTGGGCGGAGCTCCGGAGGAGTTTCAGTCCAAGGAGTTTCATTCCAAGGAAGTCGCCGGCTACCGCATGACCATCCAGGTAGCCCCGGACGACTGCACCGGGTGCGGTGTGTGCGTCGACGTCTGCCCCGCCAAGAGCAAGAGCCAGGTGCGGCACAAGGCCATCAACATGGAACCGGTTGCCGAGCACCGGGACGCCGAGCGGCTCAATTGGGAGTACTTTTTGGGCATAGACCAGGCGGACCGGAGCCTGCTTTCCCACGATTCGGTCAAGAACTCGCAGACACTCGAGCCGCTGTTCGAATTTTCGGGGGCCTGCGCCGGTTGCGGGGAGACTCCCTACATCAAGCTAGTCACCCAGCTGTTTGGCGATCGGATCATCGTGGCCAACGCTACGGGATGCTCCTCGATCTACGGCGGGAACCTGCCCACGACCCCGTGGGCCGCCAACGGCGAGGGGCGAGGGCCGGCCTGGAACAACTCGCTGTTCGAGGACAACGCCGAGTTCGGACTCGGGATGCGCTTGGGCTTGGAGGCCCAGATGGACGCGGCCCGGGTGGCCCTGCAGAGGCTTGCGCCGCGCCTGGATGGTGTTCCGGTGGAGGCCATCTTGGAGGGTGCACGGGACGGCGATACACAGATCAGGGCGCAGCGGGAACGCGTCGCGGCGCTCAAGCAGGCGCTGGCCGCCCTGGGCCACGACCGGGATGCCCGCCATCTGCTGGCGGTGGCCGACAACCTGGTTCGCAAAGGGGTCTGGATCATCGGTGGTGACGGATGGGCGTACGACATCGGCTTCGGAGGACTCGATCACGTACTGGCAACCGGCCGGAACGTGAACATTCTGGTGCTTGACACCGAGGTTTACTCAAATACCGGCGGCCAGGCCTCCAAGGCCACTCCCAGGGGGGCGGTGGCCAAGTTCGCCTCCGCCGGCCGGGGTACCGGCAAGAAAGACCTCGGAGCGATCGCCCGCGCCTACGGCAACGTTTACGTAGCTCAGATTTCGATGGGTGCCAACGATACTCAAGCCGTGAAAGCGCTCATCGAAGCCGACGAGTGGCCGGGTCCGTCCTTGGTGATCGCCTACTCGACCTGCATTGCGCACGGGATAGACATGTCCAAGTCGATGAGCCACCAAAAGGACGCAGTGCGCAGCGGATACTGGCCCCTGTACCGTTTCCAGCCCAGCCAGATCGAGCACGGGCATCCGTTCAGGCTCGACTCCCGGAAGCCCTCGATTCCGGTTAAGGACTTCATGGGTACCGAGGCCCGCTTCGCGGTGCTCCAGCGCACGCATCCCGAACGGGCCCAGTATCTACTGGCTTTGGCGCAGGCCGACGTCGATGAGCGGTGGCGGTACTACGAGCAGCTTGCCGCCATGGAAAGGACCGTGCCGCATGCCGGGGAACAGCAGGGGGCGGAGGGGGAGAGCGACGCCGGCCATCGCTACGAGGAAGACCTCAGGCCATGATCGATTTGGGTACCCGCTACCTTGGCATGGAGTTGCGATCGCCGATTGTAGCTTCGGCGAGCCCGCTGACCGGTGACCTCGACGCGGTACAAAGGATCGAGGCGGCGGGAGCGGGAGCCATCGTGCTGCCGTCGTTGTTCGAGGAAGAGGTGGTGCATGAGGAGGTATCGCTGCAGGGCGCGCTACATGCAGGCACCGAGCACTTCGCAGAAGCCCTCGATTACTACCCCGGCGGGATCCAGGACTCCCCGACCATCGCAGATCGATATCTGGAGCGGATTGGCAAGACGAAGGCGCTCCTAGAGATTCCCGTTCTGGGCAGTCTTAACGCCACATCCGGGGGAGAGTGGGTTCGCTACGCCCGGCTGATCGAAGAGGCGGGCGCCGATGCCTTGGAGCTTAATCTGTATAGGGTGGCGGCCGATCCTCGGCTCGACGCTGGACAGGTCGAGGAGCGGGACCTGGAAGTTGTCCGGCAGGTCTGTGGCGCGGTCTCGGTTCCGGTGGCAGTCAAGCTCAGCCCCTATTATTCCTCGCCACCCCACTTTGCGGCTTCGGTGGTTGCCGCCGGCGCCGCGGGACTGGTGCTGTTCAACCGCTTCTACCAACCCGACATCGATATCGATTCCCGGGAGGTACTGGTGAAGCTGGAGCTCAGCCATCCCTGGGAGATACGTTTGCCGCTCAGATGGATCGCGATGCTCCGGCCGGCGTTGCCCGATACCTCGCTCGCGCTCACGTCGGGAGTGCACGGGGGCGCGGACGCGGCCAAGGGCCTGCTGGCCGGGGCGGACGTAGTCATGACTACGTCCGCCCTGTTACGCAACGGTCCGGAGCACCTCCACCAGATGCACCGCGAGCTGAAGGGATGGATGACGGAGCAGGAGTACGAGTCGGTGGATCAGCTGCGCGGCAGCGTCAGCTATGCGGCAGCCGACGACCCGGGCGCCTTCGAGCGCTCCAACTACGTGAGGATGTTGCACTCCTGGACGACGCCTACCGATTTCACTCCCACGTCTTCTTCGCCGTAGCCGGCTTCGGGACTGAGACCAAGGCCTGTAGACTGCCCCACATGAAGACCGATCTGGCCATTCTCGGCGGGGGTAACGGCGGGTACGCGGCGGCGCTGCGGGCCCGGCAGCTGGGGCTTTCCGTCGCTCTGGTTGAGAAGAACAAAGTCGGCGGCACTTGCCTGCATGTGGGCTGCATCCCCACCAAGGCCATGCTGCACTCGGCCGACCTGTTGGAGAGTATCCGCTCCGCGGGCGAGCACGGTGTTGAGGCCGGGGAGCCCAAGGTGGACTGGACCAAGGTACTGGACCGCAAGGACTTCGTGGTCGCCAAGCACTACAAGGGGCTCTCGGGACTGCTCAAGTCCAAAGGTGTTGACTTGATCGAGGGAAAAGGTGTCCTTAAGTCCCCCGACACAATCGCCGTGGAGGGTGGCGAGGACATCGAGGCCGCCAAGGGCGTCATCCTGTCCAGCGGCTCTTACGCGAGGTCCTTGCCGTTCATCGATATCGACGGTGAAGCATTCATCACCTCCGACCACGCCCTGGTGCTACCGGAGGTGCCCGAGTCGCTCATCGTTATCGGCGCCGGGGCCGTCGGGCTCGAGTTTGCCAGCGTGTTTGCATCGTTCGGATCCACGGTGACCGTTGTCGAGGCTCTGGACCGGCTCGCTCCCGGTGAGGACGAGGAGGTCTCCAAGGAGGTTCAGCGGCAGTTCCGTAAGCGGGGGATCACATCCCACGTAGGCGCAAAGGTGGACGGGGCCGAGCGGACCAAGGGCGGCGCTAAGCTCAGTATCACCACCGCCAAGGGCAAGGAGGAGTCGGTGGAGGCCTCCACCTGCCTGGTAGCCGTGGGCCGGGGCGCGGTGTCCGAGGGTCTGGGCTACGAAGCCGCCGGCGTCACGGTGGAGCGGGGCTTCGTCGTCGTCGACGGGATGTGCCGCACCGGAGTGGACGGGCTGTGGGCGATCGGGGACCTTATTGCGCAGCCGTCGCTGGATTTACCGTTCCCGCATTTCCAGCTGGCCCACGTTGCGTTCGCCGAGGGCATGCACGTCGCCGAGCAGGTCGCCGGTAAGGCCCAACGTCCTCCGGTTAACTACGTCGGGGTGCCCAGAGCCACCTACAGTTTTCCGGAAATCGCCTCCGTGGGCCTGACCGAGGCTCAGGCCAAGGCGGCGGGACGCAAGACCAAGTCCTCCAAACTGCCCTGGGCGGCGCTGTCGAAGGCGACGATCCTGGGAGACTCGGCCGGTTTTGTGAAGGTGGTGGCGGATGAGGATGATACGGTTTTGGGCGTACACATGGTCGGGCCCAGGGTCACCGAGTTGATCGCCGAAGCTCAGTTGATTGCCAACTGGGAGGCGTATGCCGGCGAGGTTGCCGACCTGGTTCACCCCCACCCGACGCTGTCCGAAGCGATCGGCGAAGCAATGATGGCGCTGGCGGGGGCACCGCTTCACGGCTAAATTCGGTCAAGGACCGTTGGTTGAAAAGCAGTTGCGCACCGCCGGCACCCCGCAGACGCGGGGCGCGGGACAATGGATGTAAGGGCCAACGTGGCCAGACCGTAAGTCGTACTATTTTGCGGCCGCAACGGACGGTTCAGGGTTCGGCTGCGGAGGAGGTGAGCGTCCAACAGTGTCCGCTATATACCAGGGTGCCTTGCCCGATCCCTACCCCGATGAAACTGCGGAGTGGCTGGCGGCGATCGATGACGTAGCCAGCGAGCACGGCCATGCCCGGGCCCGCTATTTGTTGCATCGCATCTTCCTGCACGCCCGTCAGCGGCAGATCGGTCTGCCCTCGATGGTGCAAAGCGACTACATCAACTCCATCTCCCCGGAGCAGGAACCGTACTACCCGGGTAACGAGGCGCTGGAGTTTCGTATCCGCCAACTGATCCGGTGGAACGCGGCGGCCATGGTGATTAGGGCAAATAAGCTACATGTCGGTATAGGCGGTCACCTGGCCACGTACGCCTCGGCGGCCGGCCTGTACGAGGTCGGCTTCAACCACTTTTTCCGGGGGCGCAACGATCCGGGCGGCGGCGATCACGTCTGGTTCCAGGGTCACGCAGCTCCCGGCATATATGCCCGCAGCTTTCTGGAGGGCCGGCTCACCGAGAAACAGCTCGAGCACTTCCGCCGGGAAGCGGTGTGGGAAAAGGGGCTATCTTCCTACCCGCACCCCCGCCTCATGCCCGAGTTCTGGGAGCATCCGTCGGTGTCGATGGGCCTGGCGGCCATCAGCGCCATTTATCAGGCCCGTTTTAACCGCTACCTGCACTTGCGAGGCATTCAGGACACCTCCAACCAGCGGGTATGGGCCTTCCTCGGCGACGGGGAGATGGACGAGCCGGAGAGTGCCGGGGCACTGCACATTGCCGCCAACGAGCCGCTCAACAATTTGACCTTTGTCGTCAACTGCAACCTCCAGAGACTCGACGGGCCGGTGCGCGGCAACGGCAAGATCATTCAGGAGCTCGAGTCACTCTTCAGGGGTGCCGGCTGGCACGTAATCAAAGTGATCTGGGGGCGGGAGTGGGACGACCTTTTGGCTCGGGACGCCGAGGGCGCGCTGGTCAACAAGATGAACACCACGCCCGACGGCGAGTTCCAGCGCTACTCGATTGAGCCCGGCGGCTACATTCGCGAGCACTTCTTCGGCCCCGATCCTCGGCTCAAGAAGATGGTGGAGCACCTATCCGACGACGAAATCTGGCGTCTTAAGCGCGGCGGCCACGACTACCGCAAGGTGTACGCCGCGTACAAGGCGGCTACCGAGGTGGGGGACAAGCCGGTGGTCATTCTGGCCAAGACGGTCAAGGGCTGGGCGTTGGGCCCCGAGGTCGAGGCGCGCAACGCCACGCACCAAATCAAGAAGATGAACGAGGAGGAGCTAAAGCGCCTGGCCGAGCGCCTGAACATCAAGGTTACCGACCACCAACTCTCCGGTGAGGCGCCGCCTTTCTACCACCCCGGTGAGGATTCGGAGGAGGTTCAGTACCTCAAGTACCGTAGGGAGGTCCTCGGCGGGTTCGTGCCCGAGCGCAAGCCCAAGCCCAAGCCGTTGGTACTGCCCGGCGACAAGATTTACGACGCCTTCGACACCGGCAGCTCAGGGCGGAAGGTCTCTACCACCATGGCTTTCGTCGGGCTGCTCAGGGATCTGATCAAGGATCCGAAGATGGGCAAGCGGGTCGTGCCGATAGTTCCGGACGAGGCTCGTACTTTCGGGTTGGAGGCTCTGTTCAAGGAGTTCAAGATCCACTCCTCGGTGGGGCAGCGCTACGAGCCGGTCGATTACAACATGCTGCTGTCGTACGAAGAAAGCCCGCAGGGCCAGATCCTCGAAGAGGGGATCACCGAGGCCGGAAGCATGGCTTCGATGACTGCGGCCGGCACCGCGTATTCATCGCAAGGCGAGCATATGATTCCGTTCTTCCTTTTCTACTCCATGTTCGGCTTCCAGCGGATCGGTGACCTTATCTGGGCCTTTGGGGATGCGCGCGGTCGCGGCTTTTTGATGGGCTGCACTGCGGGCCGCACCACCTTGGAGGGCGAAGGGCTGCAGCATAATGACGGTCACTCGCTGCTGGTTTCCTCGACCTTGCCCAATTGCATGTCCTACGACCCGGCCTTTGCATACGAGACCGCACATATAGTGCAGGATGGGTTGCGCAGGATGATCAAAGAGGGCGAGGACATCTTTTACTATCTCGTGCTGTACAACGAGAACTACGAGATGCCCTCCAAGCCGGAAGGGGTTGACGAGGGAATCCTCAAGGGCATCTACAAGTTTCGTCCCGCCGAGTCCAAGAAGAGGCACAAGGCCCAGCTGTTCGGCAGCGGATCGATTCTGGCCAGCCAGGTGCTCAAGGCGCAGCAGATGCTTGCCGACGAGCACGACGTCGCCGCCGACGTTTGGAGCGTAACCAGCTACAAATTGCTAAGGCAGGAGGCGTTGAGTGTGGAACGCTGGAACCGCCTGCACCCGGCCGAGGCCCCGCGCGCCAGTTATCTGCAAGAAGCTCTCAACGGTACCGAGGGGCCCGTGATTGCCGCCAGCGACTGGATGAAGGCAGTACCGGACCAGGTGGCACGCTGGGTACCGGGGCCCTATCTGCCCTTGGGCACCGACGGCTTCGGCCGCAGTGATAAGCGCGAGAAGCTGCGCCGTTACTTCGAGGTGGATGCGGAGCACATCGTGGTGGCGACCCTGTCGGCCCTGGCCAAGATCGGCGAGGTGAAGCCGGAGGCGGTTAGCGCAGCGATAGACGGGTACGGCCTGGACCCGGACGCGGTCGACGCCTCCTGGCGATGACTAAATTGGCCTCAAACTGACGCTCCCTCAATCGAATAGTTGAGGCGGCCCGGTTGTTAGTATTCCAACAGTTCTGCGTTTGCCGATCAGGGGGTGTGGATGGTCCAGTTCAGGATGCCTCAGCTTGGGGAGACGGTCTTGGAAGCGACCATCACCAAGTGGCTCAAATCCGAGGGTGATGAGGTCGCCGTCGATGAACCGTTGGTGGAGGTCTCCACCGATAAGGTCGACAGCGAAATACCGTCTCCGGCGGCCGGCAAGCTGACCAAACTGCTGGTTGCCGAGGGGGAGACGGTGCCGGTGGGAGCCGCTATGGCCGAGATCGGCGGTGAGTCCTCCGAGGAGGGAGGGGAGTCCTCCCGAGCTAAGTCCCAGCCGGAACCGGAAGCGGAGGGCGGCGCGGAGCCTGCCCAAGCTAAGCCCTCCGAACCGACGCCAAAACCATCCAAGCCCGCTCCGGCCCAGGAGTCGGTCGGCACGAAGCCGCCGGCCGAGGCCGCTGCCGCGGCGCAGCGCGCTCCGGCGGAGATCGGGGATCGAAGCTCCCAACCGCTGCGCAGCGTCTTGTCCCCGCTGGTGCGGCGGCTTGCCCGGGAGTATTCGGTGGACCTCGCACAGCTGGAGGGCTCAGGCTCCGGCGGCCGTATAACCAAACAAGACGTCCTTCAAGCTGCAGGACGGGAGCCGAGGCCGTCCGAGCCGCCGGCTCAGGCTCCACGTCCGTCCGGCGGCAAGGGTCGTGAGGAAAGGGTTCAGGTCTCGGCGATGCGGCGTTCGATTGCCGAGCACATGGTCGCCTCGATCCAGTCCACCGCTCGTGCCTGGAACGTCATCGAGGTGGATTTGACCAGGGTCGGCATGCTGCGCAGTCAGGTCGGCGAGGAGTTCCGCCGGCGCGAAGGTTTTTCGTTGACGTGGACCCCGTTTGTATCCATGGCGTTGATCAAGGCCTTGCTGAAGTTCCCGGAGCTCAACTCCACCTGGAACGATGACGGCACCGTCACCGTCAAGCACTACGTAAACCTGGGCATGGCCGTGGCTCTGGAGAACGGGCTGATCGTCCCGGTCACCAAGGGCGCCGACTCCATGAACCTGGTCGGGCTCGCCCGGGCAATCCGGGATCTGGCGGTTAGGGCCCGCAACGGCAAGCTTTCGCCCGACGACGTCCAGGGGGGCACATTTACTCTGACCAACCCCGGCGGGTTCGGGTCGGTCATGTCCGTGCCGATCATCAATCGGGGTCAGGCTGCGATCCTGGCTTTCGACGCGGTTGTGAAGCGGCCGGTTGTGGTGACCGACGACGAGGGTCAGGACTCGGTGGGGATTCGCAGTATGGCCTACATATCGATTGCCTGGGATCACCGGATAATCGACGGCGCCGAGGCGGCCAAGTTCCTCTCTTACCTCAAGGGGGTCGTGGAGCAGGAGGACTTCGCAGCCGACTTGGGGGGGCTGACGTAGGTGGCCCGTTATGGAAATGATCATGGCAGTCGAGCGCCCGGACACTCTCGGTACACGTGCTACTTCTACGACGGACCGCCAGCCTGAAGCCGGCGCTGCAGCAGGTCCACGCCGCAACGGTGCCGTACGCTCTGGCGTACGAATGGCAGCGCACCCTTCACGCCCGCCGGGTAGCCGGTGAGATACCGGATCTGCTGCTGACCCTCGAGCACCCCCACGTTTTCAGCCTGGGGCGCAGATTCGACCCATCCCACCTACTGGCCGGCGAACATGAGTTGGCCGCCCGCGGGATCGAGATGCACGAGGCCGACCGCGGCGGCAGTATCACCTATCACGGGCCCGGGCAGCTGGTCGGCTATCCGATTGTCGACCTGAGGGCAACTCCGGAGGTCACTGCGGACCCCATCGCCTACCTGCGCGTGCTCGAGAGGGCGATCATCCACGGGTGTGCGCAGCTGGGCGTTGCGGCGGGCACCCGAGAGGGCCTCACAGGCGTGTGGGTAGGCCGGGAGAAGCTCGCGGCGATAGGTGTGAACGTAAGCCGTGGGGTTGCCAAGCACGGGTTTGCACTCAACGTCACTACCGACCTTGACTTCTTCTCCTCCATGGTGCCCTGCGGCATCGAGGAAGCCGCGGTGACCTCGCTCGAGGCGCTGCTGGGCGCCGCCATACCGGTCCGCCGGGCGGCGGAGGTGCTCGGCGTCAGCCTGGCCGATCATCTGAGCAGGAGGCTGGTTACGGGTTCGCTGGAAGATCTCACCAGCGCTTTGGGGTGGGATAGTTCCTGCGATCGGTGGGGGCAACCGATCCGTGCCTAGGCTGCCGGCGATCCGCAAGCGCCAGGTCGAGCTCGAGCCGGGCGGGTTGACGGTTCCATCCGCCCAGATCATCGAGGACTACCGCTCTGCGCACCAAAGCCGGCTCATGAGCTTGATGGGTACCCGGGAGGTACGAACCGCGCGCGCCACGTTCGGGATCTTCGGAGACGGTAAGGAGGTTGCCGAGGTCGCCATGGCCAGGGAGTTTCGACCCGGCGACTTTCGAGCTGGCTATTACCGCGACCAGACCCTCATGCTCGCAACCGGTATGTCAGACCTGACCAAGCTTTTCGCTCAACTGTATGCCGATCCGGATCCCGCGCACGAGCCGGCTTCCGGCGGCAGGCAGATGACCAGCCACTTCGCCACGCGTCTGCTCGATGAGAGCGGCGAGTTCAAGGAGCTGATCAAGCTGCGTAATTCCAGTTCGGACGTGTCGCCGACCGGGGGGCAAATGGCTCGCCTGCTGGGGCTGGCCTACGCCTCCAAGCTGTACCGACAGGAGCCGGCGCTGGCGGAGGGATCGGGGAGGTTCTCGATCAACGGCAACGAGGTCGCTTTCGGGACGATCGGCAACGCCGGAACCTCGCAGGGGTTGTTTTTCGAAACCGTCAACGCCGCCGGCGTTCTGCAGGTGCCGATGGCGCTGTCGGTATGGGACGACGAGTACGGCATTTCGGTGCCCAACCGGTACCAGACCACCAAGTCGTCGATCTCCGAGGCGCTGCGCGGGTTTGAGTGGGATCACAAGACCGGTACCGGTATCGACATCTACGTGATCAAGGGCTGGGACTACCCTGCCTGCCGGATCGCTTACCATGAGGGAATTTCCAAGGTGCGCCGCACCCACATTCCGGCCCTCTTCCATGTGGTGGAAATGACTCAGCCTCAGGGACACTCCACCAGCGGGAGCCACGAGCGCTATAAGTCCAGGTCGCGCCTTCAGTTCGAGCACGATTTCGACCCCGTCGACCGGATGCGGCAATGGATCGAGAGTCTGTCGCTGCTGTCTGCCGACGATCTGGACGAGCTGGAGGCGGAGGACGAGAGGTTGGTGCGGGCGTGTCGACGCGAGGCGCTCGAGGGGCTGGTGCAGCCGATTCGTGAAGAGATGGACACGGCGCGCAGCCTGATAGGGGAGCTTGCTCTGCAGATGGGCTCTCCACCCAAGCTCCAGGCACTGCTGGGGTCCCTGTCCAGCTCCGACCAAATAAACCGCAGGTTGGTTCATTCCTCGGTCGTTCAGGCGCTCATCGCGTCTCGAGGTGACCGCTCCGATGCTAGGGACGCGCTGAAGGCATTCAAGGACTCGTACGAGCGCGAGAACGACCGGCGCTTCAACTCGCATCTGTACAGCGAGTCCAACCAATCGCCGTTACGGGTTGGACACCGCCCGCCCGGCTACTCCAGGACCTCTGAGCTGGTAGATGCCCGTGAAGTGCTGCAGCGCTGCTTTGACCACCACCTGAAAAAGGATGCCCGCATCTTCATAGTGGGTGAAGACGTCGGGAAATTGGGAGACGTCAACTTGGTCTTTCAGGGGCTCAATGAGAAGTACGGCGAACTGCGGGTAACCGATACGGGCGTTCGCGAGGCAACGATTCTGGGCCAGGGAATCGGGGCCGCACTCCGGGGGCTGCGTCCCATAGTCGACATACAGTATCTGGATTACCTGACCTGTGCGCTGCAGGTCATGGTCGACGACCTGTCGACGCTGCATTACCGCACGGCCGGCGGGCAAAAAGCTCCTGTCGTCATCCGCACCAAAGGCCATCGTCTGGAGGGGATTTGGCACACCGGTTCGCCGATGTCTATGATCCTCAGCTCCTGCCGGGGAATCTACCTGGCGGTGCCCCGTGACATGACCAGGGCGGCCGGCTTCTACAACACCTTGTTGAACTCCGACAATCCCGGCATCGTGGTCGAGGTTCTGTGCCGATACCGGGACAAAGAGCGCGTGCCCGATAACGTCGGAACCTTTACCGTGCCGCTGGGTATGCCGGAGATCATCAGGCCCGGGCGGGATCTGACGTTGGTCACCTACGGCGAGTGCTGTAACGTAGCAATACAGGCCGCGTTGACCCTGGCCGAGCTGGGCGTAGACATCGAAGTGATCGACGTCCAGTGCTTGAATCCCTTCGATCTGAACCACACGATCGTCGAGTCGCTGGCTAAGACGAACGCGGTGGTTTTCTTTGACGAAGACGTTCCCGGAGGTGCGTCCGCATACATGATGCAGCAAGTTCTGGAAGTTCAACAGGGCTGGGGTCTGCTCGATGCAGAGCCCAGGACTCTGTGCGGCCTGGAAAACCGCAGCGCCTTCGGCGTCGACGGAGGCTACTTCACCAAGCCGACCGCCGATGACGTGGTCGTGGCCTGCTACGAGCTGGCAGCCGAGCGTAGGCCCAGCAACCTGAAGCCGCTGATATGAGCGGGGTCTTCCTGGGCGATACGATTCCCACCGCGCCCTCCGGGCGGGCTCGCAAGCCGGAGTGGTTGAAAACCAAGCTGCGCACCGGCCCCAACTACGGTCAGCTCAAGCACCTGGTCAAGGACCTGGATCTGCACACCGTCTGCGAACAAGCTTCCTGCCCCAACATCTACGAGTGCTGGGAGGCGAAGGAGGCTACCTTTTTGATCCTCGGAAGCCAGTGCACGCGCCGGTGCGGCTTCTGCGACATCGCCACCGGTAAACCGGGTCCCCTGGATGTTGAGGAGCCCGAGCGGGTTGCCGAGGCGGTTGAGCACCTGGGTCTTAAGTTTGCCGTCATCACCGGTGTTGAACGCGACGACTCGGCGCCTGAGGAGGTGGCGGAGATTTGGGCTGAGACCATTCGGGCGATCCGCCGCCGCATTCCCGACTGCAAAGTGGAGGTGTTGACCGGAGATCTAAAGGGCAAGCCGGATGCCGTGCGGACCGTAATCGACGCCTCCCCCGACGTGTTTGCCCATAACCTGGAGACGCCGCAGCGACTGCATCGCCGGATTCGGCCGGGTTTCCGCTACGAGCGGTCGCTGGAGGTGCTGGCGGAGGCCAAGCGGCTGAATTCACGCATGCCCACCAAGTCCAACATCATCGCCGGAATGGGCGAAACCGACGAGGAGATCTTCGAATGTCTCGGCGACCTCAGGGATGCGGGTGTGGACCTGGTTACCATCGGCCAGTACCTTTCGCCGTCGACCGATCATCATTTGGAGGTGCAGCGGTGGGTGACGCCCGAGCAGTTCGACGAGTACCGTGCGGCTGGGGAGCGGATGGGGTTCGCGTGGGTGGAGTCGGGCCCGCTGGTACGTTCGTCGTATCACGCGGGCAAGCAATACGAGGCCGCCTCGTCGAGGCTGTCCGAGCTTTACCAGCGCTGGCCGGGGTACTAGTTGTCGGGGGCGTCGTCCTCGGTTTTGCCGGCCGGCTGGTTGGAGCTGCCCGCCGAGTCCGCGCCCTTTCCCAGGGCCTTCTCTGAAACCTTCTCGACGCCGTCGTCGGACCCTTCGGGATCGCCGGACGGCGTAGGGTCGTCGAATTTGTCCGCCGGCCTGTTGCGAAGCCTGATCAACGCCACGACGCAGATCAGCAGCACGGCTATGGCGGTGAGCTGGCTCCCGGTGAGACCGGTGCCAAACCAGGTCTTGTCCACACGTACGGAATCGGTGGCAATGCGGCCGAGGGCGTAAAGAGATGCCCATAGTGCCACGAGATATCCTTTGGCCCGAGGCTTGGCGTCGACCTTGAGCAAGATCCCCAGGATTACCAGGCTCCAAACCGAGTCGTACAGGGCGGTTTGGTGGACCACCATTCCCGGCTCGATGCATCCGTCCGCCGTGGGGTAGACGCACGGCGGTGCTGAGATCAGCTCGCCTCCCTGATACTGCCACCCCCACCAGCCGTCGGTCGCCCTGCCCAGGTGGTCCCCGATTACCAGGTCGCCGAGGCGGCCGACGGCGGTGCCCAAGGCGATGCCCGGGGCACCCAGATCGGCCAAGCGCAAAAAGTCCACCTTCTTGGCCCGGCAGTAAAGGTAGCCGGCGCCGAACCCACCGAGAAGGCCTCCGACCAAGGAGATGCCGCCCCGGTAGACCTGGAGCCATTCGATGGGGCTCTGAAAGCGGTCGGTGTGACCCACTACGTAAGCGACCCGGGCGCCGATGATGGCGCCGATGACGGCCAGCGCAGCCGCATTCCAGGCGTGATCCTCGTCGAATCCGCGGGCGCGGGCGCGGCGGACCAGAAGGGTAGTGCCGATGAAGTAACCGATGGCTATACCCACTCCGTGAGGCGAAACCGTAAAATCCCCGAACCCGATCCGGGGAATTACCTCCCAGCCGAGCATCAGTACGAGGCTTCGGGGTCGGTTGCAGCGGCGGGGCAGCTCATGCTTCGGAGGCGGTAGTCAGGCCGAGGTCCGAGCGTATGCTGAATTGCTGGGACCCGGAAGCACCCTCGATCTGTGCATAGATCCGGCTCCCCGGTTCCAGCCCTAGGTCTTCCTGCGCTGTGGCGCGCAGCGTGATCCGCGTCCGGCCGAACGGCGACAGCGGTATCGACGAGTCGTCGGGGACCGACCCGGTTGCCTCTTGCACCAGATCTTGTCCCGGCAGCTGCACAGATTCCCATGAACCCATCACGGTGGAAAGGTTACTCGATCCCAGCCTCCGACCATCCTCGGCGAAAAACTCGACGTTGGATATCGACATGTGGCGCGTTTTGAGTTGCCGGGGCACGGTGATCGTCAGGGTGCTGCTTAGTAGCGACGCTGTGCGGGGCGCTTCATCCGGCGAGGCCGAGCGTTGTACGACCGAGATGAGCCGGTGATCCGCATCGGTTACGCCGGCCTCGATAGGCGCGGCCCCCTGAGTTACGAGTACTATGTCCGCCAGACCGACCAGGAAGGCGAGCAGCATCAGCGGCCAAACGAGCCGGTAACTGCTCGGTGGTCGGGCTTTGGAGGGTCGGCGGTGTGGTTCGGCTACCATGAATTGAGAGCATATTCCGTACCCGGGCACACCGAAACCTGGTGAACCCAAACCGTGAGCAACTAGCCGGGGTTCGCGGCTAGAATGAGGTCGGGCGGGAGTGTAGCCTCTCGCGACAGGATTTTATCGTTAAGGAGTAGGTGGATGACGTACATCATTTGTGAGCCGTGCATCGGAGTTAAGGACCGGGCTTGCGTTGACGAGTGCCCGGTCGACTGCATCTACGAGGGTGACGACCAGTTGTACATTCACCCCGAAGAATGTGTCGACTGCGACGCTTGCCTGCCGGCCTGTCCGGTGGACGCCATTTTCCCGGATGACAACGTACCCGCCGAGTGGAAAGAGTACATAGAGAAGAACGCCAACTTTTTCGTCCAGAATCCGGGAGCCTCTGGCGGAGCGTCCGAGAGCGACTTCGCCCCCTCCGAGGAGCGCGAATAACGGCGAAGCGGCTGGGCACCTCCAACCTGGGGGAGCGGGTTTCGATTCTGTTTCGTATCAAGGGCGACCCCGAGCATCCTTTCAGCGAAGCCGTTGGTGTGCTGCAAAGAATTGACTCCGACCCTCCCACCTACCACGTGGTTAGGCGCTCGGGCGAGGTTGTAGAGGTACCGGAAGAATCCGTTGTGACCTTAAAGCTCATGCCCGCGGTCGGGGGGCCTCTGCGCCCGCCTAAATCCTGGAACGAGACTTCGGAATAGGATCGGGAATTTGCCCGCGCGCTATCTTTGCTCTTGTATTGGTGGGCGCGTTTGAGATCATGTAGGTAATAAAGATCAAGCACAGGAGCAGTAGTGGCTCTGTTCGACAAGTTCAAGCGCGCGGATCTGAAGGTCCTTCAGGAATTCGCTCAAAGCCATCAGGGCGTCGAGGCCTACATTGAGCCGGAGACGCCGATCAGACAGCAGTCGCTGCTGATGGTAGCCCGCGGTGGTGAGTGGGCCAGGGCTGCGATCGCGGACCGCGGCCAGGCGGGCGCCTTTTGCAAGAAACTGGGCATTCCTTACTACGACGCGGCGGTGGTGGGTTACCCGGAGCGGATGCGGGGGACGAAGGGCCGCCCGGCGCCGGCTGCTCCTTCGGCCGAGGAATTGGAGGCGTGGTTTGCTCAGGATCCGATCGATGGGCCCGGCGAGGACGAGCCGTAGAGTCTGCGCTTTGGGTTACCATGTAAAGAGCGTGAGTCGCAGCCTGCGGGGCTAGACCCAAAGCCCAGGGTTGCGCGGTCGAGTAAGTGGGCGGATTCACCGACAAATCAAGGAGGGCATTTTGGACACGACCCTTGGACAAGCTTCCTCCATAAAGACCACTGAGACACCCAGCACGATTGTCCTCGGGGCATCTGCCGCGGCCAAGATCGCTGAGCTTCTCGAGCGTGAAGGAAACCCGGACTACTTCCTTCGCGTCGCTGTGCAGCCGGGAGGTTGCTCAGGTCTTCGCTATCAGCTCTTCTTTGACGACGAGCCCGTGGAGGGCGACCACGTCCTCAACGAAGGTTCCGTTCAGGTGCGGGTGGACCGGATGTCGGCTCCGTACTTGCGGGGAGCGGTTGTGGATTGGCTGGAGGGATTGGATCAGTCCGGTTTCACCATCAACAACCCCAGTGCCCAGGGCAGCTGCGCCTGTGGCGACTCCTTCCACTAGACGTCCGTAAGGTTTCCAAAGGCCCAGACCCGAATCCCGGGTCTGGGCCTTTGACGTGTTCAGGTGTCGAAACTTAGGGATCAATCAGTCAATTAATACGCTGGGCTTGACCGCACGCTAAATAACAGTGTAGAAATTACTCTAGTGTAATTACGCACGGAGTATGAACCTATATGACGATCATTCAGCAAGGTCTGACCTGGCAGGTTTCGGCGCGATGCGTTGAGGCAGACCCTGAAATCTTCTTCCCCGAGCGCGGTGGCTCGTCTAAAGCCGCGCGCGCAGTTTGCAGTGAATGTTCGGTGCGGATTGAGTGCCTTCGCTACGCGTTGGCCAATCGGGAACAGTTTGGGATTTGGGGCGGTACCAGTGAACGGGAGCGCCGTCGTTTAAGGCGTATGTCGGCTGCGGAAAAAGACGTAACGCTAGCCAGCTGAACTCCCCAGGCAGACCGATCTACAACTTCATCTAAAGCGGGAAAACGCCTCTTCCAGGAGGTGCGGCTCTCCTGTCAGCCGTAGTGACTCGATGCCCGCGTCGGCTAAGCAGGTGCGGGGGACCAGTCCGATCAATTCCGACTCCAGCACTTGCGCCCCTACTTTTTCGGCCAGGATACAAACGCGGTCGAAGACATCCGTCAGCGTGACGGTGCCGGGATCGGTGATGTTGACCGAGACTTGGCTTAGTCCCCGGCTGGCAAGGTCGAGGCCGAGGGTTCGGATGCCGGCCATTCCCGAGACGCCGGTGCGCAGCTGCGCGGCGATCCATCGTGCCGTAGTCGCGTCAGAACCGGCCAGATTCACGTTGTAGGCGACCAGCAGACCGCGTGCTCCCACTACGCAGGCGCCTGCACTGGGGTGCGGGCGGTCTGGGCCGCAGTCGGGCGGCAGTGACGCGAAAGCGTGCCTGCGGATCCACGGCAAACTTCGGCCGGGGGGGTCCGAAGACCGTTCATACAAAAAGCACGGTATGCGCAGTCTTGAGCAAAGCATCCGGGCGCACTGATCGGCTGCTGCCACAGCCTGAGACATGGGCGTGTCGAAGAGCGGATAGAAGGGAACCACGTCGACCGCGCCGAGCCGGGGATGCTCGCCCCGCTGGGTTCGTATGTCGATGCGACGGACCGCTTCGGTCGCCAGCTTTACTACGGCTTCGACCAAGGGGTCCGGTGAACCTCCCAGGGTGACTACCGTGCGGTGGTGGTCCGGGTCGGGTGCTACATCTAGTACTGCGTGGCCGCCGGCCTTCGCTATGACGGCGTCGATGTCCGAAGCAGCGCGCCCTTCCGACATATTGAGCGCGCACCCGAGCAGTGGATCCGAACCCGGTCCACCGTTGCGTCGACCGTTCAAGATCCAGTGGTGTCGTTCATGCCGGTAGCATAGGGGGGTGGACGCAGAGTTTGGCATGGGAGTCAGGGTCGAGGTCGAATTTTCGGCGGTCGTGTCCCGGACCCGTATCTGTTTGAGGGCACATGGTTTTTCCATTCTCTCGGAGATGCCGGCCCCCGTAGGATCCGGTGACGAGTCCGGAAGGCGCTACCTGTTCATGGCGGTTTGGGAACGCCTGATCAGCGCAGGCAATCTAGGAGGTCCTGGTCTGGATGTGGGTGACCATCTGCCGTGCAACGTCGTGGTCTTCGAGGAAGGCGACTCGGTCGTCGTCTCGTACCTCGACCCCACCGAGGGCATGGAAGGTTGGCCCGAGGGTGTCCGGGAAGCTCAGGCTGCGCTCAAAGCGCTGCAGGAGGCTGCGTCAGAGGTGCGCCGGTGGGTGCCGGCAACTGAGTAGAGTCCGGACCCGCGGCAGCTAGTACCCTGGCCACCAACCTCCGGGGCGTTTGGCGGCGTGAGCCACTCCCTGGCTGCGTTCTCCCTCGCACCGGTAGGGCACGGCTATAGGCGCTCGCTGCGTCCTTGCCAGGAAGCGCCTCACGCGCCCCAAACCTCGCAAAGGTTAGTGGCCAAGGTACTAGGTAATCGATTAGTGCTCGGCCGTCGCTATACTCGACGGTGCGCAGGCCGTGTTAACAGGAGGATGAATGGACAAGATCACCGGTCAGGAGTTGCTGAGGCAGGCGAAGGCCAAGGCGAACGCGCTCAGCCCGGACGCGGTCGCCTCGCTCGTCGACGACGAAGATGTGACCCTGGTCGACGTCCGGGAGGGAGACGAATGGCGTAAGGGACACCTTCCTCGCGCCGTCCACGTTCCCCGTGGCTACCTGGAGATGCAGGCCGAGGGCAAGCTGCCCAGCAAGGACTCCCCCCTTATCGTTTACTGCGCGGGCGGGAATCGATCGGCGTTTGCCACCGAGACTTTGAAGCAGATGGGCTACAGCAACGTACGTCATATGAGCGGGGGATTCACGGCCTGGAAGGACGCCGGCTTGGAGGTGGTTCAACCGCGGGTATGGACCGATAAGCAAATGGACCGCTACTCCCGGCACTTCGTCCTACCGGAGGTGGGCGAGGCGGGGCAGCAAAGGATCTCCGACAGCAAGATCCTGGTTATCGGCGCCGGAGGCCTGGGCTCGCCGGCCCTTTACTACCTGGCTGCGGCAGGCGTGGGAACGCTCGGCATAGTGGACATGGATGACGTGGAGGTCAACAATCTGCAGCGCCAGATCATCCACGCGACCTCGCGCATCGGTGTGAACAAGGCAGAGAGCGCCAAGGCCACGATCGAGGACCTCAATCCCAACGTCAGCGTCGAGGTCTGGACCGACCCGCTCGGTCCCGACAACGTCGACGAGGTGTTTCGCGGATTCGACATCGTGCTCGACGCGACCGATAACTTCTCTACCAGATACCTAATCAACGAAACCGCCTACCGGTTCGGGATTCCGAGCATCTACGGCTCGATCTACCGTTTTGAGGGGTACGCGAGTGTGTTCTGGCCGGCCAAGGGCGGGCCTTGCTACCGTTGCATGCATCCAGAGGCGCCGCCTGCAGAACTTGCCCCCACCTGAGGGGAAGCCGGAGTCCTGGGCGTGCTCCCAGGAGTGATCGGAGTTTTGCAGGCGAACGAGGCCCTGAAGATGCTGGTGGGTTACGGCGAGCCCTTGGTCGGCAGGATCTTGACCTTCGACGCACAGGCCACCGCGTTTGGTGAACTCAAGCTGCGTCGTGACCCCAACTGCGTTACGTGCGGGTCCGGAGATCAAACCGAACAGGAAGCTCGCAAGAGCGCTTGATTAGCGCCGGCGCCGGCCTCGGTTTCCGCCTGCGCCTCCGCGGCGCCTTTGACCGGGCCGCCGGCTGCGCTTGCGCGGGGGAGACTGACTGCTGTCTCGGGCAGGAAGCGGTTCGCGGTTTGCCAGGGATAGGGCTACCGCGTCGGACACTTCCTCGCAGATCTTCTCGCCGCCGTCGGTTCCGATGATCAGTTGGAACAACACGCTGCGCTCCAGCTGCTCAATGGAGTCGACGACCTTACTGCGGGTGCCCGCAGGGGTCCGCCATTCAGCGTGGATGCGTCCAGATGGTGGGATTTCTACCTTGAGATCGGCGTTACCGACTCTGCCCTCCCAGGCTATGGAGGAGGCTAGATTCAAGCGTTCTCAACCGGCCGGACCGAGGAGGCCTGGAGACCCTTGGGGCCCTGGGTAACCTCGAATTCGACGGTCTGGCCCTCCTCAAGATTGCGGTAACCCTCGCCGAGGATTGCGCTGAAGTGGACGAAGACGTCGTCTCCGTCCGAGCGTGAAATGAAGCCGTAGCCCTTTTCGGCGCTGAACCATTTGACTGTGCCGCTGGCCATGTGCAATGCCCTCCCTTCGAACAAACTAACCTTGCCGTATGAACCCGGCATGGAGGGACTGCTGGTACTGCATGGCGCATGGACCTGGGCTGTGCCCTCATCTTTTACTGTATCACTAAGCCGGTGCGGCAAGCATCGAATTTTCCATCGCTATTTAACCGCGAAACATAACACTGCACCGAGATGCTTGTGACTCCGTCTAGTGGTCACGGCACTAGAATGACGCAAGCGACCGTCGCAGCAGAGAGAGTTTTTCGTACTACCTGGCTGGAGAAATGTTTGGCCAATCCTCGAGAGCGAGTGGACCGAATAACACATGAGAAGCAAGTTGAAGAAGTCGGTGAAGCGGCGAGAAGACCTGGAGGACGCGCGACTGCTGGAAGAGATCGCTAACGGCGATCAGGCATGCCTGTCCATCCTCTACGACCGCTACGCCGGCTCGGCATTCGGTCTTGCGTGGAAGATATGCAATAGCCGTGCGATAGCGGAGGACGTGGTGCAGGAGGCATTCATGGCAGTTTGGCAGCGGCCCGGAAGCTTCGATTCCGGCCGAGGGTCGGCCGGATCTTTCCTGCTGGGCATCGTTCACCACAAGGCAGTCGACGCCGTCCGGAAGGAGGAGTCCGTCCGTAGGCGTGAGGCGAACTTTGCGGCAGATCTATCGGATTCCTCAGGCGACGAAATCCTCGATGCGGCTTGGCTGACGATTCGGCGGCAAACCGTCGTCAGGGCCCTTCGACAGCTCTCGGATGTACAGCGGGAGGCGCTGGAGCTCGCCTATCTCCACGGACTTACTTACAGCGAGGTAGCTGCGCGTCTACGTATACCGCTGGGCACGGCCAAGACCAGGATGAGAGACGGGTTGATAAAGCTACGGGATATCCTTGACGAGAGCGCGGTGACCTGATGACTATGACTCACGACGAGCTGCGAGAGCTCGTGCCCATCATGGCCTTGGGGGCTCTTCCGGTCGAGGAAGAGCAACAGGTGGGCGCGCATGTCAAGTTTTGCGCAGAGTGCTCCCGCCTGCTCGACGAGTATCAATCTATCGCGGACGTCATGGCTATGGCGGTTCGCCCGCTCGCGCCTCCCGCGGACCTGAAGGACCGAATCATGGCCCAGGCACGCAAGACCGCGCCGGTCGATATGCAGCCTGCGCCCTCTGTGCTGCAACCGACCCGCCGTCGATCTTCGTTTGTCCGGTGGGCGGGAGTGACTGCCGCCGCCGCCGTAACTTTGATGGTTATCGGGCTCGGCGCCCAGCAACTTGTCGAGCAGAATCAAAAGGTGCAGCAGCAGGAGGCGCTCTTGGCCGCTCAGCGTGAGGCACTGGACTTGCTGAGCTCCGGCGAGACCTCCGTGCTGACGATGAACCCTACCGAGGAAGCGGGCACCGTAACGGGACAAGTTTTCGTCTCCCGCGAAAGCGGCCGAGCGGCGGTTCTGATGAACGGCCTTAACGAACCCGACGGCGACTCTATTTACACCTTGTGGCTGATCGAGAACGGCAACGAGGAGCCTGTCGTGGACTTTGGGCCCGACCAGTCCGGACTGGCCGTGCTGAGCGTGGACCAGGTGGATTCGGACGTCACTTTGGCGGTGACTCTGGAACCGCAGCGGGGCAACACCAGCCCGCAAGGACCGATTCTAGCGGTAGCTTACCGAGCGTAGGTAAGCGACCCCGGCGGATGCGCCGTGGCCACAGGATGCACCGAGCGACTCAGTCTTCCAAGCGGGTCAGCCAGCGGGCGGGTTGTGCCAGTTCCACAGTGTCCGGTAGATGCTCCGGCTTCGCCCACAACGTATCCAGGGCGCCGCTGGGGGCGACCTCGGCGATGAACCGCTGGCCGCGCCGCCGCGCTTCGTTGGGTAGGTCCAGTCCCAGCATTTTCTCCAGCATCTTCTCTGCGGAGCTTCTGGTGGCGCGCCTGCGGTTCATTCCTTCACGGATTTTCTCGTAGTCCTGAACCATTCCCGCGCCGGCCTTGTTCATGATCCAGTCGCCGTACCCCTCGGCCACGCTCAAGAATGCGCCGATCCTGTCGACGACCGCCTCCTGGCCCGCCGAGCGAAGCATGGGGAACAGCTCGTCAGGCTGCTGCATCAGGGTCGTGAGCTCCTGAGGGTCGGTTATGTTTTGCAGTCTGTGGAACAGTTCCGAGGTGTGGATCTCGGCAGCATCTATGTACTGGTGAACCAAGCCGTTTAAATACGGACCCGCCCATTGAACGGACTGGAAGTGCAGTTCCCGGGTTACCGCCCGCAACGCCAGCCACATGCGCAGCGGCTCGGCCGGGATATCGAGCTCCGACTGGACGTCCAGGGTGTTGGGGTAGTTGATGACAACCCGTCCCGGTTTCTTAGGGGGCAGTCCGATGTCCCAGTCGCCGACGGCCTTATGGGAGAGGTAGCCCACGCAAAGCCCGATTTGCAAGCCCATGATGTAAGGTCCGAGCGCCCCCAACAAGGGTCCTGCGCCTCCGGCGGCACCTCCGACAGCCACTTGTTCGGTGAACCGTTTGGCCAAACGCTCGATCAAAGGTTTCAGGTGTTCCAGGTATTGAGTCGCCCATGGACCCCGCCCTTGGAGGCTCACCTGGTTAACTCCCTGCACCGGTCCCAGGCCGGTGTGGCCGAGTACGCTTAGCTCGGATATGCGAATGGCCTGTTGGAACTCCTCGGCGTCGGTGCGGGTGGCCTTGGGGTTGCGGATGCCGGACTTGGACACTGCCGTGGCCATCTGCTCGGCCGCTACCCAGTCCACCGGTCCGGACTGAGAGGCGATGACGTTTTGGATTTCCCGGAAAAGGGGAATCTGCAGCAGCCGGCGGGTCAACTCCGCGGAGTCGATGTTCTCCATCTGCCTATCTTCTCACCAGCTTCCCCGCCGCGAGTTGGTGGAGCGAGTTTGTAGGGTTGCTCCGGCCGCCGGGTTCACTGGTTGTCGACAAATGCTTTCGTGTAGACTTCGAGACGTTGCGGCCAGCGAATGTGACAGTAGTGAAAATGGGGGTAAATGTTGTGGATATAGACCTAGTCAACCCGACTCTATTCGTGATTTTGTGCGTACTTGGGCTCGTGTACGTTTTGGCTCTGGCTCTTAGGAACTAATCCAACTAGGTATAAGTACCAAGCGAGAATTCTCACCGGGTTCTTCCTCGGCGGGAGGCCGCGTTGGCGGCTCACGGTCCCGGTTGGCCGGCAGTTGTATCCGGAGCGAGTGGGAAGCAACCGGCTCATCTGTGGCTGGCCCGTGCCCCGATTTAACTGAATACTCACTCAGGAGGATTCCTACTTGTCCTATCTAATTTTCGCCGTGGTCTTGGCGGCGGTGATGATCACCTTCTTGTCGATAAAGTTTCGCCCGACAACCGATCCGTCGAAGTCGGTGGACTCGTTTCAGCGAGCTATTGAGGCGCTCGCTCAGGAAAGCGAGAGCAAGGGTCAGTCGCACTAGCGGTGTCGCCGCGCGGGGTCTCATCGGATGCGAGTCCTTGTCCCTAGGCGCGGGGCTGTAATTGCGACGTGATCTTGCCATCGATCTGGGAACTGCTAACACCCTGATCTATGCGAGCGGCCGCGGGATAGTTCTAAACGAACCCACTGTCGTTGCCCTCAACCGAGAGAACGGACGTGTTCTTGCTTTGGGCAACGCGGCGTTCGAACTGATCGAGTCCACGCCTGGATATGTGGTGGCCGAGCGTCCGTTAAGGCGAGGCGCCATCAGCGACTTCGATATGACCCAGCGCTACATCCGCATGCTGATGGAGAAGGTCGGGGTTCGGCGCCGCATCGCCAGGACTCGGGTCCTGATTTGCATTCCGTCGGCTATAACCGGGGTAGAGCGACGGGCCGTACAGGATGCAGCCATCGGGGCCGGCGCCCGTTCTGCGTACTTGATCGAGGAGCCCGTGGTGGCGGCCATAGGAGCCGGGTTGCCGATTCAAGACCCGATCGGGAACCTGATCGTCGACGTAGGGGGCGGCACTAGTGAAGTTGGCGTCATATCGATGGGCGGCGTGGTCGTGGACAAGTCGATCCGGGTCGGCGGGTTCGATATCGACGACGCGATAACCAAGTACATCCGGGACCGCTATTCGATAGTGGTAGGGGAGCGTACCGCCGAGCAGATCAAGATAGCTATTGGATCCGCCTTTCCGCTCGCCGAGGAAACCACCGCCGAAATAAAGGGACGGGATTTGGGTACCGGGCTCCCCAAGACGATTCAAATATCCTCCGAGCAGGTTCGTGCGGCGATCGAAGAACCGGTCTCGCAAATCATCAAAGCTGTGGTGACCGCTCTGGCTCAAACGCCTCCGGAGCTGGGCCAGGACATCCTGACCCGGGGGATCGCTCTGACGGGCGGCGGAGGCATGCTGCGTGGGCTCGACATCCGAATCGCCGAAGAGTGCGATGTCCCCGTACACTTGACTGATCGTCCGCTGGAATGTGTAGTGCGTGGCGCTGGCAAGTGTCTCGAGACGTTCCATCTTGTGAAGGATTTGTTCGCTACCTCAAACCCCTGACCCTCTGAGGTGATGGAAGGCTGGCTGGAGCGCTGAAATGAATGAATTCAACTGGGTCGACCTGGTTATCGGGGTCTTCCTGGTTTCATCCGGCATCCGCGGCTATGTGCAGGGGGCTTTCTCTCAAGTCACCTCGTATCTGGGGTTCGGCGTGGGATTGTTCCTGGGAGCCCACCTAGGCCCTTCGGTGTCGGCCTACGTCGACAACCCCATCGGGAAGATGATCGCAGTCGTAGTGGTGTTGTTCGGCGCGGCGGGCGTGTTGGGCACGGTCGGACGGGTGATGGGCGCGAAGGCCACCTGGGGGTTCGTGAGGGTCACGCCGGCAAGGATAACCAATTCCCTCGGCGGCGTCGGTGTCGCGGTGCTGGCAGGCTTGATCGGAGTCTGGCTGCTGGGCGGGATGATTGCTCAGGTGGGCTTGGGAACGGTTTCCCCGGCCTTCCAGCAGTCGCAGATACTGCGCTCGCTGACCCGGACGCTGCCTCCCGTCCCAGGTGTCTTTTCCCAAATCCAACGTATCTTTCTTCCCTCGGGGTTCCCGCCCGTGTTCGCGGAGCTCGAGCCGTCAATCGCCCCGGACGTACCGCTCGCCGAAAGTGCGGAGTTGCAGGCGATTGTAGATTCCGTAGGCACCAGCGTCGTCAAGATCTCGTCTCCGGGCTGCGGTCGTATCACCTCGGGGTCCGGATTCGTTGCCGGGCAAAACCTGGTTATCACCAATGCCCACGTAGTTGCCGGCGTGGCGGAACCGACTGTCGCGGATGGCAACGGTCCGCATAGGGCCGAAGTGGTGCTTTTCGATCCCGACCTGGACTTCGCCGTTCTGCGCACCAGCGGTCTGGCCGGCTCACCGTTGCCGCTGTTGAGGAGCGAGGTCGAGCGCGGGGTAACGGGGGGAGTGTTGGGCTATCCCGAAGGAGGGCCCTTCGATGCGAAGTCCGCCGCAGTGCGGGCGCCGTTCAAAGACGCCGTCGGGCGTGATATCTACAGCCGGGATCTGGTTTCCCGCGACATATATCAGCTCGACGCCAGGGTGAGGTCCGGCAACTCGGGTGGACCGTTCGTTCAACCCAGCGGTGAGGTGGTCGGAGTGGTGTTCGCGTCCTCGTTGATTAACGACAACATTGCCTATGCTCTGACCTCCGCGCAGGTGGCCCCTTTGCTTGACCAAGTCGGACCGTCCGCTCCTGCGGTCGGCACCGGCCCTTGCCCTTTCTGAGATGGCCGGATTGACGAGCGAGTCCCGCCTGCGTTGGCGTTCGATTTCGGCCGGACGCTGGACCGCGCTCGTAACGCTGTTGCTGGTGGCGCCCCTCCTCGCGACGACGCTGCGATTTCCGCTGCTGGTAATGGAACCGGGGCCCGCTCCCGATATCGCCGATCGCAGTGAGATTTTGACCCCGACCTTCGAGTCGAGCGGATCCTTCCACCTGACCACGGTGCAGATCCGGCGCCCGGGCGGTTCCACTCTGTTCGAGGCGATGCAGGCGATGTTCGCTTCCGATAAGTTTCTGGTTTCGCGCAGTGCTGTTTATCCACCGGGCGGATCGGACGAACAGGCGAACCAGGTGCAGAGTGCGCAGATGGTCCAAAGCGAGGTATCGGCGGCAGCAGTTGCGTTCGATGCTTTGGGAATTGAGTACGAGCAGGCGGGTGCGCTGGTAATCGATGTGCTGCCCGGGTCGCCGGCATCGGAGGTGTTGGAGCCGGGCGACGTGATTACGGAGGTGGACGGTCAGCCGGTGACCGGTATCGACGAACTCATCGAGGCGATCGCCCAGCGTTCGGCCGGCGAAACCTTGGCGGTCACTCTCACCCGGGACGGCGCGGTGACCAATGAGCAAGTGCGGACGGTTCAATCGCAGGAGGAGCCGGCACGTACCGTAATGGGGGTGCAGATTAGTCAGCACCACCGGGCCCCTATCGACATCAATTTCGACGCAGCCGATATCGGGGGGCCCTCGGCCGGTTTGATGTTCGCTCTTTCCATCTACGACCGGTTGGAGGAGGGTGACCTGACCGGCGGCAAAAAGATCGCAGGCACCGGGACCCTCGACGCCACCGATGGCAGCCGAACGGCAGTTGGCGGAGTCGGCGCGGTGGAGTTGAAGGTAAGGGGCGCTATGCAGCTGGGAGCGGACGTCTTTGTGGTGCCGCAGGACTCGGTGGAAAAGGCCCGCTCCTTGGCGGGTTCGTCGATGCAGGTGATCGGGGTGTCGACCTTCGAGGAGGCCATTGCCGCACTCGAAGCGCTGTAGGACCCGGTTTCCAAAGGTTTTTTTGGAAAGTCCTTAAGAAAGTCGTATTTCAGCCGATAGATACGTGAGCTTCGTCGACAAGGCGTAAATTGAGGGCGAATGGACACACTGTCAGCACCCTTCCATTTCGCCGCAACCTTCCTGGTCACCGTGGCTGCTTTGGGGGGGCTGTGGGTAACCATATACCGGCCCAGATTTGTGCCGGTCGGTCCAACGCGCCGTCTTCTGTTCGGGTTGGGCTGGCTGCTGCTGGCGCTGGGCGAGTTGCTTCACGGCTCTCAGATCGTAGCGCCCGAGCACGACCCGGTAGCAACCACCCTACGCGTGCTGGGCTACACCGCGGTGGTCGCCGGCCTGCAGTCACTGATAACGGGCAAGCAGCGGGAACCCGAAGCGATCGTCAGCGGACCCGGCCGGCTGCCCGGTTCCAGCGGCCATATCGTGACGCGGGCGCCCGTCGTGCCCCAGGTGAGACGGTTGATCGTCGCTCTGGGCTTGCTCGCGCTCACCGAAACCGCCTTTCTTACGATTCCGAACCTGAATCCGCAAGAATCTGGAGCGGCGTGGTTCGGTGTTCACGCTCTGCGCCTGGCCGGGGGGCTCGCGATATTGGCGTGGCTCGGACAGGTAGTGCGTTCTTCTATTCAGGCGCGGGTGGTAGCGGTCTTCATCGGTTTGATGCTGGTCATCGTTATCGCGATATCGGGGTCTTTGACCCAAGTATTTATCGCGAACCTTACCGACGAGTCGCTCAGCCGCGCGCGCCGGGAGAGCGAGGTGCAGGCTCGGCGGGTGCAGGATCAGGTCCAGCTTTCCGAGTCGCAGGCGCGCCAGATTGCCAGGCTGACCAGCTTCCGAGAGGCGCTGGCGGAACGATCGGTCAGCCTGGGAGCGGTCATTTCCGGACTCCAGGAGCCCGGCGGGGCTTTCGACAGCTCCGATTTCATGGCTCTGTTGGATCCTTCGGGTGCGCTGCTGGCGATCTCCGCCGCCGGACAGGGCGGGTCGGCGAATCTGGAGGTGGAGGATGCGTTGGCTCTGGTAGGGACGTCGGTGGTGCAGGACGCCCTTGACCGGCAGCTGGAGGGAGGCGGTTTCGACCGGCTGGGGACGGGCCGGATAGCCGCCATCGCCGCGGTGCCGGTCCTTCACCCAGATGGCGTAGAGGTTGCCGGTGTGGTGGTCATGGGAAGTCTCATCGATGAGACGTACCTGGCAGAGCAGCGTGAGGCGCGCGGCGGCCAAGCCTTCTTGATAACGCGAACTGAGGTGCTGGCAGGCACGACCGATCAAAGCGAAGGCGTGTTGCCGGACGACCCCAGAGCGTTGGAAACGTTGTTTGGGAGGGGGGCCCGAATAGCCGTCAACAACACCGTCGGCGGCCAGGACGTTTTTAGTGCCTACGTTCCATTGCAGCGGGACGGTGAGGTGATCGCGTCCCTGGTATTCAGTGCTCCGTCCGGAGTGCTCGGACTTGCTCAGAGCAACGTGGCAACCCCCTTGTTTTTCATTGCGCTGTGGGCAACCGCCATGGGGGGCGGACTGTCGCTCCTGTTCGGATCTCGACTGACTCAACCCATCAGAGACCTGACCACTGCCGCCGACCGGGTTAGGGAGGGGGACCTGAGCGCCCGGGTGTCATTGGGCAGTGCCGACGAGGTCGGCGTTCTCGGAGATACCTTCGACGAGATGACCGAGGCGCTGCAGTCGTTGACCCAGGACCTCAGGCAGACTGCCGAGGAGCAGTTGGAGCTGCGGCGCAGACTGGAGACGATATTGCAGTCGATGACCGACGGGGTGGTGGCCGTCAACAACAACGGCACCGTCGAAGCCTTCAACCGGGAAGCGGAGCGGATTCTCGAGGTGCCGCAATCGAGCGCAGTCGGCAGCAACGTCAAAGATGTCATCAGAATCTTCGATGCCGCGGGGGCGCCGGTGGTTCCGGCCATCTTCGATTTGGCCAGCGGGTCGGTGAGCGGAATTGTAGTTACTCAAGACCGGACATCGCGGCCGGTCGTGGTCACCTCAGCTCCGGTCCAGGACGACAACAATGAGGCCCTGGGCGGGGTGGCGGTGCTGAGGGACCTTACCCGGGAAGTCGAGATCGAGAAGATGAAGACCGAGTTCCTGGCCAACATCTCGCATGAGCTGCGCACGCCGATCACTCCCATCAAGGGCTATTCGGACCTGCTGAGGCGAAAAGAGGTTCCGCGCGAGCAAACAGTTCATTTTGCGGAGGAAATCTCGGCGTCCGCGCAGAGGTTGGAACGTATCGTGGAGATGCTCGTAGACTTCTCGGCGATGGAGGCCGGGCGGCTGTCTCCCCAGAAGGTGTCGGTTGACTTCGGTCAGGTTGTCGACGAGATCGTGCAGAAATGGTCGCATTCAGCTCCCAAGCACTCCTTCGACCGGCACGGTTTTGAGGAGCTGCCCAAGGTGTACGTGGACCGCAGGTTGGTTCCGCTGGCGATAAACGAGTTGGTGGACAACGCAGTCAAGTTCAGTCCCGACGGAGGTAAGGTGCTTCTCTCCGCTCAACACGTGAACCTGGGGCGGGGCAGGGGCGAGGTTCGCATCTCCGTGACGGATGAAGGCATAGGAATAGGGCAGGAACAGCTCTCGCGCATTGGCGGGAACTTTATACAGGCCGACGCGTCGGAGACCCGCGCCTATGGCGGCCTGGGGTTGGGCCTGGCTTATGTCCGCCGCATCGCCGAGAGTCACGGCGGACATCTTGAGGTGGACAGCAGGCCGGATAGAGGGTCTTGTTTTACTTTGGTTCTTCCGGCCAAGGCGCCTCCGGCACCGAAGGTCCGGCAGGTTTTCGGGGGCAGCTCGTGAGTATGCTCAGGATTGTCGGGGTACTGCTTGGAATCACGCTGCTTACCGGCGCCTGCTCCACCTATCAGACCCGGGAGTCGGTGGGCGAGGTTTCGTCGGTTCGGGGTGCGGTTGCGTTGGTCCGGGACGGCGAGAATCACCGGGTGGTTGGTACAGCGGAGGTCCGAGCCGGCGATGTGTTGTCGGTGGCCGACGATTCGGTCGGACGTCTTGTCCTACGATCCGGCAGCGAGATTGAGCTGCACACCTCACGGCTGAAGGTGTCGGACGAGGACGCCGTCGAGCTGGAGGAGGGAACCGTGCTGGTGGCATCGACGGTCGCGACGGAGGTGCGGGCGGCGAGGGTGATCGCTACGGCGGGACCCGGCGAAGTCCGTTTTGATCTTGCTGAGACACTGCGGGTGGGCGCCTACGACATTGACGGGTTGCGGCTGGCCTCCACCGGCGACGATGTGGAGGTGCCGCGCTACTGGCAGGCCGTTTACGCTGCCGACGGCACGGTGATGGGCGCCGGTCCGCTGCAGTTTTCGGGAAGCGATGCCATCGACCGCCGCTTGTTGGCACCGGCTCTACAGATCGACTCGCAGTTGAGCAACCTCCTGCGGGGGTTGGAGCCCCAGCTGGCCGTAGCGGGTGAGTCGTTTGTAGCCGACCGAGCGATGGATCAAGGCATCGATCCGGCAACGGTAGCTGCTTTCGCGGACTCTCCTAAGGCCGACCTGTTGGTTGCCCTGGTTTTTTCCCGTCAAGAAACCGGTTCGCTCCCCGTAGGCCCCAGCGAGAGGTTTGGTCTGTCGCTTTATTTGCGCGGCTTGGGGGCCAGTTGGGGACTACTGGCGCAGCAATTCTCCTTGAGTGGTGACGCTCTGCTGGCTGGACTGGAGGAGGAAATAGCTGCGGTCTTGTTTCCCCCCGAACAGGAGGTATCCAGCGGCGGGGAGCTGGTGCCGAGGCGGGTGGCGCCTCCGCCTCCCCCTTCCCCTGCGCCTTCTCCCGGGCCGCAGGAGCCGGAGTCGCCGCAGGAGCCGGAGTCGCCGGAGTCCCCCGACCCGTTGCTGGACCCGCTGCGCCCGTTGCTGCCTGAGGAGCTGGAACGCATCGTCGACGAGCTGTTCGGCTTGGTGGACAATTTGCTGTAGATCCCGCGATCGAGGGATCAAGGATCCGTCGGTTTTCCGGTTCCGGCCAGTAGTCTTGGAGCGTTGGCCGCGCTAGGTGCAAGGAAGTGAGAATGGATCCGGAGGAAGTAGAACAGCGAGAATTTCTAGTTACGCTGCGGGGCTATTCCCGAGACGAGGTCGACGCCTTCAAGTCGGAGGTAGCCGGGTACCTGCGCAGCCTAACAGCCGAGCTGACCGCCTCCGCTGAGGAACTTAAGAACGTAAAAGTCCAGCTGGAGCAAGCGCGAGCGCAGCCCCGGTCCGAACCTGGAGCGCGGGAGGCCGAAGAGGCCGAAGCGCAAACGACACCACACCGGGAGTTGGCGTTCAAGCAGGTTGCTCAGGAGACGGAGCGGATACTGATGGCGGCCGAACAGGTCGCGGAGCAGATGCACGCCCGGGCCCGCCAGGAAGCGGCGGAGGTCCTGACCGATGCCCGGCGCCAGGCACAGCACGGTTTCGATCAAGTGGAGGAGTCCAAGCGGCGCGCAGAGCGCGACCTCGACAGCATCCGCGAGTCACGGGGGTTGATCGCATCCCAGATGGAGGACATACGGCGCCGGCTCGACGAGACGATAAATCGTCTGCGTATTCCCGTGGAGTCTCCTGTCACCCCGGTCCGGCCGCGCGGTTTTCGGGAGGACCGCCAGCGCGCCTTGCACGAGGCGGATCAAGCTCAGCCGGTGGCCGGTCCTCAGCCGGGAGCGGAGCCCGATGCCGCCCAAAAGGAGCCTCGATCCGACCGGGATCGCCGGCTGAGGCAAATTGCCGAGCGCCAGGCGCGGGAAGTAGCCGAGGGTCCGGATAAAGAGCGTGCCTCCCAGCAGGCCAAGCCTCGCTCATCGGGCGAGCCCGCTAAGCCAAAGCAGCCTGAGCGCTCGGAGGACGCCGCCGATTCGCAGAACACGCCCGCCGCTGCGCCTCCGACCTCCCGGGCACCTGAGATCCCCGACGCCTTGAAACCCGAGCAACCTGCCGAGCCCGAGCAGCAACCTGCCTCAGGGAGGGACGAGCCGAAGGCGCCGCAGGTTGAGTCGTCGAAGGGTGCTTTGGACGAACTGTTGGAGGAGTTTCGCCGAAGCCGCGCCAAGGGTAGCGATGCCAAAGCTGCCGGGTCCCAACAGGAGACTGCGACCGAGACGGCAACAACCGAGACGGCAACTGATTTAGCCGGTACAGCGGACCGGCCCGGGACCGGTGAGGACGCACTGGATCGGCTCGAGCAACGCACCGAGCTCCTGAGCGACCTACCCAACCAAGCTGCACGCCGGTTGAAGCGGTTGTTGCAGGAGGAGCACAACGACATCCTGGATCGGCTGCGTACAACCAAGAAAGCCAAAGCCGATGCTGAGCAGATCGTCGCCCCGATAGACGAGCAACTCGCGCGCTTTTTAGATGGTCTCGGCAACGTTCTCGGCGAGGCGTTCCAGCGGGGGCGCCGGCCGGCCGGCGGCAACGAAAACGGCGATGCTGCCGACGCCGTTGAGCGGCTGATCACCAGGCAAGTGGTGAAACCCTTGAGGTCGGAGGTGGTGGGGGCCATTCAGGCCGGTTTGGATGCCGACGACGCAGCCTCGTCCGTAGCCGAGCGGGCCAGCGATGTATTTCGGGTGTGGAAAGGTGTGCGGACCGAGTTGCTCGGCGAGGGCATGGCTTACGCCGCGTATCACCAGGGGTTGCTGGACCAGTGGTCGGGCCAATCCGGGGCACGTAAAGTGTGGGTGATCTCCGAGGAGGACGAGTGCCCGGGTGACGTGTGCGCTACCAACGCCGCAGCCGGCCCGACCGACCTTAAGGCCGCATTTCCCAGCGGTCATACGCTGCCACCGGCTCACGGCGGCTGCCTTTGTACGTTAAACAAGGCCGACTCGAGTAAAAACCATTAGGCTGGGTCCTCCATGGTGACGAAGCTTCCTTCGCCCGGATCCGGGCGACCGCTGCGGACGGTCCTGATCGGACTGATTTTTGTCGTCATAATCTCGCTGTCGGCAATTGTCAGCCTGTACGTCGACCTGCTTTGGTTCCAGGAGGTCGGCTTCGATTCGGTGTTCTGGAAGATCCTGTCCTCGCAAGCCTTCCTGGTGGCAGCGTTCGGTTTGGTCTTTTTTGTTTTTTGTCTCGTCAATCTGATCGTCGTCTCCCGATCCAGCCCCACTTATCCGATGACCGACCCGGACGACCCGTTGGAGCGGCTGCGAGAAGCCTTGATTCCACTTCCCAAATGGATTCTTATCGGCGCCAGCGCGCTGCTGGCGTTTCTGTTTGCTTTGCGATTGGCTCCCGCTTGGGAGCTGTTTTTGCTGTCGAACAACCAGGTGCCCTTTGGGATCGAGGACCCGGTGTTCCAAAAGGACATCGGTTTTTACGTCTTTCGGCTGCCCATGCTGCAGTTGACCTATCAGTGGCTGTTCTCGGCAGTATTCGTGGTGATCCTGCTGGTGGCAGGTACCTATTACCTCACGGGAGGCATCCGGCCCCAGGCGGCGATCGATCGGGTGTCGGCCAACGTAAAGGTCCACTTGTCCGTGCTGATCGGCCTGCTGGCGCTGCTAAGGGCGTGGGGCTACCGGCTTGACCAGTTCGAGCTTTTGTACTCCGAGCGGGGGACGGTGTCGGGAGCGTCCTACACCGATGTAACCGCCGAGCTGCCGGCTCTGAATTTGTTGCTTGTGGTTTCGATAATCGGCGCAATCTTGTTCCTCGTAAATATTCGCTTCAGGGGCTGGGCGCTGCCTGCCATCGGTTTGGGTCTGTGGGTCCTCACCTCGGTTCTGGCCGCCGGCGTCTACCCGGCGGTCATCGAGCGCTTTCGGGTAGAGCCGGCTCAGCTGCAAAGGGAGCGGCCTTACCTGGAACGCAATCTCGAGTCGACCCGGTCCGCCTATGGATTGGATGCCATGGAGGTTACCCAGTTTCCGATCGAGCCGGGCTTGAGCGCCGAAACGGTGGAGGGTAACGACAACACCTTGGACAACGTCAGGCTCTGGGATCCCCAGACGTTGAAGACCGCGTACCGCCAGCTCCAGGAGATCCGGACCTACTACCAGTTTCAAGACGTGGACGTGGATCGCTACACGATCAACGGGCAGCGCCGGCAGTTGATGCTGGCGCTGCGCGAGCTCGACGTCAGCGGATTGGAGAGCCGGTCTTGGCTAAACGATCACTTGGTTTACACGCACGGCTACGGTGCGGTTGCCAGCCCCACCAACGACACCGAGGGGGAGGGACGCCCACGGCTGCTGCTGCGGGACATACCTCCAGCCAGCGGTGTGGACCGGCTGGACATAGAGCGATCCGGCATCTACTTCGGCGAAGGCCCCGCTACTTACTCGGTGGTCAAGACGGAGCAATTGGAGCTTGACTACACCGCCGAGGGCGAGAACCGGACTACCGAATATGCGGGCGAGGCCGGCATCCCCATCTCCAACCTCTTCCGGCGGGCGGCGCTGGCTTGGAATTTCCGGGACGTCAACCTGCTGATCTCCAGCCTTATCGACTCCGACTCCGAGATCCTGACCAACCGCAATATCCGCCAGCGCGTGCAGAAGGTGGCTCCGTTTCTGGAATTAGACGGCGATCCGTACCCGGTGATCGCCGACGGAAAGATCACATGGATGCTCGACGCCTACACGGTCTCGGGCATGTACCCGTATTCGCAGCACTTCGACTTCCAGGGCCTCTCGATGATCCGCGGGGGTGCATCGGAGGGTCAACCCAGCATCTTTGGCACGAACAACTACATACGCAACTCGGTGAAAGTGACCGTCGACGCGTACGACGGCACGATCAAGCTGCACGTATGGGACGAGGACGATCCGATTATCCGGGCCTGGCGCAGCGCCTTTCCCGATCTTTTCGTCGATCAGGACGCGATGCCCGCGGAGTTGAGGGAGCACATTCGCTATCCCGAGGATCTGTTCCGCATCCAGGCCAACGTGTATCAGCGCTACCACATGACCAACATCACCGAGTTCTACCAGCGCGAGGACCAATGGGTCATTCCGGATCAACCGGAGGGTATAGCCGCCAGCGGCGGCGCCAGATCCAACAAGCTGGACCCCTACTACGTGTTGATGCGGCTCCCCGACGCCGATGCCGACCAGTACGTGATGATCCTGCCGATGAACCCGCGTGGCCGCCCCAACATGGTGTCCTTGCTGGCCGCCAAATCCGATCCGGACGAGTTTGGCGAGCTGGTCGATTTGAGGTTCCCTGCAGGCCTGCAGGTGTTCGGTGTGGGCCAGGTTCATGCGCGAATCAACGCCAACGAGGAGATCTCAGAAACTCGTACTCTGCTGGGCCAGGGCGGTTCCAGGGTAATCTTGGGCAACCTGTTGGTCCTGCCGATCGGTGATTCGCTGGTGTACTCGCAGCCGCTGTTCGTGCAAGCCGAATCCAACGCTATCCCGGAGCTCAAGTACGTGATCCTGGCCACCTCGGACCAGGTCCGTATGGCGCCGACGGTCGAGTTGGCGCTGGAGGCGCTGCTTAGGGACGGACCGACGGTCGTCGATACCCCCGACGAATTGGACGAGACTCCGGAGGGAGAAGGGGAGCCGGCCGATCCTCCGCCGCCCGAACCCGAACCCGAACCCGAGCCCGAGCCCGAGCCCGAGCCCGAACCGGAACCCGAACCGCTAACCGGGACGCAGCAGGAGCTCCTGCTGCAGGCGGCCGAGCACTTCGACGCCGCCGACGAGGCTGCTCGCAACGGCGACTGGGCCACTTACGGCGAGCAGCAGCGCCTGGGCCGGGAAGCGATTAGCGAGGCCCTGGGCGGCTAGGTTTGCCGGGTCCTTGCAGGCCGGGTGGCAAGGTTGAATCCCTGTGCTACGCTAGGCCTGCGAGGTGGAGCAGTCTGGTAGCTCGTCGGGCTCATAACCCGAAGGTCGTAGGTTCAAATCCTACCCTCGCAACTAGATTTCAGGCACAAATGAGGCCCCCGGGGAACTTCCGGGGGCCTTTTAACTGTCCGCTCACCTCGCTCACGAAAGATCGAAGCTGGCCTTACTCCATACTCCATGTTTGCGGCGAGTAAGTCTTCGCAGGAATTTGCGCATCCGCAGTGAAGGGATCGAAGCCTTCTGGGGTGTAGTCGTCCAGGTACCAATCGACGACGTACCTTTCCTGGTCGTGATGGGTGCTCGGAGCTGGGTTTTCATGGATACGCAGTCGGAACAGGGAAATCACCTCCGAAGTCTTGTCTACCCTGCCGCGGGTAGTGCCAGGTTCTACTTATGCACTACCTGGGTGTGGGCGGCCAGGTCTCCTAGGCGCTGCCTTTTTGAGGAGACCAGAACCGTGATGAAGGCCACCAGATAGAAGAACAGTCCGTCAACAATGCGCAGAACCGTCCTAATGGTTGCGGGGCCCAGCCCCGGGACCTCATTCGAATCTTCCTTCACGACCTTGATGCCGGCGACCATCTTTCCGACTGTTTGGCCCAGATAGCCCTCCATGAGAATGAAGTACGCGAGCGCCAGCAAGCCGTAGGCGAACGCCGGCAAGCCCGCAAGGTTGGCCTCCCACGTTCCCTGCACGGCCGCGAAGTCGCCGAAGGCGGATGCCATGGCGGCGAACAGCAGGCCCAAGATGAGGCCGTCGACGATGGTCGCTACCACCCTTTTGCCGGTGACGTGGAAATTCTCTTGTGCCGCGGTTGCCGAATAACCCACCGTATGGCTGGTCATGTTGCGTTCCCCTTTCGCCGGGTTGCTCTGTGTGGGCAGCCTGACGTCTGCTCGGCGCGGGCGGTAGATGCAAGTGGCCCGGCTTCTACGGGGCTTTAGGCCCTTAGCTCGATGTGCAGCAGGTGGCTCGGCAGGTCTGAGCACGGACTTCCCGGCCCTGGGCGTGCGCCGGGTGCCGGAGAAGACTCGAAAGACGGCGCCCGTGGCTCTTGCGGCCGCGGCCGCCTGCACGTCCGGGCAAAACGACTCCTCACCGTCGCCGAAGGCGGCAGCTACCGTGCCCGACGCCGCTACCGCGACGCCGGATCCGCCGGGCGGCACCGCCCCTTCGATGCAGACCAACTCAGCTCGACAGGCGGCCGAAGTGCCGCCGATTGTGGACTTCACCGCGTCCCGGTTGGGCGGCGGGGAGGTGGTCGGCGCCGAGCTGGCCGGAAACCACGTGGCTATGTGGTTTTGGGCTCCCTGGTGACCCACCTGCAATGCGGAAGCTTCCGATGTCGCACAGGTGGTGCGAGAGTATGAGTGGTGCCTGTATCCGCACCGGCGGAACCGAGGTGGTGCTTTCTTTGGAACCACGGGCCTCAGTCGTTCACTACGAGTGTGCCCACCATTCCGGCTTGGGCATGTCCGGGAATTGTGCATTCAAACCGGTACCGTCCGGCGTCGGTTACCTCAAGCCCTCCCGTGGATCGCCGGCCTGCATTGGCTCTCAGCTGGAAATCTAGTTCGACGATGGTGAAATCGTGGATCAGCGCGCCTCGATTGCTCAGGCCGATATTGACCGGTTCCCCTGCGGTGATTTCGATCCTGGAGGGGTCGAAAACGAATTCACCGGCTTGGACCTCGATCTGCTCGCCGCCCCGGATGCGGGGTGGAAGTGGGCCGCTATCGTCTACACGCCAGCCCATCATCGTCCCGTGCGGATGATAGGACCAGCCGGCGCCGCTTCCGGAGGAAACCGCCATGCCGACCAACCCCACCACCAACGACGCGACTCCACCGATCAGCAAAGCGCGCGAAGGCATCCGTGTCACCTGCTTTCCAGCGCTCTACGGCGTCGCTCGAACTCTTCCTCGTCGATCTCACCACGGGCAAAGCGCTCCTCGAGAATGTGCATGGCGCGCCCGGCTTCTTTCGACCCCTCGGAGCTCCCCCGGTGTTGCGTGGCCTGGACGGCCCAAACGATGACCGCGATTAGTCCGCCCCAAAACAGCAGCATCCACAACCACATCCACCAACCGCCGTATCCGTACATCATCCGTTCGACCTCCGTAACTCAAGTGCCTGGGTAGCACACTAGAAGACGTGTCCGCTGGGTTTTAGAGGCACAAGGCCCGGGACTCTAAGGACCTTTGCCGGTCGATCCGGCGTCGGGTCTCGGCCGCCGGCTCCGGCAATTAGCGCCGTGCCGGCGAGAGGCCCGACATTCCGCTTTGTCGAGCTACGTGCGGGACTGTGACGCGGTGCTGGTTACGTAATTTCCCGGGTCTTCTACAAACTGCTCCCGGCAATGCTCGGAGCAGAAGTACAGGATCTCCCCCTCGTGCTCAACGCTGCCCGCAGCGCGATTTGGGTCGATCTTCATTCCGCAAACCGGGTCGGTCACTTGCTCCGGCCGTTCGCTGCCCGCGTCGTCGGCCCCAACTTCCACGGCGGGCGTGCCGGCCAACGCCAGTTTGTCGGTGCTGATGGGATGTGGACGCCAGTGGCGTAGCCGGTTGGCGTTGGTCACCACCGACAGGCTGGAGGCGGCCATAGCGGCCGCAGCGATCATCGGGCTGAGCTGAACGCCGATGAACGGGTAGAGAACTCCAGCGGCGACGGGAATCCCGACTCCGTTGTAGATAAAAGCAAGGAACAGGTTTTGCCGTATGTTTCGCATCGTGGCTCGACTTAGGGTAATGGCGGTGACTACGCCGTCGAGCGATCCGGCGATCAAAGTAATGTCGGAGGATTCGATTGCCACGTCGGTGCCGGTGCCGATTGCAAATCCGATATCGGCCTGAGCAAGTGCCGGAGCGTCGTTTATGCCGTCGCCGACCATTGCCACTATTGAGCCTTCGTCCTGAAGGCGGCGTACCTCCAGAGCCTTGTGCTCGGGCAGCACTTCGGCCAGAACTCGTTCCACGCCTACCTGTCGGGCTATGGCGGTGGCGGTGCGAGCATTGTCACCGGTGATCATTGCCACGGTCGGACCCAGCGCCCGCAATGCAGCAATGGCGGCGGTGGACTCTTCCTTGATGGTGTCGGCGACCGCGATGACGCCGCCAGGACCGCCGTCGACAGCCACCAGCATGGGAGTGCGGCCGGCTTCGGCAAGCCGCTCGGTCTCGGCGGTTAGCTGGTTGGTGTCGACGGAGGCGTCGTCGAGCAACCGGCGATTGCCGATGAGCACCTCGCGTCCGTCCACCAAGGCGCGGATACCCTTGCCGGTGATGGAGTCGAACTGGGCAGGCGCAGCCAGTTCCAGCCCGCGCTCACGAGCACCGGCCACTATGGCCCGAGCCAGGGGGTGCTCGGAGGACTGCTCGGCGGAGGCGACCAGGCGGAGCAGTTCGTCCTCGTCGATTCGTCCGACCGCGGTTACGTCGGTGAGTGCGGGTTCACCGCGTGTGATGGTGCCCGTCTTATCCAGCACTATCGTATCGATCTTGTGTGCGGTCTCCAGGGCTTCGGCCGAGCGGATGAGAATCCCCTGCTGCGCACCCTTGCCGGTGGCCACCATGATCGACAGCGGTGTCGCCAGGCCCAAGGCGCAAGGGCAGGCGATAATCAGCACGGAAACCGCGGCAATCAGCGCAAGAGTGAGCGCCGGCTGAGGCCCGACCAGGAACCAGGTCACGAAGGTGCCGACCGCAACGAACATGACCGTCGGCACGAAGTACGAAGACACCAGATCCGCCAGGCGCTGAATAGGGGCTTTGGAGCCCTGGGCCTGTTCTACGAGTTTGATAATCTGCGACAGCATCGTGTCGGCGCCGACTTTGGTGGCCCTGAAACGAAAAGCGCCGGTCTGGTTGATGGTGGCGCCGATAACCGTGTCTCCAGCATCCTTGGTGACCGGTATGGATTCGCCCGTGACCATGGACTCATCTATGGTGGAGCGCCCGTCGATGACCTCGCCGTCCACGGGGATCTTATCCCCGGGCCGAACCAGGACGACATCGCCCGGGACCACATCTTCGATGGGAATCTCCAGCTCGGCCCCGTCCCGGATGGTTGTTGCGGTGCGGGCTTGCAGACCGATCAGCTTACGGATGGCCTCCCCGGTACCGGCCTTGGCCCGAACCTCCAGCAGGCGACCCAAAAGAATCAAGGTGATGATCACTCCGACGGCTTCGAAGTAGACCGCTCGAACTCCGGCGGGAACCAGTGTGGGTGCAATAGTCACGAATAGGCTGTAGCCGAACGCGGCGATGGTCCCGATGGTAATGAGGCTGTTCATGTCGGCGGTCCGGTGCCGCATAGTCAGCCAGCCGGTGCGGTGTATCGGCCACCCCGCGTAGAGCATCACAGGCGTTGCCAATGCCAGTTGCACCCACCGGTTCATTAGGAAATCCGGCACCCACTGGGCGGCAAAAAGGTCTGTGGCCATGACCGCGACCACCAGCGGTGTGGATAGGACCGCCCCCACCAGAACGCGGCGAGAAAGATCCTTGATCTCAGCCTGGCGCTCGGCCGCCTCGCTGTCTTCGGTAGCCGCGGTGCCGGGTGCCTCCCGGGGGACGAGCCGGTAGCCGGAGTCGGCCACGGCGGTTTGCAGATCCGCGGAGGTGACCTTGCTCGGGTCGTACTCTACCATCGCCCGCTGAGTTCCCAGACTCACATCCACCCGGTCGACGCCCGGAATTTCGGTGAGCATCGACTCGATGTTGACCACGCACGACGCACACGACATGCCGCTGACGCGGAATTCTGCCTGCTCGGTGGAAACCGTGCGTTCCGTAGACGGTCCGACGCCGACGGCCTGCGCCACGGGCCGGTGCTCGTCAGGTGCGTCGGACTCGGAGGACGAGCCTTCCGGCTCCACGACTAGGGTTCCATGGATCATGTTCATCCCGCACGCGAAGCTGAACTCGCCTGCCCGGTCGGGAGTGAACTGAAGGCTAGCGGATCCGTAGGCCGGCAGCGTCTTGGAAACAGCGAAGTCGGGGAAAACCACCCGGGAAGTGCAGTCGCCGGCTTCTTGACGGTCGAACACGAGCCGTAGAGGCACTCCTTGCCGCACCCTGATCAGGTCCGGCGAGTAGCCTCCTTTAACGGTTACGTTGACCTCCTGGACGCCGCCGACCAAATCCGCCCGGCGGGCCTTTTTTGGTCCGAAGAAGAACCATCCCAGGAACGCTGCAACTGCGACGCCGGCCAAGACGACGATCGTATCGATCGAGCTCACGAAAAACAGACCTCCACCTAGACTGTACCCCTACAGGGTACGTGTATCAAAGATCTAATCTACCGCCACGTTTATACGACTTTGAAATGCGCGGCCAGTTGCTTTAAGGGCCAAAAGACCCTTGATCGTCGGGCAGGGCCTTTCTTCATAAAAGTCTCCGGCGAGGTGATGTAGGGCCAGGAGCGGTTAACTGCGCGGGCATCACCACCTTTTTGCATGAGCTTAACGATACGTAAACAACAAGTCTGTTACGTTTCGTTTGACCAGGAGGTCTCATGACGTCTACGGACGACCTTATTAAGAACAATCAGAGCTACGCGGCGGCGTCGTCGTCGTTCAGTCGCGCCAACGCGTCCGCGACTCCAATGAAGCGGGTGGCGGTGGTGGCGTGCATGGATGCGCGGGTAAACGTTTTTGAATTGCTGGGGTTGCAGGAAGGCGATGCCCACGTTATTCGCAACGCCGGCGGCGTCGTTACCGACGACGTTATTCGCAGCCTGACGATTTCCCAGCGGCTGCTGGGTACGCGCGAGGTCGTTCTAATCCACCACACCGACTGCGGGATGCTGTCTGTGGCCGAGGAAGAGCTCAGAGCTGAGATCGAAGCCGACACGGGGGTGAGGCCCCCCTTTGACCTGGGAGTCTTCGACGATCTGGAGGCGGACGTTCGCGAGTCGATCGCTCGTATCCAAGCCAGCCTCTTCATTCCCAACAAGACCGCGGTGCGTGGTTTTGTTCTGGATCTCAAGACTGGGGAGCTCAACGAAGTGGTCTGAGGGCCCCATGGCGCGATGAACCATATGCACCCGCCCGAGTAGAGTCTTGGGTTACAACTAAGCATTTAACCCGGGGGGGGATTCAAAATAAGGGCCTTCTGCCTGCGCAGTTTCCTGATATTTGGAACCTGCGCGCTGCTGAGTTCCTGCGCCGGCGACGCCGGCGAGCAGGATGGCGCGGAGGGTGTGCCGGCATCCGAAGAGGGCGAGCTGCTCCTCAACCTGTGTCCCGATAGAGGGTGCCGGGTGCAGATATCCGAGGTCGAGAGGCAGGGCAGGGAGTTGCAGTTGACCTTCGACGCCAATTTTGCGCCGGATCTGGCTCGCAACCACTTCCACGTCTTCTGGGACAACTTCTCGGCCGAGCAGGTGAGCAGTGACGCCGAAGCTCGTTTCGGGGTCCGTCAGGGCGACTGGTCCGAAACCGACGAGAACCCCTTTGTCACCAAGGGGGCCACGTTGGTGGCCGCGCGCGGCGACGCGATGATTATCTGCGTAGTGGCGGCCGACCTCAATCACCGCGTGATCGATCCGCAGCTTGCAGACTGTTTCGACGTAGGGGAGCTTGTTCTGTAGAGGGGGCCCGCACCGTTGACAGTATCGAACATTTGTTCGATACTTCTATGTTCCATGGACCCGGCGAGAAATGCATCTGCTGAGCGACTGAGCGACGTTGCCGGGCTGGCGCGTCCGGTTTGTTTGGCGGACGAGCAATCTCTGCCCGTCCTGACGGCTCTGGAAGGATTGCTGCCCCACGGAGGACTGCAGCGCGGATTTACCGTTACGGTGCAGGGCGGTCCGGGGACCAATGCGCTGGCTCTGTCTTTGATGGCGGGAGCCTCCAGGGCGGGATCTTGGGTGGCTGCGGTGGGTATGCCGTCGCTGGGGATTGCATCCGCTGCAGAGATGGGCGTGGTCCTGGAGCGGCTGATTCTGGTGGCTGCGCCCACTTCCGGGCGCTGGCCGAAGGTGGCTGCCTCGCTGATCGATTCGTTCGACCTGGTGCTGGTGAACTGGCCGGATGCGTCCACAGGGATGGTTCGGCGCTTGGGGCTGAGGGCCCGGGACCGGAGGGCGGTGTTGATCAGTGTTGTCTCTGCCGGCAGGGGGCAGGCCTGGCATGAGGCGGCCGATGTTTGTCTGACCGTGACCAGCTCCCGGTGGGAGGGGTTGGGATCTGGCCATGGCCGGCTTACGGCCCGCCGGCTTGAGGTGGAGGCTTCCGGCCGCCGGTCGCCGATGTCTCGCAGTTCGACGCTGTGGCTGCCCGATCGGTCCGGACGGGTAGCCGAGCGGCCGACCCGGACGGTTGAGCCGGTGCCTTTGAGGGACGGGGTCTTCGAGATCGGTTGATTAGAGCGCTTTATTTGGGATGCCCCTGGTGGCCGGTACTGGCGGCGGGCATCGACCGGGATCAGCCGGCAGTTGTTATCCAATCCAACCGGGTGACCGTAGCCTCTCCGGGCGCAGCGTCGCTGGGGGTAGCCGCCGGCATGGGGCGCCGGGAAGCAGAGTCTCGTTGTTCGTCACTGACGATTCTTAAAACCGATCCCGCGCGTGAGGCCCGAGAGTTCGAGAAGGTGCTGGTCGCGCTGGAGGGGTTCACTCCCTTTGTGGAGGTCCTGCGGCCCGGCATGTGCCTGTTCCCCACCAAGTCCTGTGCTCGGTTCTTCGGCGGCGAGCAGACCTTGGCCGAGTTGGTGGGCAAGGCGCTGGAGCGAACCGCCGGACAGCCGGCGTGCTTCGGTATCGGGGTGGCCGACGGACTGTTTGCTGCGCGGGTGGCTGCGCGCGGGGGGCCCGACGGTATCGCCGGTAAGCCGGTGGTCGTGCCGGCGGGGGAGTCCGCCGAGTTTCTGGCGCCTTTGCCGGTGTCGCTCATCGAGCGGCCGGATTTATCGAACTTGCTGGTTCGCCTGGGCGTCAAGACGCTGGGGGATTTCGCCGGCCTACCGTCGGCCGATGTTTTGACCCGGTTCGGCAGGGATGGTCTGGACGCGCACCGGCAGGCCGGCGGCGTCGACGAACATCGGTTGATCCTGCGAGAGCACCAACCCGCCCTCGAGCTGTCCGAGGAGCTGGATCCGCCGGCGGAGCGTTGCGACATGGTGGTGTTTGCCGGCAAGAGGCTGGCCGATGAGCTGGCTCTTCACCTGGAGGAAGAGGCGCTGGCGTGCAGCAAGATGCTAATCGAAGCGGTGACCGAGGATGGCCGAACGATGTCCCGGTCCTGGCGTCTGGACGAGGGGTTCAGCGCCGGTACGATAGCCGAGCGGGTCCGCTGGCAGCTGGCCGGCTGGTTGAGCGGGTCTGCGGATTTGCCTCCTGGCAGCGCCCTGGTGCGCTTGGTCCTGCTGCCCGAGGAGGTGCAGGCGGATCGAGGCGTCCAGCTAAGCTTTTGGGGCGCCCACACCGAGCCCGGCCGCCGAGCGGTACGCGGGCTGGCGCGGCTGGAAGGGTTGTTGGAGCCCGAGAGTGTGGTGGTCGCAGAGTTCAAGGGGGGGCGGGGGCCGGCCGAGCGTTACCAGTTGGTTCCGGCCGGCAGCGTCGACCTGCTGAGCCGATCGGTGGTGCCTCAGTGCCTGGAAGAAGCGCCGTGGCCCGGCGCAATCCCGGCCCCTTCTCCGGCGCTGGTCTTTGCCGACCGCGCGGTGATTCGGGTACTGGATGCATCCGGTGTTGCGGTGAGGGTGCTTGACGATCGGCTAACCCTGCAGCCCGCTGATTTGGTTTTCGACGAGGGCCGCCGGCTTCGGGTGACCGGGTGGGCCGGCCCCTGGCCGGTAAACGAGAGGTGGTGGGACACATCGGTCCATCGCCGGCTGTCCCGATTGCAGGTGGTGTGCTGGGATGGCTCGGCCCACCTGCTTGCCTTCGAGCAGGACCGCTGGTGGCTAGAGGCAAGCTATGACTGAAGCGACCTCATGGGGTCGCTGCGCTCCCCGTGGCCCCAGGGCGCACCTGAGCCCCGATTGACTGCGTTGGGTTTGATCTTCTTGTCCGGAGGTATTATTGACGCGTGGCTACCTCTCCCGCCGGCAAGAACGCAATCAAGGCTCTTGTCGCCAACCCTACGGCTCGCCGCCTTGCCCTTAGAGGAGCAAAAAAAGCTGTGCTTGCGGCCCAGAGTGCCAAGGCGTCCTCGGCCGAGTCCCAGCCGGCGGGCGGGGATTCCCGGAAATCGGCCACGGATTCCCGGCGAAGCATCGACCGGGCCGCCAACCCCGTGATCACGTCGGTGGCCAGGCCGTGGGCCGAGAAGCTTGCCGGCTCAGCCGGCGGCAGGTCGGTTTTGCAGGCGCTCAACTCGGTGTCCGCCGAGGTGCTGCGCACCGCCCAGCCGCAGTCGCGGCTCGGCCCCACATCCCGCGCCGGCCAGGAAGGCACCGAATCGGAAAAGCCGCCCGTCAAGTTCGTAGCTCCCGTGCCTGCACCTTCATCTGAATCGGCGCCAAGGCGGTCCGCTATCAAGTGGCCGCCCGACCCCGCCGAGCGGACCGGCGAAGGTTAAAAGTACGCGGAAACGGTCCCTGCACTAAGCTGTCTGCATGGCCTCACCCGTATCTCTTATCGAGTTTCCCGCCGACGACCCCGATCGGGCGCGCCGCTTTTGGTCGGGCGTGTTGGGCGTGGAGCTGACCGGCCGCACCTCCGAGGAAGGTGAGGGCTGGCAGACTCACACCGGCGAAGCCGAGTTCGGCTTGCACGAGCGGGGCAAGGGTCCCGGCGATACCGTGTCGATTCCGTATCTGCAGGTCGCCGATCTGCCCGCCGCGTTGGCCCGGGTGCCGGAACTGGGCGGATCGGTGATTCACCCCGGCGAGAAATGGGCGATCTGCCGCGACTCCGAAGGCAGTCCCTTCGGCTTGACCGAAGTGCAGAGCTAGGTACCAAAGCGGCTCAGCTTGACATTGGTAAGCCATGTCGTCAGGTTAACGGGGTTAAGTAACCTCTTCTGATTGTTTCTAGCGGGGGCAACCGATGCTTGGCGCGCTTGGCCGTTTTGTATATCGCCGTCGTATCTGGGTGATCTGGGCAAGTGCGTTCTTCTTGGTCTCCTCCGCCGTTGCCGGTGCAGGTGTGGTTCCCAAGCTCTCCCCTGGAGGCTTTCAAAGCGACGATACCGAGTCCGCGCGGGCGAGCGGTCTGCTGGAGGAGGAGTTCGACGCCGGAGCGCCCAACTTGCTCTTGCTGGTGTCGGGGCCGCAGGCGCGTTCGGTTGACGATCCGTTTGTGGCCGAGCGCGGGGCCGCTCTTACCGAACGTCTGGCTTCCGATCCACGCGTCAAGCATGCGTACTCCTACTGGACCCTAGGCGCCCCCAGTCTGGTTGGCGACAACGGCCGTCAGGCCATGATCCTGGCTCGCTTGAACGGCGGGGAAGAGCGGGTCATGCAAAGCGCGGACGAGATCGCCGGTGAGATCGCGCAGCAAGAAGACGATCTTGCGGTCCGCGTCGGTGGCAGCGCCAAGGTTTTCAGCGAGATCGCCCACCAGGTGGAGAGCGATCTGCAAAAGGCGGAGCTGGTCACCTTCCCGATCATCCTGGTGCTTCTGGTCCTCGTTTTCGGCAGCGCAGTGGCGGCCGGGCTGCCGCTTGGGGTAGGCGCGCTGGCCGTGGTGGGGACGCTCGTAGTACTGAGGATTCTCGCCGGGTTTACGGAGGTATCGATTTTCGCCCTAAACCTCACCACCGGTCTGGGTTTGGGGTTGGGTATCGACTACAGCCTGTTCATCGTTTCTCGCTTTCGGGAGGAATTGACCGCCGGGGCGGGCACCGAGTCGGCCGTGGTCACCACCGTACAGACCGCCGGTCGCACCGTCTTGTTTTCGGGGCTGACCGTGGCGGCGTCGCTGGTGGCGTTGCTGGCCTTCCCGTTGCCTATAATGCACTCGTTTGCCTACGCGGGATCCGCCGTGGTGCTTGTGGCAGCAGCCGGAGCCATAGTTTCGCTGCCAGCGATGCTCGGCGTGCTGGGCCCCAAAGTCAACCGTTTTAGCCTGATAGAGCAGCGCCCGGTCAACGACGGCGAGGGATTTTGGAGCCATATGGCACGGGTTGTTATGCGCCGGCCCCTGCCGATCGCCACCGTTGTGATCGTGCTGCTGGTGCTGCTGGGCGCTCCGTTTTTCAACGTGAAGTTCGGTGTCTGGGATGATCGGGTCTTGGGGGAGAGGGCGCCGAGCCGGCAGGTGCAGGACGAGGTGAGAGAGAAGTTCTCGGTAGGTGAATTGGGTGCACTGACCGTGGTGTTGACCGATGCCGGCAACGCTGCAGCCCGTAGCTCGCAGGTTGGCGCCTACGCCGCGGAGCTGTCCGCGCTGGACGGCGTTGCAAGGGTGGAGGCTGAGACCGGTCTTTACGTGCAGGGCGCCCAGGTGGCTCCTGCCGGGGAGGCCTCGACGCGGTTTGCTGCGCCGCGGGCGACCTGGTTATCGGTGGTCCCCGACATCGAGCCCATCTCCCCGGGGGCCGAGCGGCTCGTGGAGGCCGTTAGGTCGACGTCCGCTCCTGGCTCGCTGGCGGTAGGCGGGGTCTCCGCGGACCTGGTCGACGGCAAAGAGGCCTTGTTTGACCGGCTCCCCCTGGCCCTGGCCGTCATAGCCGTAATCACTACGGTCCTGCTGTTCTTGATGACCGGAAGCGTGTTGATCCCGTTCAAAGCCATCGTGCTGAATTTGTTGTCGCTGTCTGCCACGTTCGGAGCGATGGTGTGGGTCTTTCAGGAAGGACACCTGTCCGACATCCTGGGCTTCACGCCGACCGGAACGCTCGACACCATGGCGCCGATTCTGATGTTCTGCGTGGCTTTTGGGCTGTCAATGGACTATGAGGTGTTCGTTCTTTCCCGGATTAAAGAAGAGCACGACGCAGGGGCGGACAACGTCACCGCGGTGGCCCGTGGCTTGGAGCGTACCGGCAAGATCGTCACGGCCGCGGCGGGGATCCTCTCGGTTATCTTCTTGGCCTTCATCACTTCGCAGGTTGCGTTCATCAAGTTGATAGGTGTGGGGATGGCGCTGGCTGTGATCATGGATGCAACCTTGGTGAGAGCTACCCTGGTTCCGGCCTTCATGCGCCTGGCGGGCCGGGCTAACTGGTGGGCGCCGCGTCCTTTGCGGCGCTTTCACGATCGTTTTGGACTGAGCGAATCCAGCCCTCCGGCCAAGCTCCAGCAACCGGTGTTTGAACGGGTGGGGTAGATGGGATCCTCCCAGACCGTCCCGTCACGCAGGACACGGGCGCCCCGGGGAGGGGGGGACAAGCTGCGCACCGAGATCCTGACCGCTGCCGAGAATCTGCTGGTGCAGACCTGCGATGAGGCCGCAGTGACGGTCCGTGCGGTTGCGAACGCGGTCGGGGTCACCCCGCCGTCGATCTACCTGCATTTCGCGGACAAAGACGAGTTGCTGGTGGCGGTGTGCGAGCGCAACTTTGAGGAGTTGAGCGCGGCGGTAGAGCGGGCCGCCGGCGAGGCCACCGATCCGCGGGACGCCCTGCGGCTGGCCGCAACCGCCTACGTGCATTTCGGGCTGGCGCGACCCGAACAGTACCGGATCCTGTTCATGCGAAAGGCCGGTCCACAGACCGAGCAGATGGAGCTCGACCGCCTGCGCAGCAGCTCCGGGTTCAACCTGTTGCTGGATACGGTCCAAGCATGCATGCAGGCGGGACTGATGAGGCGATCTGATCCCATGGTCGTGGCGGTGGTTCTGTGGTCAATAGTGCACGGACTCACTTCGCTGATGATCTCCAAGCCGGCCTTCGAGTGGCCACCGATGGAGGAGATGGTCGATCACGCAACCCGCGCGTACCTGGACGGGTTGCGGCCGTAGAGATAGTCCGAGTTCTGATTGCTAGCTCATGCGCTGAGGTCGACCGCGGCCGCGTCCGTCAGGCGGTCGAGCGCCTGATCCAGGTACGTCCTGAGGACTAATGAGTCATCTGCCAGCGCGCTGGCCAAGGCTGCCGGGCCGGCCAGCGGCATGATTGCCGCGGTTTGCGACAGGATCTTGGGCTGGGCCGGCTGCCCGGCCAGGTGGGGCGCGGCTACGAGCAAGCTGCCCACCGCCTTTGCGGAGCCGACCGCTGCCGGGCCGTCCCATCCGCGGGAGCGGCCTGCGATTACCTGCTCGTTACGGTAGACCGGTTGAGCTTCGATCACGCAGTCCATTCGGCTTGAGCCCGATCCGGGCCGTTCCCCGTGGCGCCCCAGGATCAACTCTTCTCGCCATACCAACCGGGCGTCTGCAGACACATGCACCGCACATTGGATGTGGTGGCGGCAGCCACCTGCCAGGATGGTCGGCTCGGTCAGCCACCTGAGCTCGGCGCCTTCGGCGACGGTGGCGTCGATACGCAGGCGTGATGGCTGCCCGAGCCGTCCCGGCAGCGCGACGCTGGCGGCCGTGCTGTGCACGCTCAGTTGAGCGCCGGGCCCCACCTCTATTCGCAGACGCGCCTCATCACCGCCGAGAGGTCCGGCGGCCCCGCCGACCAGGTACAGGCCGCCGGGAGTGGGTCGCAGGAGGAGGGGCGCCTCGGAGCGCATGTGGATAAGCCGGGTGATCCCGCCCGAAAGCTCGGCCACCACGTGGCTGCTGGAGCGCATCGTGGTTAGAGTGCGGCCGGGGCGGGCCCGGCCCACAAACCGATCTGCCCGGTCAGCCACTCCACCACCTCGCCGGCTCCATCGGGCGTGCTGAGCGCACAGAACACCATGTCCTTGTCCCCGCGCTGGGCGACCGAGTCCCGGCGCATGACTTCCAAGTCCGCCCCGACCAAAGGGGCCAGATCGATCTTGTTGATTACGAGCAGGTCGGCAAGGGTGACGCTCGGGCCGCCTTTGCGGGGGACCTTATCGCCGCCGGAGACGTCCAGCACGAAGATCTGCCGGTCCACCAAACCCTGGCTGAAGGTGGCGGTGAGGTTGTCGCCGCCGCTCTCCAGCAACACCACGTCCAGGGGATCGAATCGCCGCTCCAGATCCTCGACGGCCTCGAGGTTCTCGGAGATGTCGTCGCGGATGGCCGTGTGCGGGCAGCAGCCGGTTTGGACTGCGCTGATGCGCTCGGAGGCCAGCACCCCCTGAGTCCTGAGGAAATCGGCGTCCTCGGTCGTGTAGATGTCGTTGGTGACCACGGCGATGTTGAACCGGTCTGCCAGCGCCCGGCACAGCGCGGCCACCAGGGCAGTCTTGCCGCTTCCTACCGGTCCTCCTACACCGACCCGCAGGGGACGCTTGGGTTCAGGATGCAAATAACTTCACCTCCGAGACTGCGTGTTGTTCGCCGAACAGATCGAGCAGCACCGATCCGGGGCAGGGCAGGGTGTCCAATGCCGCGTACGTGTATGAGGTCGCTTCTTCCACCACCTCTTCGACCGCACCCGAAAGCTTCGCCAGCAGCCGGTGGACCTGTACGGGATCGATTCCCAACAGCCGAACCGCGGCGCCGGCCGGTCCGGCTATGGCGTTGAAAGCGGTGCACCTGGCGGCATCGGCGGCCCGCAGACCGGCGGCAGCCGTCGCGGCGCCCATCGCGACTGGGTGGTGGGGTCCATCGGGAATTTGCCACGCCAGGGCGTCGAGCTTGTCCGGCCACAGCCGGCCGGCCGTTCGGATCAACTGTTTGCCTTGCCGGCGGGAAGCCCGGCGGATGGCCGGCGACGGGGTGCGAGCGTCGGCCTCCGCGTCCAGGTCCCGCCAGTCTTCGCGCTCTACGCTTGCCGCGGCAGCCAGGGCGGCGGCGCTCAGGCCCGCTGTAAACAGCCGGCCGAGCAGGAACCGGCCCAGCGAATCCAAGTCGGTGACCCGACCGGCGGCGACCGCGCTCTCCATTCCCCCCGAATGGGCGTGGCCGCCGGCCGGAAACCTTCCGTCAGCGAGCAGCAGGGCGTTGACCGGAGCGCCGCCCATCAAAACAGGAAGTACCGCTGGGCCATCGGGAGCTCGACCGCCGGGTCGGCGTCTATGGCCTCTCCGTCGATGGTCACAGTGAATGTATCGGGCTCCACCTCGATTCGGGGTAGAGCGTCGTTTTGGGGCATGTCGGCTTTGCCGCGCTTGCGCACGTCTGAGACCGGAACCACCCTGCGATTTAGCTGGAGCGTCTCGGCAATCCCGCCTTCGAGCGCGGCCGGCGCCACAAAGGCGACGCTCGTCTTGCCGGCCGCGACGCCGTAGGCTCCGAACATCGGCCGGGGCAGTACCGGCTGCGGCGTGGGAATCGATGCGTTGGCGTCGCCCATGGCAGCCCAGGCGATCATGCCGCCCTTGACTACCACATGGGGCCGGACACCGAAGAACGCCGGGTCCCACAGCACCAGGTCCGCCAGCTTGCCTGGTTCGACCGAACCCACCTCGGCCTCGAGCCCGTGGGCCACGGCGGGGCAGATCGTGTACTTGGCCACGTAACGCCGGGCCCGGCGGTTGTCGGCGGGGCCGTCGCCCGGCAGGGATCCCCGCCTATGTTTCATGCAGTGCGCGGTCTGCCAGGTTCTCGACACCACCTCGGCAACCCGGCCCATGGCCTGGGCGTCGGAGCCGATCATGGAGATGGCGCCCATATCGTGCAGGACGTCCTCTGCGGCGATCGTCGACGGCCGGATCCGGCTCTCGGCAAAGGCCAAATCCTCGGGAACTGCAGGGTTGAGGTGGTGGCAGACCATGAGCATGTCGAAGTGCTCGTCGATGGTGTTGCGCGTGTGCGGCCGGGTCGGGTTGGTCGACGACGGCAGGAAGTTGGGCTGCCCGGCTACGGTGATGATGTCGGGGGCGTGCCCGCCGCCCGCCCCTTCGGTGTGATAGGCGTGAATGCTGCGTCCCGCCGCTGCCGCTATCGTGTCCTCCACGAAGCCGGCTTCGTTCAAGGTGTCGGTGTGCACCGCCACCTGGACGCCCGCTTCGTCGGCGACGCTTAGGCAGGCGTCGATGGCGGCCGGTGTGGTGCCCCAGTCCTCGTGCAGCTTGAGCCCGCTGGCGCCACCCCGCAACTGCTCCCACATGGCCTCGGCAGAGGTCGTGTTGCCCTTGCCCAGCAGGGCTATGTTGATCGGCCAGGGGTCTATGGCCTCCAGCATTCGACGCAGGTGCCAGGCACCGGGGGTGACAGTGGTGGCCTTCGACCCCTCCGCCGGACCCGTGCCTCCGCCGACGATGGTGGTGATGCCGGTACCCAGCGCCTCCTCAAAGATTTGGGGGCACACCAGGTGTACGTGACAGTCGATCGCCCCAGGGGTGAGGATTTTGCCGTTGCCGGCGATTACCTCCGTGCCGGGGCCGATCACCAGCTCCGGGCTGACGCCGTCCATGGTGTCGGGGTTGCCGGCCTTGCCGATACCTGCGATGCGGCCGTCGGCAATGCCTACATCCGCTTTGATGATTCCCCAATGGTCGAGGATGAGGGCACCGGTTATTACGGTGTCGAGCGCCCCCTCGGCCCGGGTGGCGCGGGACTGGCCCATCGATTCGCGAACCACCTTGCCGCCGCCGAACACCGCCTCGTCGCCGCCGGCACACAGGTCCTGTTCTACCTCGATGAGCAGGTTGGTGTCGGCAAGCCTGATGCGGTCCCCGGTAGTGGGGCCGAATAGGGCGTTGTAGTGGGAGCGGTCCAACTGCATGTCTTAGTTTCCTTTCGGGTCCAAGGCGCCGGCCGCCTCGCCTCGCAGTCCGTAGATGATGCGCCGTCCGCCGAACGGCACCAGCTCTACCTCGGAGACGATTCCCGGCTCAAATCGCACCGCGGTCCCGGCGGCGATGTTGAGGCGCATGCCCCACCCGGCGCCGCGGTCGAACGACAGTGCCGGGTTGGCCTCCGCAAAGTGGTAGTGCGACCCGACCTGGATGGGCCTGTCGCCGGTATTCGACACCCGAACCCGGGTAACCGGCTTGCCGGCGTTGATCGTCACGGGATCGATTCCTACGATGACTTCACCGGGAATCACGGGTTGAGAATCGCTCATGAGACCGGCTCGTGCAGGGTCACCAGCTTGGTGCCGTCCGGGAAAGTCGCCTCCACCTGCACCTCGGGAATCATCTCGGGCACCCCCTCCATTACGTCGGTGCGACCGAGCACACTGCGGCCGCTCTCCATCAGGTCGGCGACAGTTCTGCCGTCCCGGGCTCCTTCGAGGACAAAGGAGGTCAGCAGAGCCACCGCCTCCGGGTGGTTGAGCTTCAAGCCCCGGTCCCGGCGCTGTTGAGCCAGGTTCGCCGCGACGTGGATGAGCAGGCGCTCCTGCTCGTGTACGGAAAGTCTCATATTCTCCTCACGCGCATGTCGTCAAATGAGTAGTAGTTGTCGCATCTCGGCGTCGTCCAGGTCCTCGGTGCGGCCGGCCGAAGCCACCATCCCGGCGTCCAGGATCGCGTAGTGCTCGGCGAGCCGCAGCGCAAACTCCATGTACTGCTCCACCAGCACAATAGTCATGCCCGACGCTGCGCTGAGGCCGGCAACGGCGTCCTCGATCTCCATGATGATCGACGGCTGGATGCCCTCGGTCGGCTCGTCGAGGATCAGCAGCTTGGGTTTGGTGACCAGCGCCCGCGCTATCGCCAGTTGGGCGGCTTCTCCGCCGGATAGAAAACCGGCCTTTCGAGCCATCAGCTTTTTCAACCTGGGGAACAGGTCGAGGGCCTCGTCAACGTCGGCCTTGGTGGAGCGGTCCGACGCGTTGCTCACCACCTTCAGGCTTTCGAGCACCGTCAACTGCGGAAAGCCTCCTCGGGTCTGCGGTACGTAGGCCATTCCGGCCTGGACCCGCTGATAAGGGTGCATCTTGCCCATATCCTTGCCCTCGAAGAGGATCTTTCCTCGGGTAGGCCGCAGGATCCCCATAATGGCGTTGAGCAACGTCGTCTTTCCCACGCCGTTGCGGCCCATTATGCAGAACAGTTCCCCGGCGGCCACTTCGAGGTTGACGTCGAACAGAACCTGAGTAGGTCCGTAGGCCACATCCAGGTGATCAACCTTGAGCATCACTGCACCGGCTCCTGAGTGCGGCGGTCGTGGGCCCTGCCCAGGTAGACCTCCTGCACCAGCGGATCCGCCTGGACGTCGGCCACGGCCCCTTCCTTGAGCAGCTTGCCCTCGTGCATAACGGTTACCTTGCTGGCAAAGCGCCGGACGAAGTCCATGTCGTGCTCGATTACGACCAGTGTCCGTGTCTTGGCGATCTGCTGTAGAAGCGCCCCCGTCTTGGTTCGCTCGGTCTTGCTCATGCCGGCGACCGGCTCGTCGAGTAGCAGCAACTGCGGATCCTGGACTAGCAGCATCCCGATCTCCAGCCACTGCTTCTGGCCGTGTGACAGTACACCGGCGGGCTGTTCGGCGTATTCGCTCAGCCCGATCGTGGTCAGGGATTCGTCCACTTCCGGGAGCACGCCGTGGCGGCGCTTGAACAGCTTGCGCAGGGGTTGGCGAAAGTTGGCCGCGAGATCCAGGTTCTCCAGTACGGTCAGCTCCTCGAACACGTTGGCCTTTTGAAAGGTGCGGCCTATGCCCAGCCTGACGATTTCGAACTCTCGCCTTAGCAGCAGGTTGCGGCCGGCAAAGTCGACCGAGCCGGCGCTCGGTGTCACCAGCCCGGTAATGGCGTCGATGAGCGTGGTCTTGCCCGCGCCGTTGGGCCCGATGAGAAAGCGCAGCTCGCCCTCGAAGACGTCGAAATCCAGGCCGTCGATGGCCTTGAAGCCCTCGAAGTCGACCTGCAGGCCCCGTATTTCCAGCAGCGACTGCCCTAAGGTCATTTGGCCGAAATCCTCGCAGGCTCGGCAATACCGGTGCTGGGCGGCTCGGCGACCGTGGAACCGTCAGTCTGCGGCTGTCCGGCGATACCAGTGCGTCGCTTGAAGAGCTTCGCCAGGCCCGCAAGCCCCTTGGGCGCAAACGCGATTACCACCACGAACAGCAGCCCCTGCAGGTACAGCCAGCCGCCCGGGTACGCTTCGCTGAGCGAGGTTTTGGCGAGGTTGACCAAGACCGCGCCGATCACCGCCCCGATCAAGGTTCCCCTTCCTCCCAGGGCGACCCAGATGACCATCTCGATAGAAGGCACCACCCCGATGGTCGCGGGCGAGATGATGCCGACCGTGGGCACGAACAACGCTCCGGCCAAGCCGGCCATGCCGGCCGAGAGGCTGAAGGCGACGACCTTGATGATCGTTGGGTTGTAGCCGAGGAACCGGACGCGGTCTTCACGGTCGCGGACCGCCATGAGCACCCTGCCGTAGCGGCTCTGCACCACCTGCCGCGCCAGCAGGTACGTAGCTCCCAAGCACAGCACCGCCACGAAGTACAGACCGCGCCGGTTGGCTGTGTTGTTCAGGTCGTAGCCCAGTATCCGGGTGATGTTGGTCAGCCCGTTGGTGCCTCCGGTCAGGGCCTGCTGACCGACCAGCAGCACCGCGAAGGCGGCGACTAGTGCCTGGCTCATGATGGCGAAGTAGGGGCCGCGCACCCGCCGGCGGAACACCGCGGCACCCAGAGCTGCCGCCACGGCCATCGGTACGAGTATCGCCGCAGGTATCGCAAACCAGGCGCTGTAGAAAGGCTTCCACAGCGTGGGCAGCTCGCGTATACCGCTCCAGGCCATGAAGTCGGGGAGGCGGCCGGGGCCTACCTCCTGGAGTTTTAGCATCATTCCCATGCAGTAGGCGCCGAGTCCAAAGAAGACCCCCTGCCCTAGGGTCAGCATTCCGCCGTAGCCCCAGGCTATGTCGATGCCGATCGCAACGATAGCGAAGCACAGATACTTGCCCAGCAACGCCAGCCTAAATCCGCTCAATAGTGCCGGTGCGACGACCAGCAGGAGTAACCCGATCGCGAGGAAAGTCCCGCGGCGTATCCAGGCGGATCGGGTGGAGTCTTTCCGAATGCTTGCAATGCTCATGTCAGAGCCCTGCTGCGCATCACGAACATCCCCTGGGGACGAATCTGCAGGAACGCTGCTATAGCTAGGAACACCACTACCTTGGCGATGCTGGCCCCGGTGCTGAACTCTACGAAGGAGTTGAGCAGGCCCAGGGCTGTCGCGGCAATGATTGCCCCGCGCACCTGACCGAGCCCGCCGACCACGACTACCAAGAACGCGTCGACGATGTAAAACGTGCCCAAGGCGGGTCCGGTGGAGCCGATCAGGGTAAGCGCGACTCCTGCGATCCCGGCCAGCCCCGAGCCGATGAAGAAGGTCATCCGGTCGATGCCGTGAGTCTTGAGGCCGCTACAGGAGGCCAACTGGCGATTTTGCATCACGGCCCGCATGCGGGCTCCTTGGGGGAGCCGGTTTAGAAACAGCCAGATGCCCACCACGCACAACACCACCAGCGCCATGATGAACATCCGCGAGATCGCGATCTGGGCACCCGCCAGTGTCACACTGCCTCCCAGCCACTGTGGTGCTCTCACCTGGACGTTGGGGGCGCCGAAGATGTCCCGGGCCAGTTGCTGCAATATCAAGCTGACCCCCCAGGTGACCAGCAGCGTGTCCAGCGGCCGTCCGTAGAGACGCCGGATCAACACCATCTCGAGAATCAGGCCGAAGGTGCCGGCCACCGCAAAGGCGACCGGCACCGCGACCAGCAGCGAGATGTCCTGGCCCAGGGAGTTCTGCAGGACGTAGGCCGTGTAGGCTCCGGCCATGATGAACTCTCCGTGGGCCATGTTGATCACGCCCATCTGCCCGAAGGTGAACGTGAGCCCCAGGGCGATGAGAATCAGGACCGAGCCTATGCTCAGCCCGGACAGCAGCTGTCCTGCAAATGCCTCCATCGGCTCTCTACTGCCAATCCACGAGGACTAGGCGCACGGGTATGGGTCCTGGGCTTCCCGAAACTCCTCGGCCCACTCATAGTCCTCCAGGCAGGGGTCGGGTTCGATCGGTCCGTCCGATCCGTCGATCTGCGTGATCTGCCCGTCTTCGCCTATGAGCCCGATGCGGGCGGTCTTGAACAAGTGCTGCGTCTTTCCGTGCACGGTTACCGGACCTTCCGGGGCGGCGAATTCCAGTCCCGCCGCAGCTTCCCGCACCGAGTCCTTGTCGGTGGAGCCGGCCTTTTCTACCGCCATCGCCCATAAGTTGACGCTTACGTAGCCGGCTTCCATCGGGTCGGAGGTCACCGTGTCGTCGCCGTACTTCGCCTTGTACGCCTCGACGAAAGCGGCGTTTTCAGGCGTGTCGGTGGTCTGGTAGTAGTTCCATGCCGCCAGGTGCCCGGCTAAGAATTCGGGACCGATCGCTCGTACCGCCTCCTCCTCGACGCTTACCGACATGATGGGCACGTCGTCGGGGCTGATTCCCTTGGTCTTCCACTCCTTGAAAAAGGCCGTGTTGGTGTCGCCGTTGAGGGTGTTGAAGATCGCGTCGGGCTCGGTGCCGACCACCTTGTTCACAAGGGTCGATACGTTCTGGTCGCCCAGCGGTATGTACTCCTCGCCGACGATCTCGATATCGTTGGCCGCGGCGTACGCCTTGATCTCCTCGTTGGCGGTGCGTGGAAAGACGTAATCGCTTCCGACGAGGAAGATCTCGGACTTGCCCTGTTCCTTCAGGTACTCCATGCCCGGCAGGATCTGTTGGTTGGTGGTGGCGCCGGTGTAGAAGATGTTGGGGGACTGCTCCATGCCCTCGTACTGCACCGGGTACCACAGCAAACCGTCTTTGGATTCGAACACGGGCAGCATGGCCTTGCGGCTCGCCGAGGTCCAGCCGCCAAAGACCGTGGCTACTCGGTCCGAGCACAGCAGTTTTTCGGCCTTTTCAGCAAAGGTGGGCCAGTCGGAGGCGCCATCTTCGATTATCGGCTCGATCTGCTTGCCGAGGACGCCGCCGGCCTCGTTGATCTGCTCGATGGCGAGCAGCTGGGAGTTGTGTACGGTGACCTCGCTGATGGCCATGGTCCCGCTCAAGGACTGCAGCACACCTACCTTGATGGTGTCGCCCTGGTCGCCGGAGTGGTCGCAGGACGCGGCAGTAGCCAGTCCGTTTTCGCCGCCCGTATCGGCGCAGGCGCTCCCCAGCAACATGATGACCAGCAGGCCTCCAAGCCACCCCCTTCGCGGCAAAGCTCTGTTCAATCTGTCCCCCTTTGGTGTGCCGTGCATGATCAGTGCATGCTCATTGCGCGAGGTTTCCCGGGAGTTTCGACGGTGTTAATAGCTTGTAACGGTTGATTTAACGGGAGGGACGCTGCGGTGGGACGCGCGCAGTCGGCGATATAGCGGCTTCGCTTGCCAACCGACCCTTCCTGCCCTGAGTATTGGCGCATGGAACGAACCGGCTCGGCCGCCGCACACAACGAGCAGGCCGATACCGGGCTGTCCGCCGATGATCTCGAGCGGTTTGAACAGGAGGCTCTGCCGCTGGCCGACACGCTCTACGGCGGTGCGCTGCGCATGACGCGCAATCCGGCGGACGCGGCAGACTTGGTGCAGGAAACGTTCCTGCGAGCGTTTAGATCCTGGAGGCAGTTTCAGCCCGGCACCAACCTGAAGGCTTGGATGTACCGGATACTGACCAACCTGTACATAAGCTCGTACCGGAGCAAGCAAAGAGAGCCCCAGATAATTTCGGCGGCCGATTCGGCCGATTTCGACCTGTACCAGACGCTGATGACCTACAGTCCGCGCGCGAGCCGGTCCGCCGAATCCATCGTGTTGGAGTCGCTGGGCGACGAAGACATACAGCAAGCGCTGACGGACCTGTCCGATGATTTTCGGATCGCCGTCGTGCTGGCCGACATCGAAGGGTTCTCCTATAAAGAGATCGCCGATATGCTGGATATACCAATTGGTACCGTGATGTCCCGGCTGCATCGTGGAAGAAAAGCGCTCCAGAAATCGTTGTGGGGATTGGCTGAACAGCGCGGCTTGATCGGTGCAGGAGGCAAGGAGTGACTGGATCTCGGTGTGAAGAGTTGGTGGGGAAGCTTTACCAACTCTTGGACGGCGAGATCACTGAGGATCAGGCCGAGTACCTTCAAAAGCACTTGGAGGAGTGCGGCGCCTGTCTGGAGCGCCTCGGTGTAGAGATGCACTTCACCATGCTGCTGAGGGCACGGTGCCGACAGGAGGCTGCCTGTCCGGACAAACTGCTGGTGAGCATCCGCGACGCGCTGCACGCGGAGATCAAGTTCGAGTAGCCGGACGCCCGAACTCCGAATGCGCTCTTTCTAAGACCCTTCGATGATCGCGCCCAGCTCGAAGTGGTGGCCGTCCGGGGGCGACCACCGACCGCCCCACCTAAAGCCCCATCGCTCGAAGATGGCGACTATCCGTGGGTCCATTTTGGGTGTTTGGCCCTTAGGATTGTCCGCGACGTTGATGTCGAAGGCCAACCCCCACGCGTGCATGGACAGCGGGCGGGTTCCGTCCCTGTCGATGAATCGGGGCACGTGGCAGCCGCCGTACTGGTCCGGTTTGATCAGGTCGGTCAGTCCGGCATCCTGGATTTGCTTGAGCGCACCATCGAGTTGGGGAAGCAGCACCCGATGGCAGCGCACCCGGCCCAGCAGGGGCATGTTGGCGCTTGTTATGTGGGAGCGCACCCACCCGGGATCCTGGACGATCGTCCCGTTTTCATTGGTGGTGTAGGTAAAACTTCCGATTGCTTGCCGGGCTGACGATCCGGCCAGGAACCGTTTTGGCTCTGGGGGCTGAAGGCGGTCGACGGCGGCGTCCGGGAAACTCGCACCGAGTCTTTGCGCCACGGTGTCGACCCCGGCGCCGGAATCTAGCGCGATCAGCAGCAATCGGGGAGCACCAAGCCCGAGTTCCTCGGCGAGCCCGAGCGACATCATGGCTCCGGCTAGGTTGGGGACCCCGCTGGAGGCCAGTCCGCCGATTTTGAGCACCTTTCTTCCTGCGGGCCCCCTGGCCGCGAGGGTCCTCAATTCCCGGCCCCCGAAAACCGGATACTGCTCATGGGCGATCAACGTCTCGAACTTGTACAGACCTTCCCAAACAAACTTCGTTTGTGCCGTCGACTCCGGCGCTAGCGGCCTAAATTCTTTGGGCTCGACCGCGGCGATGCTTACGTCCGCGTCGCCTCCGGGTACCTCCACCGTCAGGTTGGCCAGCAACAGCCTGGCCGCGGTTGCCACCCCGTCCACGGAAGCGGCTTTGGTAACCGTCTCGTCGGTGGCCGCTTCGGTGAGGGTTATCCGCAGCACGGGTTTTACCGTCTCCACGGTTTCTTCTACGGGCACCAACAGCGGCCGTGTGGCCGGCAGGCTGGGGTCCTGCGGGGCCTCTGCGCGGTCTCTAAGCAGTATCCACGCCCCCGCCGAAACGCCGACCACAATGGTTAGGAGTGCGGTGAGCACGGCGACCGGCCGGCGGAGTTTAATGCGTTTCATCTCCGGCCCGTCGGCAGCCTGCGGGCAGCACCCACCGTTTTCGGCGGCGGGCATGCAATGTCACAGCGGCCTCCTCCCCGGGTATCCATCCTCCAGGGTGTGCCAGAAGGCGACCTCGTGCTCGCCCTCCTTCCAGCACAACAGGATCTGCTTGCCGTCCATCTCGGCGGGAAAGTCCACAAGCCCTTCGTACAGGCTCTTGACGAGGATGCCCGCGTCCGAGAACCACTTCAGCTGCTGAGCCGCCTGGTTCGAGGCGCTTGCCCACGCGTTGGGATCGTCAGCGCCACCGTTGGTAGGCGCCTTGTCGACCGCTTCCTCCTGGTGCTGGGCGGCCTCTGTGGTCGCCCGGCGCAAGGCATGCAGGCGCCGGACCACATCCGGGAGGATCTTGTTGGCCGTAAGCTTGGTGTATCTGATATGCCCGGTCACGCATTCATCTTAGCTTGGGGACGGTGAGACATTGCCTACACTCTCGGAGTTAGTCGAGGAGCACACCGATCTGCGGGTCGATGAGGTAGAGCACCTCGATCGGCTATTGGCGTCGTGGCAACTACTGGCGGACCTGTCGTTCGCCGACGTTTTGTTGTGGGCCCCGCGCAGCGGAGGCGAGGGGTTCGTTTGCGTTGCTCAGATGCGCCCCTACACGGCCCAGACCCTGTATCCGCAGGACTACTTCGGAACGGTTATTCGACCGGAGGAGCTGGCGGTCGTCGATCGCGCCTACCACGAGAGGTGCTACTGGCAAAGCGACCAGCCGTTGATCATCGACGGCGAGCCTATTGACGTCGGGGCCATTCCCGTGCCAGTTGGCGATCGGGTTATAGCGGTGATGACCACCCACGCAGCCCCGCTCAGTAACCGCAGGCGCGGTGAGCTCGAGCAAAATTACGTGGAGTGCGGCGACGTTCTCGGCCGGATGGTGGGTGAGGGGTCTTTCCCGTTTGCCGGCGAGGCGCTGGACCCGGAGCTGGCCCCGCGTGTGGGTGACGGCATGATCAGGCTTACCCAGTTTGGCGACGTCATCTACGCAAGCCCCAACGCACTATCGGCTTACCGCCGGCTGGGGGTGCTGAGCAACATTCAAGGGGAGAGCATTTTCGACGTGGGCGTGGATGCAACCGCGGTCTCGGTCGCTCTGACTCTGGGCCGGCCCGCCCAAAAGGACGTTGAGGTCGGGCACTCGGTGGTGCTGCAAAGGGCGCTTCCGTTCCTGGAGGAGGGTCAGGTCACCGGGGTGCTCATGTTGGTTAGGGATGTAACCCAGCTTCGCTATCGTGAGCGCCAGCTGCAGCGCCAGGAAGCGATGATCCGGGAGGTCCACCACCGGGTCAAGAACAACCTGCAGACCATCGCCAGCCTGCTGCGTCTGCAGGCCCGCCGGCTGGGCACCGAGGGGAAAAAGGAGCTGGAGGAAGCCACCAGGCGCATCGCCGCGATCGCCTTGGTACACGAGACGCTTTCGAAGGAGTCGGGCCAGTACGTGGAGTTCGCCGAGGTGTCGGGGCGTCTGGTCCAGATGGTGTCGGCCGGTTTGCTGCACCCCGATCGTAAAGTGACCATCGATCTGGAGGGGGACCCCGGCAAACTCCACTCAGACATAGCGACGCCGCTCGCGGTGGTGTTGGTGGAGCTTTTGCAGAACGCGGTCGAGCATGCCTTTAGCGAACGCGACGGCGGCCGGGTGACGGTGACCATGGGCCGCAGCGATGAGCGGCTGCGTATGACCGTACAGGACAACGGCAAAGGATTGCCGGAAGGCTTTTCGTTCAATCAAAGCGGTCTGGGGCTGCAGATCGTGAGGGAGTTGGTAGAAAGCGAGTTGGGCGGCGTTTTCGACTTCGTGTCGCAGGGCGGCACCCAGATAGTGGTGGACGTGGGCATCGAGCGCCCTGTCGACCTCATGCCGCCGGTGAGCGCTAGCGCTAGGTAGTTCTAGCTATCTGCCCAGGGAATACTGACGCCGGCTGACGGCGATAGATTTGCGCTCTTCCTCGGAAAACCCTCCCCATACGCCGCACTCTTGGTGGGTTTCCAGGGCCCACTCGAGGCAGTCTCTTTTGACCGGGCACGGCTTGCAGACCTGTTTGGCGCGCTCGATCTGATCGAGAGCAGGTCCGGTACTTCCGATGGGGAAGAAAAGGTCCGGGTCGGTTGATTCGCGACAGTTGGCCCGTTGGCGCCAGTCGCTTTCGGACGATACGCCCGACTCTAGGTAGAAGGTTATTTCTTTCATTGGAGGGCTACGGAGTTGAAATATGTCATGGCTGAGAACAAGGTGAGAATATGACTGTTGTGTTAACTCTGCAAGACCCCCGAGCGCATTTTTTTCCGTTCTTGGTATTGTCTCGCACACTCTCCTCGCGACGTTGAGCTCAGGCCTTACGGATGCCGGCCTACCGCCGATCTTCTCGCCGATGCTTCCTACCTTCACCGAAGACCCCTTTGACTCACCGGATTATGTGTACGAGGTCAAATGGGACGGGGTTAGGGTGCTGGCCTTCTGCGACCCCAACGGCACGCGGCTGGTATCCCGAACTAAGCACGACGTTACCCACCAGTACCCCGAATTCGGCGACCTGCACACCATGGTGAAGCCGGCTACAGCTGTTGTGGACGGCGAGATCGTAGCCCTCGATCCCGACGGCCGCCCATCTTTCGAGCTACTTCAAAAGCGCATCAACATAGCCCGCCCTGCCGACATCGCACGCGCCGCCGCTCAGCAGCCTCTGCACCTGGTCCTGTTCGATCTGGTCTTCGCGGGAGGGCAGTGGCTGGGCGGACAGCCGCTGGCCGAGCGGGCCGTCGGCTTGAGGTCTACTGTTCGGTTCGGGGACCGGATCCTTTGTTCGGAGCAGATCCCAGAGCACGGCCTGGCTTTATTCCAGGCCGTGCGCGCCCGGGGTTTGGAGGGCATCGTGGCCAAGCGCAGCGCCAGCCGCTACACGCCGGGCAAGCGCACCCGCGACTGGCTGAAGATTAAGACGGCCTACGATCTGGACTGCGTCGTGGGGGGGTACACGGCGGGCAAGAAGGGTCGAGCCGATTCGCTCGGCGCCCTACTTCTCGGCGTTTACGACGAGGATGGCCTGCGGTATGTAGGCTCCGTCGGCACCGGGTTTGACCAATCCACACTGGCGGTGCTGCGGTACGGTCTCGACGGTATCCGCACGGATCAAAACCCGTTTTGCGGGCCGGTACCGGTCAAGCAAGCCCGCTGGGTTGAGCCTTCCCTCGTATGTAAGGTCCAGTACCGGGAACTCACGGCGGGCAAGAAACTCCGAGCGCCGTCGTTCAAGGGGGTGCGCGGCGACAAGGCGCCGCGGGAGTGTAGGTTACCGGAATCCTAGGGTACTAGGCGGATTGGGCCTTTTGGGATGCCTTCTTTGGCTCGGAATCTTCCTCGGCCTGCTTCTTGGTCGCCTCCACGCTGGCCTTGAGGGCGTCCATGAGATCGAGAATCTGCGAGGGCTGCTTGGTGGGCGCCACGGCCACCTCCTGGCCCTCGACCTTGGCCTGCACCGCCGCGGCCAGCCGTTCTCGGTACGTGTCCACGAAGGCCTCCGGGCGGAACGAATCGCTCAGGTTCTCGATGAGGCTCTTGGCCATTTCCAGCTCTTGCTTGCGGATCTCCGGTTCCTTCGACAGCTCATCGAGCTCCGGTTGCCGGATCTCGTCCGGCCAGTGCATTGTCTCCAGGACGAAGACCCCGTCACGTACCCGTAGGGTCGCCAGGTGCTCCTTGTCCCGCAGTGTGATTTTGGCGATGCCGATGCGGCCCGAGTCGCTCATAGCCTGTTCCAGCAGTTTGTATGCCTTGAGCCCGGTGGGTTCGGGGGCCACGTAATAGGGCTTTTGGAAGTAGACGGGATCTATCTCCTCCAGCGGTACGAAAGCCACGACGTCGATAGCCTTGATGCTGTCCGCGGGCAGCTGTTGCAGCTCCTCCTCGGTGAAAACGGCGTAGTTGCCCTTTTCGAACTCGTACCCTTTGACGATCTCGTCGAAGGAAACCTCTTCGTCGCAGACGCTGCACACTCGCTTGTACCGGATACGCCCTTTGTCCTTGTCGTGCAGTTGATTGAAACGAAACGACCGTTCCTCTACCGCCGAATACAGGCTAACCGGGATCGTGATCAGACCGAAGGTGATGGCGCCCTTCCATATAGCTTTTGGCATCGGGCCTCCTTGGTTTGGCAGCTTTAAGACTTCGGTTGAAGGTTTCCCGGCCTATTTATTCTAACCTTCGGTACCGAACGGGGCACTAGCTCACTTCCTTGCGCTCGGCAATCAAGAAGCTGAGGGTGACCGCCACCGCAAGGTAGGCAAGGGCCCATCCGAACCGGGCTCCGTTACCGGCCAGCAGGACCCCGTCGGCGACGCTTGAGCCGATCCCGGATTCTGCGGCGGCCCCCGATTGCGAAAGTGGCGAGAGAAGCTTTTTTGGAGTGATGAACCAGGCGGCGGTGATGACCGCAGCCGGACCCCCGGTGACGTTGCCGTTCGAGACGAGCACGTATAGGGCGGAGACCGGCGTGGCGGCCGCGTACAGCAGGTAGCCGGAGAAGGCCGCGATCAGCGGGTGGCCGATCAGTGTGGACATGAAAGTAACGATGCCGGCCAGCAGGCTTAAGTTGAAGGCGGTAACCGCCCAGTGGCCGAGGACGTCCGGGTTGACTCCGGATTGGTCGATCGTCCCCACGCTGGTCGCCAGGAGTGCCATCAGCGCGCAGAGCCCAACGATCACTGCGATGCTGCCCAGCAGGCGCCCGAGAACGAACTGCCAGCGAGCCACCGGCCGCGCGAGAATCAGCGCGGCCTCACCGTCGGCGAACGGCCGTCCGACGTTGTTCATCGAGACTGCGATCGCGGCCAGAACCGTCATCGCCGGCAAAAGTCCAACCGACGCGATCGTTGCCATGCCCACCGCAGCGTTTACCAGGGTGGCGCCCAGATCGGTGTTGAGCGTCAGGTAAATCAAGCCGGCTACGATCGCCAGTGTGGCAACGACGAAGAAGCCGATGAGTTTGCGCCGGCGGTGCTCCAGTATGGAGGCCGAAGCAATGGTCAGGACCGCTCTCAAGACTGCGCCTCGATCAGGTCGACGAAGACGGTCTCCAGGTCCGTGCCCTCCGGCACCAACTCCGACATGGTTCCGGTCGCCAGCAGCTTCCCCTTGTGAATGATCGCAACGTGATCGCAGGACCGCTCCACCTCGGACAGCAGATGTGAGTTGAGGATTACGGTGCCGCCCCTTTCGCGGGCCTCGACGATCTGGTTGCGCACCGTTCGCCGCCCGATCGGATCCAGATCGGCGGTGGGTTCGTCGAGCAACAGCATCCGGGGTTCTCCAAGAAGGCCTTGGGCCAGGGCCAGACGCCGCACCATGCCTTTGGAGTAGGACTTGATGCGTTTGGGAGCGTCGGCGAGGTCGGCGGCGTCCAGGCGTTCGGAGACGGCCGAGTCTATTTGGCTGCGGGGCAGGTTGATAAGGCGCGCGTGAATCCTCATCACCTCCTCGGCGGACAGGTAGTCGCCGAACCGGGGGGATTCGGGAACGAAGCCCACCCCCACTCTGGAGCCCGGGCGGCCGGCGGGGGATCCGAAGATACTGAGTGAACCCGAGTTGGGTGTCAGCAATCCCAACAGACACTTGACGAAAGTGGTCTTTCCGGCGCCATTGGGGCCCAACAGGCCGAAGACGGTACCCTCCGGGATCTCCAGGTTCAACCCGTGGATGCCCCGGCCCGACTTTCTGTATCTCTTGACCAGATCGCGCGCGTCGACGGCAGCGGTCATGGGCGAGTCGAAACGGTGCCGGGCGCCAGGGTTACTCCCGGCCGTCCAGCTGGTTGAGGATCTGGGGAAGGGGAAGGTTCACGCAGGTGAAGATGGGTATGTCCCGTGCGGTGTAGGCGGAGGATTCCGACCCCCGCAGTTCCTCCACCAGGTCGAGGAACTCGCCCAGGGAGTTGCCTTCGAAGGCCACGACAAACTCCTGGTCGTCGATGCCGAAGGAGTAGCCGGTGTGGATGGCGACCTCCGGGTAGCGGTGTCCGATCTTGAAGTGCTCGCCCATGATTTTGCGTCGATCCTCGAAGGGCAGCCGGTACCAGGAGCGCAGCTTGTCCATCGGGTAGACGAACAAGTACTTGGATCCCTTGGGTCCGGCGGGCATGTTGAATTCCTGACCCTCATGCTTGTGGCCTTTGAGGTAGGCGGACTTCCGGGTCATCGCCAGGTAGGAATAGGTGGGGTTGAGATAACGGCCCAGGTTGGTGGCGTTGAGAGCCGCCTGGAACTCCTGGAGCCCCTCGGGTCCGCCGGATATCTGCCACAGAGCCAGGTCGCAGTCTTCACGGAGCCCGACCGTGGAGTACGGGTGAACCTCGATCGAGGCGCCGGCCACCGTCTCGGCAAGCTCCTTTTTGTGGATAGATCGTTCCTCGTCGGTCAATCGCCGCCAGGCCGGATCCACTTGGTAGAAGCTGTAGCGCATCAACTTACGGTCCATGTCTTAGGTAATCCTTTCTAGCGCCTGACCCGCGGCCGACAGCACCAGGTCGAGGTCGTCGGCGGTATGGGCTGCGCTTATAAAGGCCGCCTCGAACTGCGACGGCGGCCAGTAAACACCTTGCTCCAGCATCGCATGGAAAAAGTGCCCGAACCGGTTGGTGTCCGACCGTTGGGCGTCCTCCAGGTTGGTGACCGGTCCCTCTGTGAAGAACGCGGTCAGCATCGAGCCCGCCCTCTGTACGGTCAGCGGAACTGCGCTTGCTTCGCCCAACCGGAGCAGCCCGGCCTGCAGGCCGGCCCCGCGCTCCTCGAGCTGCGCGTAAAGATCTCCGCCAAACTTTGAGATTCCGGTGAGGGTGGCGATCCCGGCGATTACGCTCATCGGGTTTCCGGCCAGCGTGCCCGCCTGATAGACGCCTCCGGCGGGTGCCATCATCTCCATCAGGTCGCGTCTGCCTCCGTATGCGCCGACCGGCAGGCCGCCGCCTATGACCTTGCCAAGGGTGGTCAGGTCCGGGTCGATCCCGAATTTTCCTTGCGCACCCGAGTATCCGACGCGAAAGCCGGTGACCACCTCGTCGAAGATCAGCAGCGAACCGGCGTCATCGCAGAGTTTGCGCAGCCCCTCCAGGAAACCCGCCACCGGCGGAACCACGCCCATGTTGGCGGCCACGGGCTCGACGATCACCGCGGCTAGCTCGCCGGCGTGATCCTCGAAAGCCCGTCTGGCGGCCTCCAGGGAGTTGTAAGGAGCCACCAGCGTGTCGGAGGAGGTCCCGCGGGTAACCCCCGGTGAGTCGGGCAGGGCCAAGGTAGCCACGCCGGAGCCCGCGGACACCAGCAGCGAGTCCACGTGGCCGTGGTAGTTGCCGGCGAACTTTAAGATTTTGGACCGACGCGTCGCGGCGCGGGCCAGCCGCAGAGCGCTCATCGTAGCTTCGGTGCCCGAGTTGACCAACCTAACCATGTCCACGGCCGGCAGGGCGTCGACGATAATCTTGGCCAAGCGGGTTTCGTTGGCGATGGGGGTCCCAAACGACGTGCCGTCGGCGGCAACGGCCTGCAAGGAAGTGACCACCTCAGGGTGGGCGTGGCCGAGGAGCAGCGGCCCCCAGGAGCCGAGCATGTCGAGGTAGCGGTTGCCGTCCAGGTCGGTTACCCAACTGCCGCTTGCCGATCGCATGAATACCGGCGTGCCTCCGACCGAGCCGAACGCCCGTACGGGCGACGAGACCCCTCCGGGCATGAACTTTTGCGCCTGCTTGAAGGCCTGTTCGGATTTGCTGCGTTTCATGGCTTCCTTACTCGCTCATCCATTTCGCTGCATCCAGCGCGTGGTACGTGATGACGAAGTCGGCGCCCGAGACCACCATCGAACCAATGATCTCGAGCGCCGCCAAACGCTCATCCATCCAACCACGTTCGGCGGCGGCTTTGACCATGCCGTATTCGCCGCTCACGTTGTAGGCGCTCAGCGGCACGTCGAACCGCTGGCGAATCTGATGAATCAAGCTGAGGTTTACCAGGGCCGGTTTGACCATCACGATGTCCGCTCCCTCGGCCAGGTCACGCTCAACGCTGGCCAGACCCTGGCGGTGGCTGTGCGGATCGATCTGGTAGGTACGGCGATCACCGAAGGCCGGAGTCGAGCCTGCCGCGTCGCGAAAAGGTCCGTACATAGACGAGGCGAACTTGGCCGCGTACGACATGATGCCGGTTTCGGCGAAGCCCGCGGTGTCGAGGGCGTCGCGGATGGCGCGAACTCGCCCGTCCATCATGTCCGAGGGCGAGACGAAGTCAGCTCCGGCCTCCGCCTGCGACACGGCGGTGCGGGCGATGATTTCCACCGAAGCATCGTTGTCCAGCCGCCCCGTCTGCACTATGCAGCAGTGGCCGGTGTCGGTGAACCCGCATAGGCAGGTGTCGGCGAAGACCACCAATTCCGGTGCGGTCTGCTTGATCCGGGCGATGGCCTGCTGGGACGGGCCGTCGGAGGCGAAGGCTCGGGATGCGCTTGGATCCTTGGCCGCCGTAACCCCGAAGATCAGCACGGCCGGAATTCCAAGAGATTGCGCTTGCTCGGCGATTTTGTGGACTTCGGAGGTCGGCCAGCTGTAGTGGCCGGGGAGTGAAGCCAGCGGCTGTCTGGTCGTTAGCTCCTCTGAAACGAAGATGGGAAGCACCAGCCGGGAGGGGTCGAGTCTGGCTTCGGCCACAAGCCGCCGGATCCCGGGTGTGCGGCGAAGCCTCCTGAGGCGTTTAGGTTGCGTCATGCCGGATCGGGTACCGCAGGACTCCACTTGGGCCTGGACTTTTCGAACTCCGAGATCTCGCCGGCCCGCTGCAGGGTCAGCGATATATCGTCCAGCCCGTTCATGAGCCGGTACTGAGCGAAGTCGTCGAGCGGGAACGGCGCCGTGATCCCTGCCGAGTCCACCGCGACGGTTCGCTCGGCCACGTCGATGGTGATCAAGGTGGTGGGATCCTGCTTAACGGCCTCTTCGATAGCTTTGGCCTGCTCGGGCTCCACCTGTACGGCCAGTAAACCGTTCTTCAGAGCGTTGGCTCGGAAGATGTCGGCAAAGCTGTCGGAGATCACCGCGTAAAAGCCCGATTCTTCCAGGGCCCATACGGCGTGCTCCCGGGAGGAGCCGCATCCGAAGTTGGATCCCGCCAGCAGGATGGATGCCCTCTTGTACTCGGGCCGGTTCAAAACGAAGTCGGGATCCTCCATCCAGGCCGAGAACAGGCCCGCGCCGAATCCGGTGCGCTCGATGCGTTTAAGCCAGACCGCCGGGATGATCTGGTCGGTGTCGACGTTGCTGCGCTCCAAGGGTACGGCGGTGCCTACAACCTTTTTGACTGGTTCCACCTCAGCTCAACTCCCGGTCTCTAGGGCACTAAGGTCGGACGGCGCGGCGAAGTGCCCGGCTATCGCAGTAGCCGCGGCAACCGCGGGAGAGACCAGGTGGGTCCGTCCTCCCTTTCCCTGCCGTCCTTCGAAGTTGCGGTTGGAGGTCGACGCGCAGCGCTGGCCCGGCTGCAGCTGGTCGGGGTTCATGCCCAGGCACATGGAGCACCCGGCTCCTTCCCGCCACTCGAATCCGGCTTGGGTAAATATCTTGTCCAAACCTTCGGCCTCCGCGTCGGATTTTACCTTCATGGATCCGGGCACCACCATCGCCTTGACGCCGTCGGATACATGCCGGCCGGCGACCACTTCGGCCGCGGCCCGCAAGTCCTCTAGGCGTGAGTTGGTACATGACCCTATAAAGACCTGGTCCACGGTGATGTCGCGAATCGCAGTACCGGGCTTGAGCGCCATGTAGTCGAGCGCCCTGCGGGCCGCTTCTTTGAGCGCCGGGTCGGTGTAGTCCTCGGGGTCCGGAACCCGGTCCTCGAGGCCTACGGTCTGGGCCGGGTTGGTTCCCCAGCTGACGTACCGGCGCAGGTTGGCGGCGTCGATGACTATCTCTTTGTCAAACTCGGCGTCTGCATCGGTGACCAGCGACCGCCAGTCCTGCACAGCCGCTTCCCAGTCCCGCCCATTCGGTGCGTAGTTTCGGCCTTCGAGCCAGGCGAAGGTCGTCTCGTCTGGCGCGATCATGCCGGCCCGGGCCCCGCCCTCGATGGACATGTTGCACACCGTCATGCGTCCCTCCATTGACAAAGAGCGGATGGCTTCGCCGCGGTACTCGATGATGCAGCCGGCACCGCCCCCGGTGCCGATGTGAGCGATGATGCCCAGGATCACGTCCTTGGAGGTCAGGCCCTCGGGCAGAGTGCCGTTGACCGTGACCGCCATCGTGGCCGGTTTGACCTGGGCCAGGGTTTGGGTGGCGAGCACGTGCTCCACCTCGCTGGTGCCGATGCCAAAAGCGAGCGCGCCAAAGGCGCCGTGCGTGGAGGTGTGGCTGTCGCCGCACACTATGGTTGCGCCCGGCTGCGTCAGACCCAGCTCGGGGCCGATGACATGCACTATGCCCTGTCCGGGGTGGCCCATGGGCAAAAGCTTGATGCCGAATTCATCGCAGTTGGAACGCAAAGCCTCGATCTGCTTGGCGGATACCGGATCGGCGACCGGCTTGTTGATGCCGATCGTAGGTACGTTGTGGTCCATGGTGGCCAGCGTGAGGTCGGGCCGGCGAACCCTGCGCCCGGCCAGCCGCAGGCCTTCGAACGCTTGCGGCGAGGTCACCTCATGTATCAGGTGAAGGTCGACGTAGAGCAGATCGGGCTCCCCCCGCGCCGAGTGCACGACGTGTCGGTCCCAGACCTTCTCGGCCAGTGTCTTACCCATGCGCGTTTGTTGTGCTCCTTGGAAGGTAAAAGGTCAGTATTCAAGTGTAGTTGGTCCCGGGCGCTGGCTACGGCGGCGAGGTCCGGCCGATCGGTAGTTGCTCTGGGTTCGATCTTATCCCCGCCGAGGGTGCGGGCTTAAGGAGGGTGATTCTTGTTGGCTAATTCTACAAGGACGGCTAGGATCAATCGAGTCGTGAACGGTGATCGACCCGCAGGTGCCCGGAATCCGGAGGTTGGCTTGGAGAATGAAGACTCCCTGGTTCGCCGGCGCGCCCAATGGGTGGACGCCGTCAACGCTGAGTCCATCGACGGGCACGTCGGTTTGTTAGGTGAGCGGGTACTTTGGCTGCGGCCCGGTCAACTCGCCCTGCACGGGCGAAAAGAGGTGTTGGACTGGCTGACGCCCTTTTTCGATCAGTTCGAGTACCGGTTCTCGGTCGACCAGACTCTGCTGCGCATCACCGATGATTGGGCGGTCGACAGGGGAGTCTTTACCTCTCACGTCAGGCCCAAAGGGGCCGAACCTTGGGACGAGCATCGCGGGGTGTACTTAATGACCTGGCACCGAGAGCCGGACGATAGTTGGTACGTGCATCAGTACGTGGACGTGACCGGCTTACTTTCCGTTGATCCCGGCGAGGACGAGCCTGGCGCTAGGGGCTGAGTGGATCGACGGTGCAGCCGGTGTCATCCCCATTCGAACTTTCGTCGTGGACGGCAATCGGGTCGTGGGGGACTTGCAGCTCGTCGGCTCCGGTGGCGGTGGTTTCGTCGCCGCGCGGCGGACACGCACCCGGGGTGCGGACGGGCGAAGCTGCAGGATCCGGTTCATCGGGCGAAGAGGCTTCGACGCACTGGTCTATGGATTCACAAAGTTCTGGCTCTGCTACCGCGATGGCCGGAGGGGGATCCGAACCTTCGGTATGTGAATTGCTCCCGATCTGGGACAAACCCGCGGAGCCCAACAGGACGACGACCGCGATCAACTGAAGGGTCGGCATTTTGGCCCCTTTCCCGGCTCCCGGCTGCCGGGATTCGGAGCGGTCGTGAGGGCGACGTTGAATCGGCGGGGGTTTCATCCACTAATCCGAACACCGCGTTTGGGCTCATCGGGGGACGAGCGCTTGAGGTTCCCTGATTTGTTCGAGCCAACGGCTCCGATGACGTTGGGTAGATCTTGCGGTTTGAAGTTTCGCTGCACAGGCGTCGTAAAATGGTTTTTGGTCGGCACCAACAGTCCAAGATTTCTTGAGCGCTGGAGGTTGCTTTGGTGAAACCGCAAAGAGCCAGTTGAACAATGGGCCCGACGGTGGGTTTGTCTTCGAAAGCGGATTGGGCCGTTGTGCTCAGATCGAGGCTGAGGTGAGCGAAGACCAGATCGACACGTTTGCGTGGGAGAAGTATCCGCAACCGTTTTGGAACGAGCCCAATTCCGTAGCCAGAGCCCTGCGCATGTTGTCGGAGGCTCAGGACGAGGATCAGGCCGGGGACGCGTACGTTGAGTTGCTGCAAGCCTTCGGTAATCCGCGCACCGGCACTTACTGGCCTGTCGTGTTGCCGGCAACGCAATTTCTCGCCGAGATTTTGGAGGGACCCGAGGAATGGGCCCGAGCGGCTGCGCTGGATGTCTTGATCGAGCTGGCGTCCGCCCTGGTTCCCGAACCCGGGTTCGGAACTTTCCGCAGCGCGGCCGGCGTCGAGATCGACGTAAGCAAGGATCTGGCTCGGAGGATACGCAACCTGATGTCGACGGTGGAGCGGATCGCGTCGTCGCCGGAGTCGGCCCGGCGTGAGCGGGATCGAGCCGACGAGTTGATCTTTTGTGTCTCCGGAAGCGCCGGGCCGACCGGGTAGGCCAGGCTTGAGGTATTTCGCCTACGGATCCAACATGCTTACCCTCCGGCTCGAGCGGCGAGTGGGCAGGGTAGAGTTGCTTGGGCGGGCCAAGATCGGGGGCCGCCGGCTCGCTTTCCACAAGCGCAGCGGGGACGGTTCGGGCAAGTGCGACATACCGGTTGCCGAGGACGTAGGCGCGGTGGTTCATGGAGTGGTTTACGAGATGCCGGACGCGGCGATCGAGGATCTGGACCACTTCGAGGGAGGTTATGAGCGCACCCTCTTGGAGGTTGACCTGTCGGGAGTTCCGACTCAGGTGCACGCCTATCTGGCTCACCCTCGCAACGTTGACCGGCGAGCTCGGCCCTTCGACTGGTACCTGCGGTTGGTTGGGGCGGGAATCCACGAGCACGGATTGAGTGAGGAGTACCGCTCCGTCCTCACAGAGGTGGCCGCCCAGCCGGACCCCTTCCCGAGCCGCGCGGATCGGTTGGAAGCGTTGGGTATCTTGAACGATTTCTACGCTGCGGTCGAGCGCTAAGCGCGACATCCGTAGTATTCGCGCAGGGCCCGGACCAGCCCCGGCATCGTGTGTTCGGCAGCCTCGGTGTCCACCTGAACTCCTCTTCTCCGGCAGGCAGCCGAGGTGGCCGGACCTATGCTGCAGACCACAACTGTTCTTTCGTGGCCGGACACGGCTGATGCGAAGCTCTGGGCAATGGAAGCGCTGGTCAGCGCCACCGCGTCGCATTCCCGGTACGCCTCGCGGATCTGCTGCGTTTCGCCGGGGGCCGTGCGGTAAGCGTCGATTCTGTCCACCTCGAACCCCCGGGCGCCAAGTTTGTGGTCGAGTTCCTCGGTGGCCACGTCGGCCCGGACCAGCAGGACCTTTGCCGGCGGCTCGGGCAGCCGATCACCGAGCGTCGCCGAGGTAAAAGAAGAAGGCATCCAGGTCACCTGCAGGCCGTAGGCCTCAAGGGCTCGGGCGGTTCCGGGGCCTATTGCCCCCACGTTGGCGGGGAAATGCTCCGGGCCCACCCCCTGGGACGTAGCCCGGTCGGTGAAGCCGGCGACTCCGTTGACGCTGGTGAAAACGATCCAGTCGTACTCGCCGACACTGCGCAGAGCCGAGTCTGTGGGCCCCCAGTTTTCCGGGGGGAGGATCCGTATGGCCGGGACCATTACCGGTATGGCTCCGGCGGCCTCCAGCATGCCGGCCAGCTCGCCGGACTGGTGTTCGGGACGCAGCACCAGAACTCTGACATCTTGCAGGGGGTGGCCCATCAACTCAGACCCAGTAGGTCCTTTGCGCCCTGTTCGATTAGCGCGGCGGCGACCTGCTCTGCCACCTCGTGCGGAAAACCTCCGTCCCCGGTAGCTCGGTGAAAGGCTTCGCGGGTTCCGTCGGCGGAGACCACTCGGGCCTGGATCTCGATCTGGCCATCGTCGATTGTTGCCAGCACCGCAACGGGCAGCATGCAGCCCCCTCCCAGTGCGGCCAGCACTTCCCGCTCGGCCGCGGTGGCTACCGCGCTTTGTATGTGGTCGATCCCGCCGATGATCAGCGGGATCTCTAGGGGTCCGGTGCGCACCTCCAAGGCGAGAGCTCCTTGGCCGGGTGCCGGCAGCGCCTGTTCGAATGGCAGTATCTGCGCCGCCTCGATTCCCAAACGCTGCAAACCGGCCGCAGCCACCATTGCGGCATCGCAGTCGCCGCGGGCGATTTTTTGCAGGCGGGTTGGGATGTTCCCATTGAGCGGCACCACCTCGAGGTCGGATCGCAGCCGCTTGATTTGAGCCAGGCGGCGGGGACTGGACGTTCCCACTTTTGCTCCGTTGGGCAAAGCGTCGAGCGAGGTGCCGATCATGGCCTCCCGTGCGTCGGCGCGTTCGGGCACGGCGGCGACGACGAGTCCTTCGACCGGCTTGGTCGGCAGGTCTTTTAGGGAGTGGACGGCCACGTCGATCCGGTCATCGAGCAGAGCGCTTTGGATTTCCTTGACGAAGATGCCCTCCCCCAGGTTGGGGTTCGACCGGTCCAACTTGGGCTTGGAGTCGATCACCACGACACTGAAATCCTTCTCCGGCGCTACCTCCCGGAGCCGCTCGACAACCCAGTTGGCCTGCACCAGTGCGAGCCTGCTTCCGCGGGTTCCGATGCGTATGGGGTTCACCAGCTATTCACCCAGCCGGAACAGCCTCCGGATGGTTTCCCGATCGGCCTCGTTGCACCGCCTCAGCTCCACCGTCGGTCCGTGCAACAGTTTGTTGGCGATGCGGTTGCCCAGCGCTTCGACCTTGAGGAGCTGCTCGGGGGACAGGTCGAGCGATCCGGTGACCCGCTTGAGCTCGTCCTCGACGATCCCCTCGGCAAAGGTGCGCAACTCCTGGATAGCCGGTCCCGAGGCCCGCGTGTCGGCCCAGTGCAGCAGGTCGGCCACTTCTTTTTTGACCATCGACTCCGCATCGATCATGGCGTCGGTAATCTCGGGTCCACGCGGTCCGGGAAGCTGCTCCAAATCGACCACTTCCAAGTAGCCACGGCTCGTGGCCTCGACCACGCTGGGAGCCGACAGGTCCAGGACCAGCAGGCCGGATCGGTCGCGGGTCGGGAAGTCGGCCTGGTGCAGTCTGAAATCTCCCGACAACGCCACGACCACAACATCCATCTCCTCCAGCAGGACCGGCAGCTTGTCCAAGGTGTGGACGTCGTCGGTGCCCAGGTCGTCAGCAAGCTGCATCGCCGAGGCAAGCGTGCGGCTGGCAACTGTCAGAGCGGCACCGGCCTTCCGGCACCCGAACGCCGCGTCGTAGCCGATTTCACCGGCTCCAACGATCAACGCTCGCTTGTCCTCCAGGCCGTCGAACCGTCTGCTGAGGTAATCGGCTGCTATGTCTCCGATGGAGCGGCCCAGCCGTCCAAGGGCGGTCTCGTTGCGAACCCGGCGGCCCAGGCGAATGGCCCGCCCGAAAATATTGTTCAGCGATGGGCCGGTGGTGCGCGCCTCCTGCGCCAGTACCAGAGCCTGTCGTACCTGGCTCAAGACCTGGGGCTCACCTATCACCAGCGAGTCCAGACCGCAGGCCACCCTAAACAGGTGCTCGATCGCGTCGGCGCCCTGCATAAAGCGTACGTCGTGGTGGTCGGTCGGAAGCAGGCCGGGCATGATGGCCGCGACCGCGTGGACCACGTCGGCCTCCAAGCCGTCACCGGTCGCATAGATCTCAGTGCGGTGGCAGGTCGACAGAACCAGCAGTTCGGCCAGTCCGGGGCGGGGGGCGGTCAGCAGGTCTTTCTGTCCCTGCTCGTCCAGGGACAACCGATCACGTAACTCCTGAGGAGACTGCCGTCCGGCGCTTAGGGCAACAATCATGTGGTTAGCCAGAGTACCCTATGACGACGTCGGCCAGGCTGCGAATAAACCGTGGATCTGCGTTGGGGGAGGCGATTCGTCTAAGTTCCAGGCCGATATCTTCGGCTAGTTCCTTGCACTCGATGTCCACGTCGAACAGAACCTCCAGATGATCGGCGACAAACCCAACGGGGGCGATCATAGCTCGACTGCCTCCCTCGTCCTTGAACTGCTTCAGCCGGTCCAGAATGTCGGGCCCCAACCACGGTTCGCCGGTGGTGCTGGCACTCTGCCAGCCGGTTTCAAAGTTGGTGATGCCTGCCGCCTTCGCGAAGACCCGTGCCGAGTCGGTCAGCTGGTCGGCGTAGGGGTCGCCCTGCTCTACGATCCGGGTGGGGATGCTGTGGGCGGTGAAGAATACCCGCGTGCCTCCCTCGGAGGTGTCCCACCCAGCCAGCGCCTCGTTCAGGTTGGCTGCCACGAGCTTCACGAAGGCCGGCTGTGCGTACCAGGACGGGACCATGGTCAGCTTGAACCCGGCGCTCGCGGCATCCCGGGCAGCGAGGATCCGTTTCTCGTACTCTCCGATGCTCTTGGCCGAGTAGTGGGGGGCTAGGACCAGCCCGATGACGTGGCGGATGTCTTCGTGGGCGATCTTCGCGACCGTATCGGCGATAAACGGGTGCCAGTGCTTCATGCCTGTGAACACCTTGAACGCCCCGGGGGAGCGTTTTTCAAGTTCCTGAGCAAGTCGCTCGGCTTGCTGTTGAGTGATCTCGTTAAGCGGTGAGCTGCCGATGCGCTCGTACCTGTCGACCAGCGTCTTGAGCGTCTGCTCGGAAGGCGCCCGGCCTCCTCGGATATCGGTGAAGTAGGGTGCGATCTCTTCGGTGTTGCGAGGGCTGCCGTAGGCCATGAGCAAAACTGCGGTGCTCATTGAGTTCCATACTCATGGACGGTGTCAACCAAGGCTTTGAGGTTGTCCAGGGGAGAGTCGGGAAGCACTCCGTGCCCGAGATTGAATATGTGGCCCGGGCGGCCCCCGGCGCGCCGCAGTACATCCTTGGCTTCGGCGACGACTTCTTCGGGGCTGCACAAAAGCGTCTTGGGGTCGAGGTTGCCCTGGATGGCCCGATCGGCGCCGATGCGCTCCCACGCCAGGTCCAGCGGGATACGCCAGTCCACGCCGACGACATCCGGCTCCGGCCGCGACATCAACTCCAGCAGTTCGCAGGTGTTGGTGCCGAAGTGGATACGCGGCACGCCGAGCCCGGCCGTCTCGGCGAAGATGCGCGCGGAGTAGGGAAGCGCAAACTTCTCGTAGGCTGCGGGCTCGAGCTTGCCGGCCCAGCTGTCGAACAGCTGTAGAGCCTGAGCCCCGGCCTCCACCTGCTGTCCCATATAGTCGACGAGTACCGTGGTCAAAGCTTCCATCAGTCCGTGCCAGGTGGCGGGATCCTGCTTAATCAAAGCCTTGGTGTTGGTTAGCTCGGCGTTGGGCCGGCCTTCCACCAGATAGCTGGCAAGCGTGAAGGGTGCGCCGGCGAAGCCGATCATAGGTATTTTCCCGTCCAGATCCTTGGCCACCAGGCGCATGGCTTCGAACAGCGCAGGAAGCTCCTCCCCGGAGGGGATGGAGTCCAGGCCCTCGACTGCCTGCGTCGATCGGATGGGGTCGTCCACCACGGGACCGGTTCCCTCAACTATCTGGTAACGGATGCCCAGACACGCCACCGGGGTCATGATGTCTGCGAATATGATCGCCGCGTCGACGTCGAGCTCATCGAGTGGCATCATCGTCACTTGGGCGCACAGTTCCGGGGTTTCGGCCAATTCTTTGAAGCTGTAGCGCTTGCGAAGGGCGCGGTAGGCGGGCAGGCTGCGGCCGGCCTGGCGCATCATCCATATGGGTGTCGTATCTACGGGCTGCCGGCGGCAGGCACGCGCAAACCGAACGGAACGGGGGTCGGGTGGCATGGTTGAGCCCAAGATACCGCACAGTCGGGGCTTGGCGCCCCCGACCGCTCCCCACCGCTCCCGACGCCCCGGCCGTAAGGTTGCGCCTGCGGCGCGCCGGGGCTTTCGAGCGGCCCCGGGCCGTCAGCGCCTCCCGGATGGGCTGTAACTTGTAACAATAGTGACTCTGGTCGCCGGTCCGGCCGCAATAGGGCGGGTACGGAAGGGGTTTTATGGGCATCGATAAGAAGCAGGTGGAGCACGTGGCCAAGCTGGCGCGCCTGGATTTGGGCGAGGACGAAAAAGAGCTGTTCGGATCCCAGCTGTCGGCCATCCTGGAGCACGCCCAGACCGTCGCGGCGCTGGATACCGATGGCGTGACGCCCACATCGCACAGCGTGCCCTTGCTCAACGTCATGCGGCCGGATGTGGCGCGCGAGCCCTTGGACCAGGCCGAGGCTTTGGCCAACGCGCCGGCGGTTGAATCCGGACACTTCAGGGTGCCCCGCATTATGGAGTCCGAATGACCAAGAAGTTGTGGGAACACGCCGGGCACGAGCTGGCCGGTTTGGTTGCCTCGGGTAACGTCAGCGCCGTCGAGGTGGCCGATTCGGTACTGAGCCGCATGGAACAGGCGGAGCCCGATGTCCACGCCTACCTGACGCCGACGGCCGAACGGGCCCGGGCGGACGCCCGTAAGGTCGACCAGGCCAAAGCAGCCGGCGAAAAGCTCGGGCCTCTGGCCGGGGTGCCGATGACGCTCAAAGACATCATTTGCACCAAGGGTGTACGCACCACCGCCGGCTCCAAGATGCTCGAGAGCTACGTTCCCCCGTACTCGGCCACCGTAGCCGAACGGATGGCCTTCGCCGGGCTGCCGTTGATCGGCAAGACCAACCTCGACGAGTTTGCGATGGGTTCGTCCACCGAAAACTCCGCCTACGGACCCACCTGCAACCCGTGGGACCTCGGACGCGTGCCCGGGGGCTCCTCCGGGGGCAGCGCCGCAGCTGTGGCCGCCGGACAGGCAGTGGTCGGCCTCGGCACCGATACCGGCGGCAGCATCCGCCAGCCGGCCGGGCTGTGCGGGGTGGTGGGGCTCAAACCTACCTACGGTCTGGTCTCCCGCTTTGGCCTTATCGCCTTTGCGTCCTCGCTCGACCAGGCCGGTCCGATCACCCGGGATGTGCGGGATGCCGCGCTGGTGCTGCAGGCGATCGCGGGTCTCGACCCTATGGATTCGACCTCTTTGCCCAACCCGGTGCCGGACTACTCGGCAAGGCTGGAGGACGGTATCGACGGCCTGAAGATCGGCGTCGTGAAGCAGATTTCGCAAGAGGGAGTGAGCCAGGCGGTGCAGACCCGGTTTAGGGGGGCGGTGTCGATCCTGGAGAAGCTGGGGGCACAGGTCGGCGAGGTGTCGCTGCCGACCTTTGACTACGGCATCGACATCTACTACCTGATCGCCCCGTCGGAGGCGTCGAGCAACTTGGCCCGCTACGAGGGCGTGCGTTTTGGTCTTAGGATCGACGCTCCGGATGTGTTGACCATGAACTCCCGCACGCGGGCAGCAGGTTTCGGCGCCGAGGTCAAAAGAAGAATAATGCTCGGCACCTACTGCTTGTCGGCCGGCTACTATGACGCCTACTACCTAAAGGCCCAGAGGGCCAGGACGTTGATCCGCCAGGACTTCGAAAGGGCCTACAACGACTTCGACCTGCTGGTCTCGCCAAGTGCGCCGACCACGGCTTTTGCCATGGGTGAGAAGCTGCAGGATCCGCTGACCATGTACCTATCCGACATCTGCAACGTTCCCACCTCGCTGGCGGGGGCGGCGGCCATGAGCGTGCCGTGCGGTGTATCGGCCGAAGACGGTATGCCCGTCGGGATCCAGTTCATGGCCCCCGCCCTGGGGGAGGAGACGATGCTCAAGGCGGCTTACGCATTTGAGCAGGAGCTGGGCTTCGACGCCAAGCCGGCGATCTGGAGCGCCTCGTGAGCGACGATTTGGTCACCACGATCGGGCTGGAGGTCCACGTGGAGCTCAAGACGGCCACCAAGATGTTCTGCGGCTGCCCTGTCGGTTTCGGCGGAGAGCCTAATACCCGGGTGTGCCCGGTCTGCCTGGGCCACCCGGGAACCCTGCCGACCATGAACGAGAAGGCCATCGAGTACACCACCAAGATCGCCATGGCCCTGGGTTGTGAGGTGGCGCCGCGCTCAATTTTCCACCGGAAGAACTACTTCTACCCGGACATGCCCAAGAACTACCAAATCTCCCAGTACGACCTCCCGATCGGTTCGCACGGGATTCTCGAAGTGGAGGTCGACGGCCAGCGGCACAAGGTGGGTATCACCCGGGCCCACCTGGAGGAAGACACCGGCAAGTCGCTGCACATGGGCGGCGGTGGTCGTATCCACGACGCCGACTACTCGCTGGAGGACTTCAATCGGGCCGGCACGCCTTTGGTGGAGATCGTGAGCGAGCCCGACATTACCTCCCCGGCGGTAGCCCGCGCGTATGTGGGCGAGTTGCGCTCGATTTTGGAGTACCTGGGCGTCTCCGACGTGCGGATGGAGGAGGGCTCCATGCGGGTGGACGCCAACATCTCGGTAGCCCCGCCCGGCGAACGCGGGGTGAAGGTCGAGATCAAGAACATGAACTCGATCCGGTCGGTGCTGCGGGCTCTGCAGTACGAGGAGAAGCGCCAGCGCAAGGTGCTCGGGGCCGGCGGCTCGCTCGATCAATCTACCCGGCACTGGGATGAGAAGTCGGGCAAGACCAATCCCCTGCGCAGCAAAGAGGAGGCCTTTGACTACCGCTACTTTCCCGAGCCGGACCTGGTGCCGGTAGAGCCCGGCGTGGAGTGGCTTCGCCAGCTCAAGGAAGAGCTGCCGGTTCTGCCGGCGGAGCGCCGCCGCACTTATGAGGACGACCTCGGGTTGTCCGCCTACGACGCCCAGGTGCTGACGGCAACGCCGGGGCTGGGGGATCTGTTCGAGACGGCGCTGAACTCGGCTACGCAGGCCGACGCTAAACAGATAGCCAACTGGGTGACCAACAACCTGGCGGGTTTGCTGGCGGCGGACGGCGAGGCCACGCTCGATACGGTGAAGCCGGCGGATCTGGCGGGCCTGGTGGACATGGTGGCTGCGGGAGATCTGTCTACCAACCAGGGTCAGGATGTTCTGGCGAAGATGCTGAACACGGGCAAGGACCCCAAGGCGCTGGTGGACGAAGCGGGCATCAAGCAGGTGTCGGACTCCTCGGAGCTGGAGAGCATCATTGATTCGACAATCGCCGACAATCCCGAAGTGGCGGAGAGGATCCGAGCCGGTGACCAAAAGCCCTTCGGTTTCTTGATGGGCCAGGTAATGAAAGCGACGAAGGGTCAGGGCAACCCGAAGGTGGTTACTGAGATCCTGAAAAAAAAGCTTTCCTAGTACCCTGGCCACCAACCTTCGGGGCGGTTGGCGGCGTGAGCCACTCCCTGGCTGCGTTCTCTCTCGGACCCGTAGGTCACACCGGCGCAGGAGCTTTCTATCCGTCGGTCGTGGACTACACTGAAACGGCCGCCTGGCAAGCTTGGGGCACTGCTGTGGCGGCCCTACGTAATTGACGACGACCCAAGGAGACTGCGTGTTCGATAGGCCGGAAATACTTATGACGCCGGGGCCGACCCCGGTACCGCACTTTGTCCTCGAAGCCCAGGCCAAACCGCTCGTGTACCACCGCGGGCCCGGCTACGGAGCGCTGCTCGACGAGGCCATCGACGGGATTCGGTGGCTAGTCCAGTCCGAGGGCGACGTGATCGTCTACACCGCCTCCGGCAGCGGCGGCATGGAGGGCGCGGTAGCCAACACCGTCTCCGCCGGTGACAAGGTTCTGGTCGTCTCGGTCGGCTTTTTCGGCCAGCGGTTCAAGACCATGCTCGAGCGCTTCGGCTGCGACGTCACCGTGATCGACTACGAATGGGGCAACACCGCCAAGGCCGCGGACGTCGAGAAGGCTCTGGACGACGACCCGGGCATCACCCACGTTTTCTGCCAGCACTCCGAGACCTCGACCGGAGTCGTCAACGATGTCGAGCCCATCGCCCGTGCGGTGCGCGCCCGGGACAAGCTGTTCATCCTGGACGCGGTCTCCAGCGCCGGCGCGGTCGACATAGAGATGGACGAGTGGGGCATCGATGTGTGCATCGGCGGCTCGCAGAAGGCGCTCGGCGCTACTCCGGGCATCGCCTTTTGCGTGGTCGGCCCCCGCGCCTGGGAGGCGCACAAGGTCTCCACCGCTCCGCGCTTTTACTTCGACTGGACCGCCTACAAGGACGCCGTGGAGCGCCCGGATTCAGAAAGCCCCTGGACTCCGGCAATCTCGGTGTTGCAGGGTATGGTCGCGGCGCTGCGGGTAGCGCGCAAGGAGGGCCGCGAGGGCATTCTCGAGCGGCACAAGCTTCTATCCAAGGCGGTCAAGGCCGGAGTGCAGGCGCTGGGCCTGCCTCTGATGGGGGAGGATCCCGAGCGCGCGGTGGTGGTTACTGCGGTGAAGAACCCGCCCGGACTGACCGACAAGCAAATTGTGGGCCTGTTGCGCTCCAAGTACGGGATCATCGTGGCCCCCGGCCAGGGACCTATGAAGGGCCAGGTGTTTCGAATCGGACACCTAGGATGGTTCGAGCCGCTGGACATCCTGCGCTTCTTCGGGGCGCTGGAGTTGGTTTTGGACGAACTGGGCTACGAGCTGACCCCGGGCGCCGGAGTCGCGGCCGCCGAGGCGGTCTTCAGGGGCTAAGTGAACCAAGCCGCATCCACCGCGACAGCAGGGAGATTGACGCAGTGAGAGTTCTCGTTCCCGAGCCCCTCGCCGAGGAGGGAATACGCCAGCTACGCGACGAGGTAAAGGTCGACGTGCTGACCGATCTGGACCGTCAGGGTTTTTTGGACGTCATCGCAGACTACGATGCCGTCATCGTTCGTTCGGCTACCCAGATCGACAAGGAAGCCCTAGACAGGGGTTGGCGCCTCAAGGTGGTGGGCCGGGCCGGTATTGGCTTGGACAACATCGACGTCGAGGCCGCCACCCGCCGGGGCATCCTGGTGGTCAACGCTCCGCAGAGCAACATCATCTCGGCAGCCGAGCACTCGGTGGCCTTGATGCTGGCGTTGGCCCGCCAGATCCCGGCCGCGGATGCGTCGCTGCGTTCCGGCAAGTGGGAGCGCTCCAAGTTCAACGGGGTGGAGCTGTACGGCAAGACCTTGGGTGTGGTCGGCATGGGGCGCATCGGGACTCTGGTGGCGCAGCGCTTGGCCGCTTTCGGAATGCACCTGCTGGTGTACGACCCGTATGTTAGCGAGGGCCGGGCGGCGAAATTGGGAGCAACGCTGGCCGCGGACCTCGAGCAACTGTGCCGTCAATCCGACTTCATTACGATCCACCTGCCCAAGACGTCCGAGACCAAGGGCCTGCTGGGCGTGAAGCAGTTTGCGGTCATGAAACCGGGGGTCCGTATTGTCAATGCTGCCCGGGGCGGCATCATGGACGAGCAGGCGCTGGTCGACGCGCATGAGCAGGGCATCGTCGCCGGCGCGGCTATAGACGTTTTCGATAAGGAGCCCCCGCCCCCGGACAGCCCCCTGTTGAGGATTCCAGACTTTGTGGTGACGCCTCACCTGGGGGCGTCTACCCAGGAAGCGCAGGAGAAGGCGGGTACCTCCATCGCCGAGCAGGTACTACTGGCGCTGCGAGGCGAATTCGCTCCCTACGCGGTCAATATCCAGGGGGGCGCCGAGTATGTGGAGGCGCTGCGTCCGTTTATCGGTCTCAGCGAAAAATTGGGCCGGATTCTTTACTGCGTGGCCGCGGGCCGTATCACCGAGGTGCATATGGAGTTTCGGGGCACCGTCGCTGAGCACGACACCCGGATACTGATGCTGGCCGGGTTGAAGGGGCTGTTTTCCGGCATCGTGCACGAGCCTGTGACCTACGTCAACGCCCCGTTGCTCGCCCAAGAGCGCGGGATCGAGGTCGAGGAGACCAAGTCTGCGGTCTCCACCGACTACGTGAACCAGGTGCTGATTCGCGCAGGCTCCGAACAGGGCTCGGTGACCGTAGCGGGATCGCTGGTCGGTAAGAAGGACGAGCAGCGTTTGATCCAGGTATACGAGTATGGGGTCGACATGCGCCCGGAGCGCTACATGTGCTTCATTCGCTACGCCGACCGACCGGGCGTGGTCGGCAAAGTCGGCTCCGTGTTGGGCAAGGCGGGAGTCAACATAGCCAGCATGCAGGTCAGCCGGCAGGCCTCCGGCGGGGAGGCGTTGATGGGTCTCACAGTTGACGACTTGATCTCGGCGGAGGTGCTGGACGAGATCCAGCACACAGTTGACGCGAGCGACGTGAAGTTCATCGACCTGGGTCAATAGCAGTCGGGATCGTCCGGCTCCGGCAGTTACGACGGGCTGCCGGTATTAGATACAATGCAGCGAGCCAAGAGTCCCCGATTGATCGCGCGGCGAGACAGGAGAAACCCGCAATGCCTATCACCCCTACGAAGTTCATCTGGATGGACGGAGAGCTTGTGGAGTGGGAGAAGGCACAGGTACACGTCCTAACTCACGCGCTGCACTACGGGTCGGGCGTCTTCGAGGGCATCCGCGCCTATCAGACCAAGAAGGGTCCTGCCGTCTTCCGGCTAACCGACCACATGACCCGCCTGCATCGTTCGGCCAAGATCTACATGATGGATCTCCCCTATGGCGTCGAGCAGCTGGTGGAGGCCACCAAGCTCGTCGTCCGCCAAAACAAGCTGGACGCCTGCTACATCCGGCCCATCGCATTTCACGGGTATGGGGAGATAGGCCTCAGCACGATTTCCGCCCCTGTGCAAACGTCTATTGCGGCATGGACCTGGGGCGCCTATCTGGGCGAGGAAGGTTTCGTAAAGGGAGTCAAAACCAAGATCTCCTCGTGGCGCCGCAACGATCACAACGCGATTCCCCCGGCTGCCAAAGCCACCGGCCAGTACCTGAACTCCACTTTGGCCAAGATTGAGGCGGTGCATTCGGGCTACGACGAGGCCATCATGCTCAACTCCGAAGGATTCATCGCCGATGCCACCGGGGAGAACGTATTTATCGTGCGCGACGGGGTGCTGATGACGCCTCCGCTTTGTTCGGGTCCGTTGGCGGGGATCACCCGGGAATCGATCATGACCATAGCCGCCGATCTCGGATACCAGGTGGAGGAGACCAATTTGGTGCGGACGGACCTGTACACGGCCGATGAGGCCTTTATGGTTGGTACCGCGGCCGAGGTCGTGCCTATCCGCTCGGTTGACGACCGCAACCTGGGCGATGCCGGACCGGTCAGCCGCAAGATCCAGGAGACCTTTTTCGCTGCGGTCAAGGGCGAAGTCGAGAGGTACGCGGACTGGAACGAGTACGTTTGAGGATCGCTCGTTTCAAGCGCTCGGGACGTATTGCGTACGGGATCGTCGAAGATCAAAGCGTAGAAGAGATCTCCAGCACGCCCTTCCTGCCTTATGAGCGCACGGGTGAGGTGCGTGCGCTCGAGGATGTGCGCCTGCTTTCGCCGTGCATGCCTTCAAAGGTCGCCGCCGTGGCGCTGAACTACTCCGATCACGTCAAGGAGATGGGCAAGCAGGTGCCCACCCACCCGGCGTTCTTCTTCAAACCCTCTACGGCGGTAGTGGGCCCGCTGGACACGGTTGTCGCGCCCCCGGGGTGCGAGCGGCTGGATTACGAGGGGGAGTTGAGCGTGGTGATCGGTTCGGTCGCTCGATCGGTGGACCCTGCGCACGCCAAGGACGTAATCTTGGGCTACACGTGCGGAATCGATGCCACCGCCAGGGACTTTCAGTCAGAGGACCTGCAGTGGGGTCGGGCCAAGGGTTTCGACACTTCAGCGCCGCTCGGACCGTGGATTGAAACCGAACTCGATCCGGCCGACCTAGCCCTGACCACCCGGGTCAACGGATCCGTCAAGCAAAGCGGCCGCACCTGCGACATGGTGTTCTCCGCGCCGGTGCTGGTGGCGTTCGTCTCCCGTTACGTAACCCTGCTGCCGGGCGACGTGATCATGACCGGCACCCCGGCCGGTATCGGTCCTATGGTAGACGGCGACCGCTGTACCGTGGAAATAGAGGGTATCGGGACGCTGGAGGTGGGAGTGAAAGGTCCGGTGAGCAAATGATGGACTACAACCGCGCTGTACGCGTGCGGGCCGCACCCGCTCCCAGCGGCTCTTTGCACGTGGGCAATGTGCGCACCTTTCTCTACAACTGGCTGTTTGCCCGTCATACCGGTGGGACGTTTGTGTTGAGGATCGAGGACACCGATGTCTCCAGGTTTACCGAGGAGGCTTACCGCGCGGTCCTAGAGGACCTGAGATGGCTTGGTTTGGACTGGGACGAGGGACCGGAGGTAGGGGGCGCCCACGAGCCGTACCGGCAGTCTGAGCGCCGTCAGTTCTATCTGGAGGCTGCTGGGCGTCTGGTGGGCGGCGGCAAGGCCTATCGCTGTTACTGCACCGCCGGAGAGCTCAAGCAGCGCCGCGAGCAGGCTCAGGCCGAACGACGAAAACCCGGCTATGACGGCCGGTGCAGGCGGCTTACCCAGGAACAGGTCGCCGCTTTCGAGCAGGAGGGCCGTTCGTATGCGGTGCGGTTCCAGGTCCCCGACGAGGGCGTGCTCGACTACGAGGATTTGGTAGTAGGCAAGATCGCCACCCACTTGGACCAGATCGACGATTTCGCGATTGTGCGATCCGACGGCGCGCCGCTCTACCACTTGGCGGTGGTGGTCGACGACGGGCTTATGGAGATCAATCACGTCATACGCGGCGACGATCTGATGTCCAACACCCCCAAGCAGATCCTGCTTCATGAGGCCCTCGGCAACGCCGTGCCGGCTTTCGGTCACCTGCCTCAGGTTCTCGGCCCCGACCGCAAGCCGCTGTCCAAGCGTCACGGCTCTACCTCTATAACGGACTTTCGAGCCGGTGGCTACCTGCCGGGGGCGCTCATCAACTTTCTGGCGCTGTTGGGGTGGGGCACCTCGGATGACACGCTGCTCAGCCGTGACGAGCTGGTCGACCGTTTCGAGGTGCGCGACGTGCACTCCTCGCCGGCCATGTTCGACACCAAGAAATTGGATTGGATGAACGGGGAGTACATCCGCATGCTCGATGACTGCGAGCTGGCAGAGCTGACCCAGCCCTTCTTGGCCGCCGAAGGGTTGATCGACCAGCCGCCCAGTGCGGTCCAGGCACAGAACGTGCAGCATGCGGCGCCGTTGATCAAGACGAGGATGCGGCGGTTGAGCGAGGCGCCCGGTTTGGTCGGGGGGCTGTTTACGCGGCCGGAGATCGATCCCGCCGCAGCCGAGAAGGTTTTGTCGGTCGAACACGTGCCGGAGCTGCTGCGGCGGGCATCGGTTGGTTTGGCGGAGATCGAGCCGTGGGGGAAGGAGCAGGTGGAAGCGGCGCTACGCGCGATTGCGGAGGAGATGGGCTTGAAGCCCAGGAAGGCTTTCGGACCGCTTTATGTTGCGGTGAGCGGAACGACGGTGTCGGCTCCGGTGTTCGACTTGATCGCTCTTATCGGGCGGCAGGAAAGCCTGGAGCGGCTGGCAATCGCGGAGCAGCTTAGCAGAGAGCTATCCGGGGCCGTAACTTAGTCCGATCCGTAAAGCTCGGCCCAAATCAAGACGGACGCCCGGTGCAATACCGTGACGTCCGTGCTCGATCCAGCTTAGTTGCTGCGTTAGGACCTCGACCGAGGTCCGATCTGACTAACTGCTAGTGACTTTTACTTTCTTGGCTATATAGGTAAGGAGTGTCTGGGTGGGCGTCTTGACCCTGTGAACCTTCACCAGATGATCGGTGACCTGACCCATCAACTCTTCCCACGTAGCCGCAACGAAATGTCTTGTGCAGGTGTCAGCGCCAATATCGGAACACCTAAACTCGACCGGCATTCTTATCCCTCCGAGGCGTCGATAATGCGGCCTCTTGTGCCCTCCCGACCGGAAGGACTGCCGACAGCCTGCGTGACTTTCAGTTGCGTCTACTTAGCGTGCTTCATGATGTACGACATGACCGTTTGGGTCGGCGTCTGAACCTTGTGTACATCCCGAAGGTGAACTGCTACTTGGCGCATCAGCTCTTCCCTCGATTCAGCCTGAAAGTGTCCCTTGCAGGTGTCAGCTCCTACGTCTGCTCAACGTACCGATATCATCGAATCACCCCCCTTCCACCGATTGCGATTTTCAGTACCTCTATCCTAGTTCCAAGCCGTCTTTAGCTTCCTATAGCTCGGCGGCCGCCCACGCGGCTGGCCAATCCGTC
>JBBDRQ010000062.1:0-3941 GCA_040905365.1 Actinomycetota bacterium
TGGCAGAGCACCGGTCTCCAAAACCGGGGGTTGGGGGTTCAAGTCCCTCCGGGCCTGCCGGGACCAAGTCCAATTAAATCCCCAGAACATCGGAGTGCGGAGCATGGCAGCAAATCGCAAGAGCGGGAGCAAGTCGGCGCCCTCGGGCAAGCCGCGCGCCCGCTCGGGTGGTGCGTCCAAGCCCCCCGAATCCGAATCGCGCTCTACCCGCAAGACCCCCTCGGGCACCAAGGCTGCGGCCGCGGCCGCCAAGGAGGGCCGTAAAGGGTCCGTCGCCGCCAAAGGAGGGCGCGCCGCCAAGGGTGCGGCCAAGGAGCCGGAGGCGCAGACGCCGCCCGACGGCCAGGGCATGAACCGCGAGATGAAACGTATGATGAAAAAGCGGGAGGGCGCCGCCGACCGCCTACGCAAGCCGCCCACCGTTTCGGGCAAGACGCGGACCAAGCCCCGGGACTTCCTCAAAGAGGTGCGCGGCGAGTTGGCCCGGGTAGCGTGGCCCACCCGGCAGGAGGTCATCACCTACACATCCGTCGTTTTGGTGACGGTGGCTTTCTTCATGACCGTTATCTACGCGATCGACTACGTCGCATTGAACGGGGTCCTATTTTTGATCGAACGAGGAGGCAGATAGCTTTTGGCTGACGAATCCACTGACCACGCGGCCGAGGCGGCGGGGGACACGGCCGATGGCAAGAAGCCTCAGGCCACGGCCTTGATGGACCAGGAGGCTGCCGAGCCCGAGACCTCCAAAGCATCGAGCTCCGAACCAACACCCCCGGAAGCCGAAGCCGAGGCAGGCGAGTCCGAAGAGTCCGAGGACAGCGGGCTGTTCGACGACGTCATCCCGTTCGCCGAGCGGCCCGGCTACTGGTACGTGGTCCACACCTACGCCGGTTACGAGAACAAGGTCAAGGGGTCGATCATGACCCGGATCAACTCCATGAACATGGAGGACAAGATCTTCGAGGTCGTCATCCCCATGGAAGACGTCATGGAGTTCAAGGGCGGTAAGAAGCACGTCGTCCAAAAGAAGGTCTTCCCCGGCTATCTGCTGGTGCGTATGTACCTGGAGGACGACTCCTGGTACGTGGTGCGCAACACTCCGGGGGTCACCGGCTTCGTCGGCTCCGGCGCCAAACCCATCCCGTTGGAGCCCAAAGAGGTCGACAAGATCCTCCACGTCAAACCGGTGGAGAAGCTCAAGCCCCGACTGGAGTTCGAAGAGGGCGAGAGCGTGAGGGTGGTCACCGAGCCGTTCTCCAACTTCACCGGTACCATCTCCGAGATAAACGTGGATCAGTCGAAATTGAAGGTGCTGGTTAACGTGTTCGGGCGGGAAACTCCGGTGGAGCTGTCTTTCGAGCAGGTAACAAAACTTTAGAACAGGAAGAGACCACAGATGGCTAAGAAGAAGAAGAAGAAGATAATGGCGATCGCCAAGCTGCAGATTCCCGCAGGCCAGGCCACCCCGGCCCCTCCGGTGGGTACCGCACTGGGCCCCCACGGCGTGGCGATCATGGATTTCGTCAAGGCCTACAACGAGCAGACGGCCTCGCAGCAGGGCACCATCATCCCGGTGGTAATCACCATCTACGAGGACCGCAGCTTCGACTTCGTGCTCAAGTCGCCTCCGGCGGCGGTGCTGCTCAAGCAGGCCGCGAGCGTCGACAAGGGCTCGGCCGAGCCCAACCGCACCAAGGTGGGCACGGTGACCCCGGCTCAGGTTCAAGAGATCGCCAAGACCAAGATGGCCGACCTCAACGCAACCGACGTGAAGATGGCGGCAAAGATCATCGAGGGCACTGCCCGCTCGATGGGGATCGACGTAGCTTAGTTCCGGCACGGCACTAAGCGAGGGCAGCAGACGCGGGGAGCGACCCCGCGCCGAATGAAAAAGGAGACAGCATGACCAAGTCCGGCAAGCGGTACGACGCTGCTTTTAAGAGCTTTGACCGCTCCAAGTTCTACGCTCCCACCGAAGCCCTCGAACTGGCCAAGCAGATGGCCACCGCCAAGTTCGACGAGACCGTGGAGCTGAGCATGCGTCTCGGCCTCGACGTCCGTAAGGCCGAGCAGCAGATCCGGGGTACGGTTTCGCTGCCCAAGGGCACCGGCAAGACGATGCGGGTCGCCGTCTTTGCGCAGGCCGACAAGGCCAAGGAAGCCATCGAGGCCGGCGCCGACGAAGTGGGCGACACCGACCTGGCCGAGAAGATCGAGAAGGGCTTCACCGACTTTGATGTGGCGATCGCCACTCCGGACATGATGCCGGTGGTAGGAAAGCTCGGGCGGATCCTGGGCCCCCGGGGCCTGATGCCCAACCCCAAGACCGGCACCGTAACCACCGACGTAGCCCGTGCCGTCGGCGAGTTCAAGGCCGGCAAGATCGAGTACAAGACCGACCGGCAGGCCAACATCCACGCGGTCATCGGCAAGGCGTCGTTTTCGGTGGAGGACTTGGCGGCCAACTACCTGACCGTAGTCGACGAGGTCATGCGGGCCAAGCCCTCGGTAGCCAAAGGCAAGTATCTCAAGTCCCTGGCGGTGTCCTCGACGATGGGTCCGGGCGTGCGTATCGACCCCAACCTGGTCAAGGACGTGCGTCCGCCCGTTTCGGCGGCATAACAAGGGCCTGGCCCGATTGGGCAAGGCGCTAGGCCCGGTTTCTGGTAATGTGGAGTTCTGCCGAAGACAGCAGGCGTGCGTTTAGCGCTTAATCTCCTGCCCAGGCGAAAGTGAATCTTTTTGCGAAGCATTTGTTTTCGACCTGCCGTTTTCGGCGGGTCGTTTTTTGTTCCGGGCCCGGGCGCCAAGTCCGGTCCCGCTAGCCGAGTAAGGGAGCTGGGTACATGCCTAAACCTCAGAAGGTCAAGGCGGTCCAGGAGCTGAAGGGAAAGCTTCAGTCCGTGGATGCGGCCCTGCTGGCCGAGTTCTCAGGGCTCAAAGTCGGCGAGATGATGCAGGTGCGGCGCAAGCTGTCGGACTCCGGCGCCAAGTTCGGGGTCATCAAAAACAGCTTGGGCCGGATCGCGGCCAAAGAGGCGGATCTGGAGGCGCTGGTTCCGTTCATGGAGGGGTCCACGGCGATCGCTTTCGTCGACGGAGACGTGGTCGATGTGGCCCGCAGCCTCCAGGAGGCGGCCAAGGACTACCCGGCGCTGGTGATCAAAGGCGGCATCCTGGACGGCAAGGTGCTTACGACCGAGCAGGCCCAGGCCTTGGCCAAGATCCAGTCCCGGGACGTGCTGCTGGCGCAGCTGGCCGGTCTGCTGGTCTCTCCGATCCAGGACCTGGCGGGTCTGCTGCACGCCCCGCTGGGCAACCTGGGCAACGCCCTGTACGCGCTGAGTCAGCAAAAGCAGTCCGACGGACCCGACGCCACCGGCGATTCGGCAGCCCCGTAGCGACTGCCGTCAAGGAGCCGGACGCGCCGCAGGCGCACCGAATTTGGGGGTCGATGGGGGCGATAGCCTCCATCTGAGATCGACAAGGAGTTAAGCAATGGCAAAAGCAACGCCAGACCAGCTGCTGGACGCGATCGGCGAGATGAGCGTCCTGGAGCTAAGTGAGTTCGTAAAGTCGTTTGAAGAGAAGTTCGGCGTCACCGCGGCGCCGCAGGTCGTGGCCGCCGCCGGCGGCGGCGGCGCAGCCCCGGCCGAAGAAGTCGAGGAGCAGGACGAGTTCGACGTCGTGCTTACCGGGGTCGGTGACAAGAAGATCCAGGTCATCAAGGAGGTTCGTGCGCTGACCTCGCTGGGCCTGAAGGAAGCCAAGGACCTGGTGGAGGCCGCCCCCAAGGCGGTGTTGGAGAAGGCGCCCAAAGAAGCGGCCCAGAAGGCCAAGGAGCAGCTCGAAGCCGCAGGAGCGACCGCAGAGCTCAAGTAAGCACTAGTGCCGTGACCACCAACCTTCGGGGCGTTTGGCGGCGTGAGCTGCCCCCT
>JBBDRQ010000063.1:0-22369 GCA_040905365.1 Actinomycetota bacterium
CCGGGCCTATCTCCACCCGGTCCATTAGTACGGAACCCTCCACCAGGGCGTTGGACCGCACCGTCACCCGGGGCGAGAGTATGGACCGGCGCACGGTGCCTCCGGCTACGACCGCGCCCTCGCTGACCAGGGAGTCCAGGGCTTGACCGCGATGGCCGTCCAGGTCGAAGACGAACCGGGCCGGCGGCAGCGGCTGATGCCACGAATAGACAGGCCAGTGTTCGTTGTAGAGATTGAAAGCCGGTTGTTCCGAGAGTAGGTCCATGTGGCCGTCGTAAAAGGAGTCCAACGTGCCGACGTCGCGCCAGTAGGTGCGCTCCTCCTTTGTGGATCCCGGCACGTGGTTGTCGTTGAAGTCGTACACGTGGGCACCGCCGTCGTCGACCATCATAGGAATGATGTCCCCGCCCACGTCGTGCTTGCTGTTCTCGTTCTCGGAGTCCCGGACCACCGCATCGACGAGCGCCTCCGTAGAAAAGACGTAGTTGCCCATGGAGGCGAACACGCGGTCGGGGTCGTCCGGCAGGCCCTTGGGGTCGCTGGGTTTTTCGACGAACCGCTCGATCTTGACGCCGTCGTCGGTTTCGATCACGCCGAAGGCGTCGGCCTGGCTAATGGGCACCTGGATGCCGGCGACCGTTACCGAGGCGCCGGACGATATGTGCTGTTCGAGCATCAACGACGGATCCATTCGATAGATGTGATCTGCTCCGAACACGTAGATGAAGTCCGGCGCTTCATCGCGGACCAGGTTCAGGTTCTGGAAGACCGCGTCGGCGGATCCGGCGAACCAGTGGGGACCCCTCCGCATCTGGGCCGGCACGCAGGTGACGTAGCCGCCGAGCAGTGACGAGAGCCTCCAGGTTTGCGTTATATGCCGGTCGAGGCTGTGGCTCTTGTACTGGGTGAGCACGGCGATCCGCCGGTTTCCCCCGTTGACGAGGTTGGACAAGGCAAAGTCGATGAGCCGGTAATTGCCTGCGTAGGGAACCGCAGGCTTGGCGCGGTCGGCGGTCAGGGGCGCTAGTCGTTTGCCTTCGCCGCCGGCCAGCACGATCGCAAAGATGGGACTGTGCACCAAAGGTCGCAACTCCTAAATGGGGTCCGGCGCCCAGACCCATGTCTGCCGCTTGAAGAACCGAAACCCGCCGTTACGTAGCTCAGGTTAACAAGGGTCGTACATGGAACGCGTGGCGACGCTCATCCACGCCTCGGTGTCCGGGTGCTTACCCGTTGTGAATGGGATACTCCCAACGGAGGGGCAGGGCAAATCGATTGGAGGAGCGCATGGCGGTCACAGGCCGGACACTCACGGAAATCTTCTGCAAGCGCGTGGCGAAGAGCCCGGATGCGGTCGCTATGAGGGCAAAGGTGGACGGCCGGTGGCAGCAGACCACTTTTGCCGAGTTCGATGCAGCAGCTCGCTCCGTGGCCAACGGACTGATCAGTTTGGGTGTCGAGAAGTCGGACACCGTGGCCCTGCTTTCCACCAACCGGCCGGAGTGGCACATAGTCGATGCCGGCACCTTGCTTGCCGGCGCCGTGGCTGTTCCCGTGTACGTGACCAACTCGCCCTCTCAGGTTGCACATGTCGTGGGGCAGTCCGATGCCAAGGTCGTGTTTGTGGAGAATCAACTCCAGCTGGATAAGGTACGGCAGGTAATGGACCGGATGCCGGGGTTAAAGACGGTGGTGGTGTTCGAGGCAGACGCTCCGCTGGAAGCTCCGGTCATGTCCTTGGACCATCTACGCAACCGAGGCGACGATCACGCCAAGGTTGACGCCCGGGCCCTGACCGAGCGGATTGAGTCGGTCGAGCCGGCCGATTTGGCCACTATCATTTACACTTCCGGAACTACCGGGCTGCCCAAGGGGGCCATGCTCACCCATGGTGGGTTCGCCTGGACTCTCGATTGTTTGGGCAAGGTGCTTCCGTTCGGCGACTGCGAGGACAGAATCCTGTCCTATCTGCCCCTTTCTCATGTTTTCGAGCGTCTGGCTTCCGATTGGGGTGGAATCTTCTTCGGATTCGAGGTCTGGTTCTGCGAGTCCATCGATAATCTGCGCGAGAACCTGCAGGACTGCCGCCCGACCTTCTTTATCGGCGTTCCGCGCGTGTATGAGAAGTTTGCAGCCGGGATCCAGGCAAAGTACAAGGAACATGAAAAGGCCGACACCATCGCCAAAGCGGTGGACGCGGCCCTGCAGCGGGTGGACCTGGAGCAGCAAGGCAAGCCGATACCGTTGCAGCTGAAGGTCAAGAACTCCCTGTTCGACAAGCTGATCTTCTCCAAGACTCGACACGAGCTGGGCATGGACCAGTGCCACTTCGCTATTACCGGGTCCGCTCCCATCGCTGCGGAGGTGATCAGGTTCATTCGTGCTCTGGGCATTGATCTCATCGAGGCCTACGGCCAGACGGAGACCAACGCGCCGACCACCGTCACGCCTCCCGGAAAGGCCAGGTTGGGAACGGTGGGGCCGGCGATCCCCGGAGTGGAGTTGAAGTTCGATCCCGACGGGGAGCTGCTGGTCAAGGGCCCGAACCTGTTTGCCGGATACTTCAAGGACCCTGAAGGTACGGCCGAGGCGATGACCGAGGACGGCTTCTTGCGTACCGGCGACGTGGGTGAGCTTGACGATGAAGGCTACTTGAAGCTTACCGATCGCAAGAAGGACATCATCATCACCGCCGGCGGCAAGAACATCTCGCCTCAGGAGATCGAGGGGAAGCTGACGATGTCGCCGCTGATCTCCCAGGCCGTCGTTATAGGCGATAGACGCCCGTACCTGACGGCACTACTAACCTTGGATCAGCAGGCTGCCGAGCGCTGGGCTAAGGCGTTGGGGGTACCGATGGAAGAGGCCGAGGCCCTGGCCAAGGAGCCGAAGGTGCTGGCCGAGGTCGGGTTGCTGGTCGAGGAGGTCAACGGCAACCTGTCCAAGTCCGAGCAGATCAAGAAGTGGACTCTCCTCGGCCGTGATTTCACGCAGCAAGCCGAGGAGATAACGCCGACTTTCAAGGTCAAGCGCAGAAACGTCTCCGACAGCTACTCTGCGGAAATTGAGGCCATGTACGGTTAGGAGAGAAGCTCCCGGGCTCGTTTGGCAATCAATTCTTTGGCCGGCCCTTCGAGCAGCCGCGCCGCGAAAGGCAGCGTCCCGCGGATTTCGGCCGAGGATTCATCCACCTCGATGGTTCCCGACAGGTTGATTCGCCTTATCTTGAGGCGGAATTCGCACCGGTTGCCGCTCCAGCTCTCCTCGGCTTGACCGACCTGATCCCCGTACTCCTTCTTGAGCTCTGCGACCAAACCCTTGATGCGGTCGATGGCCTCTTCCCGTTTGAGTTCGTGGGGTACGGAGACCCTGAAGTCCTTGGCCATCGCACGACTATGTCACATGGCGGATAAACCAGCCAAGGTACGGTTCCTGCAGGGAGCAACCCCGCCTGGCGTGTGGACCCACGTAGGCGCACGTGCCAGGTTCAAGTCAGCAGCGGGTCGGTCATCACCTCTACCAGCGCGGGTCCGTCGACATTTTTGGCCCCGGCCAGTGCGTCCGGTAGTTCGGTTGCATTCTCAACCCTGCAGCCGAAGCCTCCGCACAGCTGCGCATAGCCGGCGAAGTCGGGGTTGTGCAGGCCTGTCTGCCAGACCTCCCATCTGCCGTCTCGCTGTTCCTTCGAGATCTTACCCAGTTCGCAGTTGTTGAGCAGGACGTGGGTAATCTGCATACCGTACTTCACCGCGGTGGTAAATTCGCCCATGTACTGCCCGAAGCCGCCATCGCCGCTTATGGAGAAGACTCGCCTACCTGCAGCGGCCCATGCGCCCATGGCTGCCGGGAACGCAAAGCCGATGGAGCCCAGATATCCGGACATTACGATTTTCTGGCGACCGCGACACTCGAAGTATCGTCCGAAGGAGTAGGTATTGTCACCTACGTCGACGCAGATGACCGCGTCCGGAGGTAGGGCGTCGGATAGAGCCTTGAAGACCAAAGCCGAGTTGATGCCGTTACCTTTGTCTTGCGCCTCCCGGTTGCGCTTGTCTGACCGCCAAAGCGCCCAGCGCTTGGCGACTTCTGCGCGCTGGACCTGAGGACGCGGTTCCGTGAGTCGCTCGCGTAGTGCTCGTACGGTTGTGCCGATGTCGCCCCAGATCGGCTGATCTACCGCGTGGAACTTACCGAGTGCCATGCGATCGAAGTCCACCTGGATGATCGGCTTGGCGGTTGTGATACCGGTGTGATCGGAGAACGATGCGCCGAACACGAGCAGCAGGTCGGATTCGTTCATGAACCAGCTGGCGACCGGTGTCCCGCTGCGTCCCAGCACTCCGGCCCCCAGTGGATGGCGGTCGGAGATCTGACCCTTGGCCTTGAACGTGGTGATCACCGGTGCATCCAGAGCTTCGGCCAGCCCGATCACGTCGTCCATGTGCTCCCGGGCGCCGTACCCGACAATGATTACCGGGCGACTGGACCGGTCCAGTCGCCAGCCTGCTTCGTCGATATCGGTCGACGAGGGTTCGATGTCGGTTCCGGAGATTCTGCCGAGCGGGCTGCCCGGACCCTCCTGCTTGGCGTCCAGCGTCTGAACTTCGTCGGGAAGTATCAGATGAGCTACGTCTCGCTCCACAACGGCGGTTTTCAGAGCGAGCGAAGCCAGCTCTGCATGTTTGCTGTTGTGCAGAACGGTTTGACTGAAGCGGGACACTGCGGCGAACGCGGAAGCCAGGTCGATCTCTTGGAACGTGCCGGGTCCCATTACCTGCGTGTTCACCTGACCGGTCAGCGCAATTATCGGTGCTCGGTCCACCTTCGCATCCCACAGCCCGGTCAACAGGTTTGTGGCGCCCGGTCCCGCTATGGACAGGCAAACGGCGGGTTTACCCGACACCTTGGCGTAGCCCGAACACGCAAACGAGGCCGCCCCTTCGTGGCGGACGCCAAAATAGCGAATCTTACCCTTGGTCTCCTGTACGCGGAGGGCCTCCGCCATGCCCAAGTTGGAGTGGCCCACCATCCCGAATACAGTGTCGACACCCCAGTTGACAAGGGTTTCGGCGAGCACATGGCCGACCGTCCAGTTGGATCGGGCGGGCTTGGCGGAGCGCACCTGCACGCGGCCGTCCTGCTCTTGGACCTTGAATGTCCGGGCAGCCAGTTCGTTGCCCACTCCCTTGCCGGTCTTTAGGGAGAAGTCGTAGCCGTGCCATGGGCATCGGACCGCGCCGTCGCACAATGTGCCCTCGTCGAGCGGGCCGCCTTGGTGGGGGCAGAGCGCCTCCAGGGCGCGCCATTCTCCCTCCGTTTTGATTAGGGCGACCTTGGTCTGCTCCACCTGGACGGAATAGACTTTGTCGGCCTCGAAGGTATCGCTCCGGCCCACGGTCACCCAGGCTTCGTCTTCTTGGTCGGGTTGTCGGTTGGCTTTCGATATGGTCAGGGCCTCGTCGTCTTTGAAGCCGGCGTACCAATGGCTTCCATCACAAAACGGCTTGTTGCGAGAGTGTCCGCACCGGCACATCGTGAAGTGCTCGCGACTGGCGCCTTCGCCGAACTCGACATCTTCAAGTGCAATGCCGCCTTGCACTCGATAGGGTCCGTTTTTCGATACGACGATTGCCGGATCGTCATAAAATTCGTCGTAAACTTCCCCGTCGACTTCGTAGCTGAGTGCGCCCGACGGGCATTTGCGAATCGTCTCGATGATCTCCGATTCGCCGGCGCCGTCGGGATCGATCCACGGCTCGACCCCCATTCGCCACACCGCCGGCAGGCAGCCGGTGCAGTAGCCGGCGTGGGAGCAGATTCCGCGGTTGTCGCGGATCGTGAGGGCTGCACCGGCGTAGGTATCCAAGCGATCGGGAACCCGTTCTTCGCTTTTTTTGTCGGTCCAGCCCGTGTGGGAATGGGATCCGTCGCAAAACGGCTTGGTATTGGAGTTGCCGCAGCGACATAGGCGCATGGATGATCTGGTACCGATCGCCTCGCCTCGTGAGTTCAAGAAAGTGGACAACCCTTTGATGACCAGGGGGCCGTCCTGCTCCAGCCGGATCGTCGGGCTTTTTGTCCCGGCATCGTCCATGCCATCCTCCTGCTGGTCCGGGTGTTGTTTCGGCAGTATCGAAGCTTACAGCTAAAGCTGTGTACTGCTAAGGCGAATCGGGGATGGTTGGACCGGGGTGCACCAAATCAACTGCAGGGGTTGGCCGGCTTCTCCGGGATGGTGATGTCGTCGCCGGCTTTGAGGTCGGTTGCCTCTGCGTATTCATTTGCCTGCATGATGCACTTTGCAAATGACCCGCTGCCGTAGAAGTCCCTCGATATTGTGCTGAAGTTCTCACCGCTTTGGACCGTGTACTCGGCAGGCAGAGTTGTAGAGCTCTCGGCTTCCGGACTGGGGCTAGCCGTGGTCCCGCTGTCCGTGCCTCCTGCTGCGGGTGACTCGGTCTGCGCGGGCGAGTCGCCGGCGTCGCCTGCGGCCGGGGAAGGCGCGTCGCCTGCCGGTGGAGGCGCCGGCGCAGTTGCCCGGCTTCTAGCTGCGGCCTCCAGCTGGTCGTTTTGGGCCTGCAAGGACTGCACGCGCTCTTGCAGGCTCTCGATCTCGCCGTTGGATGCTCCGCCGGTAGCCCGGCCGAGCAGGAAGACCAGCAGCAAGGCTACGCCCAAGACGATTACGCGGCCCCAAAGCACGTTGGGCGGCCGTTCATCGCCGAAGGACGGCTGCTCGGGCTCGTAGATGGCCTGACTCCTGTCGTCGTGTGTCACTTGAGCAACAAATCACACTCTTCGCCTTCAAATCCTAGCCTTAAAAGGGCTCTGCGTCATAACCGAGAATCAGATCAGGTCCCGCGTCCAACGTTATCCGAGCGTGGGGGGCGTAGTGTCTGGTTTGTGCGATTGAATTTGGATAGTCATGAGCAATAGCGGCGAATGCCGGGTTCGGTTTGAGGTCGCCGGAATCGTCCAGGGCGTCGGTTTCCGCCCGTTCGTTCACGCTCACGCGAGCCGCCTGGGCCTGGGTGGGTTCGTACGAAACGACTCCAACGGAGTGGTCGTCGAAGTGCAGGGCAGTCATGTAGGCGTGAGCGAGTTCCGGGCCGAGCTCACGGAACGTCCGCCTCCTCTGGCGGTAATGGATCGGGTGGTGGAGACCGCCTTGGATCCTCTGGACAGGCGGGGAACCTTCCAAATACTGCACAGTGAACATCTCGGTACGGCCGCCGGAGCCATGATCTCGCCGGATGTCGCCACGTGCGATGACTGCCTGGCGGAGATGTGGGACCCGGTGGATCGGCGTCACCGCTACGCATTTATCAACTGCACCAACTGCGGGCCCAGGTTCACTATATCCACCGGAATTCCCTACGACCGCCCTAAGACGACCATGGCGCCTTTCGAGATGTGCGGCGAGTGCCGGGAAGAGTACGAGGACCCCTCGGACCGGCGCTTTCACGCGCAACCGATCGCCTGTCCGGCGTGCGGCCCCGAACTTCAGTTGCTGGATGCGAGGCTGCTGCCGGCGGCAGGGGACCCCGTCGGGCAAACTGCTCGGCTACTAATGGACTCGGCTGTGGTGGCCGTAAAGGGACTGGGCGGATACCACCTGGTTTGCCTGGCTTCGAGCGAGCCGGCCGTAACGAGGCTAAGAGAGCGCAAGGCCCGGGAGGAAAAGCCGCTGGCGGTGATGGTGGCCGACCTTGACCAAGCGGCCGTTTTGGCAGAGGTGAGCGCCCAGCACGCGAAATTGTTGATCTCTAGGCGGCGGCCGATCGTGCTGATGGACCGCCTCGCGGACGCGCCGGTGGCGCCGGGCGTGGCGCCGGGCAACCGCTACTTGGGCGTGATGCTGCCGTATACGCCTTTACACCATCTGCTGCTGCGGGCGATCGGGGAGCCGGTGGTCATGACCTCCGGCAACCTCTCCGACGAGCCGATCGCATACCGGGACGACGACGCTTTTAGGGGTCTCGGACGTATCGCCGACGCCTATTTAACCCACAATCGGGATATCCATATGCGCTGCGACGACTCGGTAGTTCGCCTGCCTGCGGGCTCGCGCGACCCCCAAGAGCAGTTGATCAGGCGGGCCAGGGGGTACGCCCCGGAGCCCATTGAGGTCACGCCGGCTTTCAAGGAACCGATCCTGGCGGCCGGCCCGGAGCTCAAGCACACGTTTTGCATAGGTTCGGGGGCCCGGGCGATCCTCTCGCACCACATAGGGGACCTGGAGAACTGGGAAGCGATGTCGTCGTTTCTGGAGAGCGTGGAGCACTATCAGCGGGTTTTTGAGGTCCGGCCCAAGGTGGTGGCGTACGACCTGCATCCCGAATACCTGGCCACCAAGTGGGCCATGGACCTGGATGGCGTCCGGCTGATCGGCGTGCAGCACCACCATGCCCACATCGCATCTTGCCTGGCCGACAACCGGCGCAGCGATCGGGTCGTGGGTCTAGCGCTGGACGGCACCGGCTACGGCGACGATGGGACCTTGTGGGGCTGCGAGGTGCTTGTGTGCGATCTGGCCGGCTACGAACGGTACGGGCATTTGAACACCATGCCGCTGCCTGGAGGCGCGGCCGCCGTCAAGGAGCCCTGGAGAATGGCGGCACTGTATCTCCAGGCAGCATTTGGATCCGATGCGTATGAGTTGAATTTGAGCTTCGTGCACCGAACCAGGGACCGATGGAAGCCGATTCTTCGGATGGCTGGGACGGGTTTGAACTCACCGACTTGCTCCAGCGCCGGAAGGCTCTTTGATGCCGCGGCGTGCCTGCTGGGAAAGCGGGATCGGGTCAGCTACGAAGGACAGGCTGCCATAGAGCTGGAACAGACGGCAGACCCCAGCGTTGAGGACGGCTACCCGTGCTCGGTTTCGAACGGGCGGCTGGATGGTCCCGAGCTGATCGCAGCCATGGTCGCAGACCTCATCGCGGGCGGTTCGATTCCCGAAGCCGCCGCCAAGTTCCATAACGGCTTCGCCGATGCCTTGGTGGAGGCGGCGGCGCAGGCGGCCCGGGACGTGGGCGTGGGTGTGGTGGCGTTGTCGGGCGGGACATTTCAAAATCAACTGCTGTCCGGCCGGGTTGTGCGCAGGCTCGGTGAGCGGTCGCTGGAGGTGTTGACCCACCGGCGGGTTCCCGCCAACGACGGAGGTATCTCGCTCGGGCAAGCGGCGATTGCCAACAGCCAGATTTAGCTATTGGGCCGCACAGCCGGTAACGGGATCTTTCCAGACTCGGATTGCCAAAGTTCAACTTTGTGTGAATAGACCCCGGTGTTAAGCTAAATGTCCTTAAGACGAAAGGATCGCCTCATGTGTCTTGCTATTCCTGGGCAGATTATCGAGATGATCGATCCGGTCAAAAACATCGCGAAGGTCGACGTCGGTGGGGTCAGGCGCAACGTGAACGTAGGCCTGCTTGCCGCTGACGGTGACGGCGTCGAGATCGGTGACTGGGTCCTGATACACGTAGGGTTTGCGCTCTCGAAGGTTGACGAAGCAGAGGCAGCTGCGACGCTCAACCTCCTGCAGGGTCTCGGCGAAGATTTCGAAGACGAGATAGAGCAGTTGAAGACCAGCGACATCTCGTGAAATCCGAGCCGCTCGAGGTTCTCGACAAGGATTCTTACGCGGTCGCATGTTCGCTGGTAGACGGGTGCTTGACCTGCGGGGATGTAGCCGTCGAAGTCGAAGTCATAGAGGTCGACGGTTTTGATGCCGTCTGTGAGGATCCCCATGGGCAGAGAGGAAAAGTAGGCGTTGATCTGGTTATGCCGGTAGAGGCTGGAGATCGGCTGTTGATCCATGCCGGGGTCGCGATAAGCCACCTAAAGGAGTCCAAATGAAGTTCGTCGACGAATTCCGAGACGTGGAGCTGGCCAGAGCGTTGGGCACCAAAATCGTGTCGCTGACCGAGCCCGACCGTCACTACAAGATCATGGAAGTCTGCGGCGGCCACACCCACACCATCTACAAGCACGGCATCGAGGATCACCTTCCCGAGAACGTTGAGCTCGTTCACGGTCCGGGCTGCCCCGTCTGCGTGATTCCGATGGGCCGGGTCGACGACGGTATTGCCATCGCCAAAGATCCGAACGTCATCTTCACCTGTTTCGGCGACATGATGAGGGTTCCGGGCGGCAACGGCAGCTTCCTCGACGCCAAGGCTGAGGGAGCGGACATACGGTTCGTCTACTCGCCCCTGGACGCGCTCAAGATGGCCGTCAACAACCCCGAGCGCGAGGTCGTCTTTTACGCCATCGGCTTTGAAACCACCGCTCCGTCCACCGCGCTGACCCTGATGCGGGCCAAGGCCGAGGGCATCAAGAACTTCTCCGTGATGTGCAATCACGTCACGATCGTGCCGCCGCTCAAGGCTCTGATGGAGTCGCCGGATCTGCGGCTCGATGCGTTCATCGGTCCCGGGCACGTCTCCACCGTGGTCGGTTGCCGGCCGTACGATTTTTTGACCAAGGACTACAACACGCCGATCGTGGTTGCCGGCTTCGAGCCGCTCGACCTGCTGCATTCGATCTCGATGATCATGGAGCAGCTGGACGAGGGTCGGGCCGAGGTAGAGAACCAGTATGGGCGCGTCGTGCCCTGGGAAGGTAATCTTCGAGCCCTCCAGGTCCTGCAAGAGGTATTCGAGTTGCGGCCCTACTTCGAGTGGCGGGGTCTCGGGTTCATATCCCAAAGCGCCCTCAAGCTCTCGGACGCCTACTCGGACTTCGATGCGGAGCTAAGGTACGCCACCCCGGGTGTACGGGTCGCCGACCCGAAGGCTTGCCAGTGCGGCGAGGTGCTCAAGGGTGTGATCAAGCCCTGGGAGTGCAAGGTGTTCGGCACCGCGTGTACGCCGGAGAATCCGATAGGCACCTGCATGGTCTCCTCCGAGGGTGCCTGCGCTGCCTACTACAACTTCGGTCGCTTCGCGCGGTCCAAGGCCCGCGCGGACGCTTAGACCTAAGCACCGATGGCGGACTTAGAGGAAGAGGTTCTTGCGCGGATTGAGCGCCAGCGCAAGTTGAAGGCGCGCTTTCGAGACGAGCACATCACCATGGCGCACGGGGCCGGCGGAAAGACCACCCACACCTTGGTGGAGGGCCTGTTTGCCTCCGCCTTCAGCAACGAGGCGCTGGACGAACTGGGCGACGCGGCTTGTTTGGAGGTCGACGGCGCCATGCTCTCGTTCAGCACCGACGGGCACGTGGTCAAGCCGTTGACGTTCCCGGGCGGCTGCATCGGGGCGCTGGCGGTGCACGGAACGCTAAACGACGTGGCGGTCAGCGGAGCCAAACCGCTGTTCTTGTCGGTGGCGTTCGTCATCGAAGAAGGCCTGGACGCCGACGTGTTGCGGGAGCAGGTGGCCGCCATGGCCGAGGCCGCGCAGAAGGCGGGGGTTCCGATAGTGACCGGCGACACCAAGGTGGTGGAGCGCGGCAAGTGCGACGGTATGTACATCGTGACCGCCGGAATCGGTCTGCGGGACCCGCGGGTCAGCCTGTCCAGCAAGACCATCAAACCGGGCGATCAGATTCTATGTTCAGGCACCGTCGCCGACCACGGCACGGCGATCATGCTCGCCAGGGGTGAGCTGGAGCTGGAAGCCGACGTGGAGTCAGACACGGCTCCGGTGTGGGAACTGGTGCGGGCGTTGATCGAGTCCGCCGGTTCGGATCTGAGGGTCATGCGCGACCCGACCAGGGGAGGCGTAGCCACGGTGCTCAACGAGTTTGCCCAGGAGGCCAACGTGGGCATGACCGTCGACGAGGGGGCTGTGCCGGTCAACCCCGTGGTGCGCGGTGCCTGCGAAATCCTGGGCATAGACCCCATGTACGTGGCCAACGAAGGCAAGCTGATCGCGGTAGTGGGCCCGGAAAGCGCGGACGCCGCGCTAGAGGCGCTCCAGTCGACGCCGGGCGGCGAACAGGCGGCGATCATAGGTAACGTACAGGAGCAGCCCGAAGGAATGGTTCTGGTGCGCACAGGCTTCGGTGGAACCCGGATCATGGACATGCTCATAGGAGACCCGCTGCCGCGGATTTGTTAAGCGGCCCCGCGAGGCCCGCCAAGCGCACCGGCGACGTCGGCGCGATCATGGGCTGGTTATGACTGAGCTCACCCAACTGGTCGAGGACCTTTACGCCGAGCGCGAGCGGGTCGATCGCAGCTTCTTCGAGCGCGAGGCGCCGCGGCTGGCCGAGCTGTGCCATCTCATGGCCCGCCGGTTTATCCGCGGCGGAAGGCTGATCGCGTTTGGAACCGGCCCTGCCGCCACCGACGCCCAACACGTCTCGGTGGAGTTCGTCCACCCGGTCATTGTCGGCAAGCGTGCCCTACCGGCGATGGCGCTGGCCAACGATGCAGCCTCCTCCGTGGGCCTGGCGGTCGCGGATCGCACGGGATTCATCTCGCACCAGTTGAGCCTGATCGCGGGACCCGAAGACATCGGGTTGGGCATGGTCCACGGACCCAACGACCCGGGCCAGGAGCCGGTGGCTGCCGCTCTCAAGCAGGCGCAGGCTGTAGGTTCACTGGCCATCTCGCTCGGCGGACCCGGCGTCGCGGCCGACGGAGCCGATCATGTCTTCGAAGTGGACAGCGACGACCCGTACATCGTGCAGGAGGTTCACGAGACTCTCTACCACGTGTTGTGGGAGCTGGTTCACGTCTTCTTCGAACACAAGGGACTGCTGGAGGACCGCCCCCGTGGGAGTGCGCACGACACCGGCAAGTCCAGCTTCTTGTACCCGTTTCTTGCCGAAGCCGAAACCGAGCTGGAACCGGTCTTGACGCAGGTCCGCAATTCGATCCTGCAGAAGGTTGATGACGTGATCTCGATGCGCAACGCCTCGCTGCGTCCCCAAGAGCTGGTGGAGACCGCGGAGCTCATTGCCGGCCGGATCTCATCCGGCGGCAAGCTTTTAATTTTCGGCAACGGCGGTTCGGCGACGGATGCTCAGGACTTTTGTGTCGACCTGGTGGTGCCGCCGGCCCTGACCGGCGGCGGGGTAGCGGTCAAGCCCATCGCGGCGCTGTCGCTCACCAACGACGCCGCCGTGGTGACGGCGGTCGGCAACGATGTGGGGTTCGAGAACATTTTTGCCCGCCAGGTCATCGCCTACGGTAAACAAACCGACGTGGCGGTGGCGATATCGACCAGCGGAGGTTCTCGCAACGTTCTGGCGGCGATCGAGGAGGCCAATCGGCGCAAACTGTTGACCGTGGGCCTGGCCGGTTACGGCGGGGGCAGGATGAAAGAGATCTGCGACCGGACGCACACGATCGACGCCGATTACATCCCCAGAATCCAGGAGGCCCAAGCGCCGCAGTACCACGTGCTGAGGACGCTGCTGGGCCGGTTGGTTTAATGGTTGGTTTAATGGGGGGACAAAAAAACCGGCCACCTAATGGCGACCGGTTTTCTTACAGAGGCCGGGCGTCTACTTGTTGCCGGCGCCGGCCAGGTTCTGCATGAGGCTTTCCATCTGCCCCTTGGCCACATTGTCGAGGCCGAACGACCCGAGCAGGCTTTCGGTTGTCTCGATGGCGGTCTTACGCCGCTTCGCTCCTAAATCGGAGTCCATGAAGTACTGGTACGCGGCTATCGCGCCTCCGAGCGCTGCAAGTCCGGCCGCACCGACTGCACCCACAAGTGACAGCTTGGTCGCCATTCCCATCCGACTGTCCTCCCTTCGTCCACATCCGAATACTACTGTGGCCCAAATCGGGCCTCAAAAGCAACGCCAAAGCTGCTTTCAACCCTCCGATTTCCGGCTGAATACCGAACAATAGACCCAAAGTCATTATTTGTGAACTTTGATTTGCCATTAACTAACGATCAGGCGTATCGTACTTAGCTGCGGAAGGTCGTGAATTCCCGGTTCGGCCCAAACGCAACACATGGCACGCAACAGCACCGTTTTTGGGCCCCTCCAGGAAGCCACGCCCGGACAATCTTGTCCATAGGTCGGCTGTAGGACGGAGAGGAGCTTTCATGGCGACGGTTGAGTTTGTTGAAGGGCAGCATGCAACCGAACAGGTTGTAGCGCATGCGCTCTGGATGACTACCGGGCTAAGTTGCGACGGCGATTCGGTAGCGATGACGTCGGCAACGAATCCCAGTCTTGAGGACATCGTGCGGGGGATCATTCCCGGAATGCCCAAGTTGGTCATTCACCACCCGGTCATCGCGTACGAGAACGGGGCCGATTTCATGCAGGCCTGGTTCGACGCAGACGAAGGCAAGCTGGAACCCTTCGTTCTCCTCGTAGAGGGCTCCATACCCAACGAGGAAATCAACGGTGAAGGTCACTGGGCCGCTATGGGTCAGGACCCGGTAACCGGCCAGCCGATCACCACCAACGAGTGGGTCGACCGTCTGGCTCCCAAGGCCGCGGCGGTCGTGGCCGTGGGAACCTGCGCTACCTACGGCGGGATTCCCGCCATGAAGAACAACCCCACCGGCGCCATGGGCCTGCCCGACTATCTGGGGTGGAACTGGAAGTCCAAGATCGGCGTTCCGATCGTGTGCATCCCCGGCTGTCCCGCTCAGCCGGACAACATGACCGAGACCATCCTGTACCTCGCGATGATGCTCGCCGGTCACGCCCCGCTCATCGAGCTCGACGATTGCCTGAGGCCCAAGTGGCTGTTCGAGCGCACGGTCCACGAGAGCTGCAACCGGGCTGCGTTTTACGAGCACGGCGACTTTGCCACCGAGTACGGCAGCGACCACCGCTGCCTGGTCAAGCTCGGATGCAAGGGACCGGTCGTCAAGTGCAACGTGCCGGTGCGTGGATGGGTCAACGGCATCGGTGGCTGCCCCAACGTCGGCGGCATTTGCATGGCGTGCACGATGCCGGGATTCCCTGACAAGTACATGCCTTTCATGGACGAGGCTGCCAACGCCAAGCTCTCCTCCAATGCCGCGAAGTTCACTTACGGTCCGATCCTCAAGTTCTTCCGTAAGCAGTCGATAGACCTGGTCTACGACAAAGAACCGGAGTGGAGGAAGCCCGGTTCGGCGAATTTGTCCGGCTACACGCCCCGGTGGTAGAGCGGGTCGCCAGTTGGGTTTTCGGGATTTAACCCCCGAGAAGGTTTCGAATTAGTCGAGAGGAGATCACATGGCTGTAACGGAACGGCCAACCACTGGTCAGCAAGTGGTTGTCAAGGAGATGTCCTGGGATCCCATTACCCGGATCGTAGGCAGTCTCGGAATCCATGCAGAGATCGACTTCACCAACCGAGAGGTGCTCAAGTGCTACTCGAGTTCCATGATTTTCCGTGGGTTCGATATCTTCATGAAAGGCATCGACCCTCGTGACGCACACTTCATCACCTCCCGTATCTGCGGCATTTGCGGAGATAACCACTGCACCTGCTCATGCCTGAACCAGAATATGGCTTACGGAGTAAAGCCGCCTAAGCTTGGCGACTACGCCTACAACCTGGCGGAGACGGCGGACTTCCTCTTTGACCACGCAATCTTCAACGACTGCATGGCCAACGTCGACTTCTGCGAGCAGATGGTCAAGGAGACCAACCCGAAGGTGCTGGAGAAGGCGGAGAACACTCTTGCTCCGGGCTCCAACTTCCACGGGTACCGGACCATCGCCGACATCATGCGGGCGCTCAACCCGTTCACCGGTGACTTCTACCTGGAGACTCTGCACGTCGCCCGCTACACCCGTGAGATGTACTGCCTGTTCGGTGGGCGTCACACTCACCCTTCCACCATCATGCCTGGAGGGGTAAGCGCCGACATCACTCACCAGACGCTGACCGACTACTACGTCCGCCTGATGAAGTACATGGACTACGTAAAGCGCAGCGTCCCCATGCACGATGACCTGTACGACTTTTTCTACGAGGCATTGCCTGGTTACGAGAAGGTCGGCTATCGCGACACCAACCTGGTGTGCTGGGGCTGCTACGACGACCCCGAGCACGTTGACTACAGCTATCAGAATATGAGCGACTGGGGCGAGAAGCGCTTCGTCACCCCGGGAGTCGTCATTAACGGTGAGCTGATCTCCACAGACCTGGTCGAAATCAACCTGATGATCCGGATCCTGCTGGGTAGCTCGTACTTCGACGAGTGGAACAACTCCACCGAACCGTGGGTTACCCACGACCCGTTGGGGAACCCGGTTAGCATGGATCATCCCTGGAACAAGACCACGTTCCCGAAGCCGCAGAAGAGGGACTACAACGACAAGTACAGCTGGGTAACGTCGCCTCGTATCTACGACGAGAGGACCGATACCCACGTTTGCTGTGACACCGGTGGCGGCGCTTTTGCCCGTCAGTGGGTCACCGCTAAGGCTGGCAAGGTCGACCTCGGCTATCTCAAGGCAACCGGTGACTCCACCCTGATCTCGCTGCCGAGAAGCGAAAACTTCCCGGAGGTCGAGTTCGAGTGGAAGGTTCCGCAGTGGAGCAACGCCATCGAGCGTGACCGTGCACGGACCTATCACCAGGCCTACAACGCAGCGGTGGCTCTGTACAACCTCGAAAAGGCATTCGTAGAGGTTCGTGCCGGCCGGACGAAGAGCTGGAACTCCTTTACGGTTCCGGACGAGGCCGTCAGCGTTGGTTTCCACGAGGCAGTACGCGGCGTTCTTTCGCACCACATGGTCATTCGGGACGGCAAGGTGGCCAACTACCAGCCGTTCCCTCCGACCCCCTGGAACGCGAGCGTGCGTGACAAGTTCGGTACTCCCGGGCCGTACGAGGATGCGGTGCAAAACACGCCGATCTTCGAGGAGAACGGTCCGGAGAACTTCAAGGGAATCGACATCATGCGTGCTGTGCGTAGCTTCGACCCCTGCCTGCCCTGCGGTGTGCACATGTACACCGGCGGCGGAGCAGTCAAGAAGGTTATGCACACGCCAACGAGCTTCGCTTAGAAGCCAAAAGGGCAATCATTGATGGCTGCTAACGCAGCCAGCGGGGGGGGGGGTTAACCCCCCCCAGCTGGCGAAAAAAGACCAGCGCCGGAAGAGTTGATCGAGCGGGTTCAGGAGCTGACGGCGCAGCTCGACAATCTGTCTGACCCAAGCGTCCGCAAAACCGCTCAGGAATTTATGCGGGCAATTATGGAGCTTTACGGGCTAGGCCTAGCCAAAGTGGTCACGGTGCTCAGCGAATCCGGTGACGCCGGTGCGCCGATGCGGCAAGAGCTAATTCAAGACGGCGTGTTCGCGAGTCTGTTGCTGATTCACGACCTCTACCCGGTTCCACTGGAAGAGCGCGTGGAGGAAGCTCTGGACAGCGTGCGCCCGTACCTCAACTCTCACGGCGGAGCCGTGAAGGTGGCGAGCCTAAAAGATGGGATTCTCAGTCTGCGTCTGGAGGGCAGTTGTAAGGGTTGTCCGGCGTCGGCGGCAACTTTGGAGCTGGCTATCAAAAAGGCGCTGGATGAGGCCGCTCCAGATCTGGCCGGCTTGCACGTGGAGGGTGTAGTCGAGGATCAGCCCCAGTCGGCCCGGCCCGGTAAGGGCCCGGTGCTTCCGGTGGTCAACAGTCAGTCGGCGCAGCCTAAGCAAGCTTCGGAGTGGTTTGACGTGGAAGGTACCGCGCGGGTTCCGGAGGGACAGATAATGACCAAAAGTCTGTCAGGGCTCAAGCTCTTGGTGGCCAACGTCGACGGCACGATGCTTGCTTACAAGGACGCGTGTGCCGGTTGCTCCAGCTCGTTGGAGGGCGGTGATTTGTCGGAGGGAGTGCTGGCTTGTCCGTCGTGTGATCGCAAGTACTTCTTGCCGCGAGCCGGCCGTTCGTTGGACGAGGAACACCTGCACTTGGTACCGATTCCGTTGCTGTACAGTGAAGGTGTGGGAGTCAAGGTCGCACTAGCTGTATGAGTCCGAAACAGGATTCTATGTTCCCCAAGGTCGAGGGAAACGGTTCGCCTATACAGGGCAAACGAGTTTCGACCGGCACGATGGTCTCCGGTCTTCGTCAGTTGGTAAAGCCGGCGACCAAATCCGAAGAATCGTGCGATCTGTGCGAGTTGCCTATACCGGCCAAACACCGCCATTTGCTGCATCTGGAGGAGCGGCGGATTGTGTGCGTATGCGCGACCTGCTGGGCTATCCGCTCGGGCGACGCCGAGTACCGACCGACCGGCAACCGGACGGCCTGGCTTGAGGACTTCGACCTACCTGATGATCTGTGGGCAAGCTTTCGGGTGCCCATCGGGTTGTGTTTCTTCTTCAACAGCGGGTCCGCCAACACGGTCATTGGTCTGTATCCGTCGCCCGCCGGCGCTACCGAATGCGAGCTGTACCTCGAGGCGTGGGAGGAGCTCAAGTCGCTCAACCCGGTCCTGGAGGATCTGGAGACCGATATCGAGGCTCTGATGATCAACCGCTTAAGCGACCCGCACCAGTATGCGATAGCGCCCGTCGACAGGGCCTATGAGCTGGTGGGGATCGTCAAGGCGAAGTGGGAAGGTATATCCGGCGGTCCTGAGTTGAAGAAGGCCGTGGAGGCCTACTTCGAGGACCTGCGACTCAGCAGCCGGGGACCGTGACGGATCCACGGGACGAGCGGTCCGAGGGCGCCGCGCGGGAGGTTCCTGCCCAGTTGTCGCCGACCGGCGTCTACTCGGGTCAGCGCGGTTTTACGGGAACCTCCGGCCCGAGCGACTACCCGCACCCGGCGTTTACTGTGCTGGGCGCCGACCTGGTGAAGGTTGCGGCGGCGCCGACCATGAAGTTCACCCTGGGTGTGACCGAATCCGAAGGCAGGGACGTCTTCGCGATTGCGCTCACGGTGCAGATTCACGTGGACCCGGCGCAGCGCAAGTATGACGACGAGACCAAGAAAAAGCTCTTCGAGCTGTTCGGCGAGCCGGGTAGGTGGGCCGCCACGACCCGCAGTTTCCAGTGGGCTCAGATTTACGTGCTGGTTCCCCAGTTCACCGGCGCCACCAGCTTCGACGTACCCGTCAACGTCACCTTTGATCTGGAGCTTGCCGCCGCCAGGTACTTCTACTCGCTGCCCGACGGTGAGGTTCCGCTGAGCTTTCACTACTCGGGATCGATCTTCTACCGGGGCCACGACGGCCGCATTCAGATCGTCCAGGTTCCGTGGAGTTGCCAGTCCAAGTTCAGGCTGCCGGTGGAGATATGGCGATCGGTCATGGACTTTTACTACCCGAACACCACTTGGATGACGCTTCGGCGTCAGACGATGGACAAGCTGCTCGAGTACAAGACCGAGGAGGGCTTGGCGACGCTGGATTCATGCGTGCGCAAGCTGCTGGGCGTCGAGGACTTCAACCAACCCAACCCGTTTGCTTTTAGGCCGAAGGGCACCGAGGACGATCCGTCATGACTCAAAGCGTTGAGGACCTGGCCCAGTCACTGCTCTACGAGGGCTACGCGCTGTACCCGTACACCTCGACCAACGCGAAGAACGCAACGCCGACGCCGTTTGGGATCGTGTATCCGCCTGCTTACGCGGAGCGCCTGCCCACCTTGCACGACTGCCTGCAGATCCAGTGCATTGTTGAGTACGAGCCGGATGCCACGTTGGAGGGAACGGTGCTGTTTTTGGTTCCGTCCGGAGTGGAGTACCGAGCGGCCGAGCAGCGGCTGAAGATCGATTACACCCCCATCGGTTTTTTGGAAAGCGAACCCGGTGTGGTGGGTTTGGAGCTTTCGCCGGACGAGCACGGCCGCGGCGGCCTCAAAGCCGAGGCGAGGCTGTCTGCCGAGGTGCTGACGCCGGGTCAGGCCCGGATGACCCTGCGGGTCGACAACCTAACCGAGGTGCCGGCCGACGAGGCCAGGGATTGGGACCGGCCACAGGCGCTGGTACACAGTCTCATCTCTACCCACGCCTTCGTGAAGATTTCCGGGGGTAAGTTTGTCTCTCCGCTCGAGAGCAAGGACGAGCGGGTCAGCGGCTGCAAGCACATCAACTCCTGGCCCGTGCTGGCCACCGAAGAGGACGATTCGGTGCTGGGTGCCGCGATCATGTTGCCGGAGTACCCGAAGATTGCTTCGGAGAGTAAGCTGAACTTTTTCGACAACACCGAGATCGAGGAAGCCCTGGTTCTGCACGCGCAGACGCTTCCCGACGAGATGCTCGAGGACATTGCCAAGCAAGATCCGGCGGTGCAGGAGATGATCGCGTGTGCTCGGCAGGTCACCCCCGAGGAGCTGTTGAAGATGCACGGCCGGTTGGAGATGGCCGAGCCGGGCCGCGAGCAGTTGAAATCGGCGGCGGGGAAGGATCCGCTGCGCCGGTTTGAGGGTAAGTTCCAGGCCGAGCCGCCCCCTCCGCCGGGTGACATGCCGGACTTTCCCGAGTTCCAGTCGATTCCGCCCGAGTACCAGGGATCGCTTCCAACTGAGCCGCGGCCGGCTTCGGTGGGACTTAAGCCGATGGAGACCGAGGATTTTTCCGGTCGCCACCAATCCTCGCCCCCCAAGGTTCCCGAGGGCTACGAGGATGCCCCGGGTGCCGAGGAGATCGATGTGGACGGACGGCACTTTAAGCGGGGAGACCGGGTGGTGCTGCACCTGATGAAAGACGCCCGGCAGGACGCCATCGATCACCTATTGAACGGCAAGAGCGCCACGATCGAACGTATCCTGACCGACTACGACGGCTCCGTGCATTTTGGAGTAACCATCGAGGGTGACCCCGGACAGCAGCTGCTTAGAGAAACCAACCGCTTCATGTACTTCTTTGCCCACGAAGTGGAGGTCCTACCCGAATGACTTCTGAATCATCACCCCTGGACGACCAGGTGCTCGTTGCCGGTATAGGCAACATCTGGATGAAAGACGACGGCTTCGGCAGCGAGGTTGCCCAGCGATTGAACGCGCGTGAGCTGCCCAAAGGGTTGACCGTGACCGATTTCGGCATCGGCGGATTGGATCTTGCGTACGAGCTTCACAGAGGTTTTGCTGCGCTGGTCCTGGTGGATATTTCCCGGCAAGGGGGAGATCCGGGGACTCTGTACGTAATGGAGGTGGACGAGAGCCACGTCGAGGGAGAGATCCATGACGGGATGATGATGGATCCGCACGGCATGGATCCCGAAACCGTCTTGCGGTTCATAAAATCGACCGGTGCTTGGCCCGGTAAGGTGGTAATAGTTGCTTGCGAGCCCACCGCGGTCGAGGATTTTGGTATCGGGCTCTCGGAGGCGGTGGAGTCCGCCGTCGACGGCGCCGTCGAGCTGGTACTTAGCACTGTGCGCGACCTGCAGGCCGAGTTCGCCTCTTCTTAGGAGCTGGCCGCCGTGCATGAGATGGCTCTAAGCAGCGCCGTTGCGGCCACTGTGGAGAAGCACGCCAAGGGCCGGCCGGTCAAGGTTGTGAATCTCACGATAGGCAAGCTCCGTCAGGTGGTTCCCGATTCGCTGTTGTTCTACTTTGACATCGTGACCCGGGATACGGTGGTGGAGGGTGCGAAGCTGGAGATTGAGATTGTTCCGGCACGGTTGCACTGCACCAGCTGTGACGAAAGGTGGGAGCCGGATTTCCCGACCTTTCGCTGTCCTGCCTGCGTCGCCGGCAAAGTCGAGGTGTTAAGCGGCGAGGAATTTCAGGTCGAATCTATCGAAGTGGAGGAGGACGAGGCATGCACCGCACCAAAGTAAGGGTCGTCGAGGACGCCCTGGACGCAAACACCACCCTCGCCCAGGCCAACCGCGCGGATTTCGACCGCTCCGGGGTGACGGTAGTTAACCTGATGAGTGCCCCAGGCGCCGGCAAGACCATGCTGCTGCAGAAGGTCCTGGCCGACATGGAAGATGTGCGCGTCGGTGTGCTGGAGGGCGACGTCCAGGGCAGCCTAGATGCAGACCGGCTGTCGCACCTGCACCTTCCGGTGGTTCAGATTCAAACCGACAACGGGTTTGGCGGGGAGTGCCACCTCGACGCCAACATGGTGCGCTCTGCTCTGCACGACCTTCCGCTGGACGACATCGACCTGCTGATCATCGAGAACGTCGGCAACCTGGTGTGCCCGGCCGAGTTCAAGGTGGGCGAGGACGTACGGATCATGGTGGCGTCGGTAACCGAGGGCGAGGACAAGCCGGTCAAGTACCCGCTGATGTTCAGGGCCTGCGAGTTGGTGATCTGCAACAAGATCGATCTTCTGCCGTATCTCGAGTACGACCTGGAGCTGTTCAAACATCATCTTGACGGCGTTCACCCGGGCGTGGAGACCATGTTCACCAGCGCTCGCACCGGCGAAGGGATCGACCAGCTGCGCCGGTACCTGATCGATCTGGCGAGCCGCCACAAGGCGGGAGCCGCCGCCGGTCACTAGTGCCGTGACCACCAACCTTCGGGGCGTTTGGCGGCGTGAGCTGCCCCCTGG